>SBGO01000777.1 GCA_006226565.1 Deltaproteobacteria bacterium | reverse complement strand
GCGGACGTGACCCGCGCCGTCCCCCCGGCGCCGGCCCCGACGGTGCGTCCGCGGCGGCGCGTCACGCCGCGACCCGTGGCCCCGCCGTTGGTCGCGCGCCTCGAGGTGAGCCCGCCGATGGTCGAGCGGCTGGAGCTCCCGCCGATGCTGACGCTCGCGCTGGGCGAAGAGGCCGAGCCCACCTCGGTCGCCAGCCTCCGGGAGCCCCTCGACAAGGACCTGCTCGGCGCGCTCGCGGAGACCGTGCGGCGCAAGACGTTCAAGTGATCCCAGCCCACCACCGGAGGAGAACCGTATGAAGCTCAAGCGAATCGTCGCGGCCCTCGTCGCCCTCACCCTCGGCGCGCCCGCCGTCGCGTCGGCCGCCGCCCCGAAGGAGCCGGCCTCGAAGTTCTACATCTTCGACGCCCAGGCCTTCGAGGGCACCGCGCGCGGCCCCGGCCTCGACATCCTCGACGCCCACCGGAAGGTCGAGTTCGGCCGCCTGCTCGAGCTCAAGAAGGACCTCGTGCCCGGCATCTTCAAGAACCGTCGGGACTCGGTCTTCAAGTAGCGGCGTGCTATCCTGCGGGGTGCGGTCGAGTCTGCGGCCGCCACCCCGGGGTTCGCATGCGATGGAAGTGGATGCTGGTGGGTCTTCTGCCCCTCGTCGGAGGGTGCCTCGGCGCGAGGACCTCCGACGCCTCCCCCGACGCGGACGCCGCGGGCGTCGACGGCACCGAGGCCCCGGGCGCTGACGTCGCGCCGATGCTGGCGGCGAACCCGGGCTTCTTCGACACGGGGATCCTCCTGCGCGCCGGGGACATCGGCGACTCCGTCTGGGACCTGCGTGTCCTGAGCGCCGACGCGCCGCCGGAGACGTACTGGCAACAGCGCATCTCCTCGTCCGGGTACGGCGACAGCGCCGGCGAGTCGAGCTACGTCGGCCCGTGCGATTCGGGCGACGGCACCGCGGTGAACGGGCAGGAGATACGGCTCGTCGGCCTCTACGCCGACGACGTCGACCGCGCGGGCGACTTCGGCGAGGCCAGCCCCGACGGCGCGGTCCCGATCTGGCCGCCGCCGGTCATCGCGCGCGAGGCGACGTGCGCCGAGAACCAGGACACGTACCTGGGCTACGCGGTGACGGTGGCGCGCTTCGAGTGGGAGGCGGGGCCCAACCTCGCGCGCATCGGCGACGCGCTCTGCGACGCCTCCTGGTGGTGCGCGACCGAGGCCAGCCCCGCCGTGCTGCACTTCAGCTGTGAGACCCCCAACGACCGCATCCCGACGCTCCACCTCGACGACCTCGTCGTGCGCTGCGACGGCGAGGAGGTGGCGCGGCGCGACCCGACCCAGGAGGGCGTCGGTGCCATCACGGCCGATCACCTGCCGGGCGGCGGCTCCGGGACGTGGTGGCTCGCCAGCCCGTCCATCGATCCGGCGACGCTCGGGGCCCGAAGCTGCGTCCTCACGACGGCGGGGACGGTCGATCTCCCGTCCCCGGTCGCCGGGGTGCCGGGGCGGAGCACCGAGGTGCCGGCCTCCTTCTGGCTGGTCTACCCGCGGATCACGTGGACGATCCCGCTGAGCGGCGCCAGCGGCCCGGTCTGCGCCGACGCGTGGCTGGACCTCGGCGGACCGATCACGATCACCTACACGAGCGCCCCCGCCATCGCTGGCGCCCACTACGACCACGTCGCGGATCCCCTGGAGCCCCGGTGAGACCCAGCGTTCTCCTCGCTCTCCTGGCCCTGCCCCTCGCCGCCTGCCTCGACTCCGGGGCCGAGGGGGGCATCGACGCGGCGTACCGCGGCACCCTCCGCGTCGAGGTGGTGCCGCTCAACCTGGCGGGGATCGGGACGGCGGTGGTCGACGTCGCCGCCGGACCGGACGCGGGCGACGACGGCTGGACCCGCGAGCGCACCCTGTGGGTCCCGAGCGTCAGCCCGACCGCGGTCGCTTCCATCCCCTGTGACGCGCGCCTCGGGCCGCACCGCGTCGAGGTCCACGTCGTCGGCGTCTTCGAGGAGGTCCTCGACGACGCCGGCGGGTTCGGCGACACGCTCGCCACGGGGCTCCCGTATCAGGACCCGGGGACGCTCCTGCGCGACGCGACCTGCGTCGCGGGCGTGGACACCCTGGTCCACCTCGACGTCGCCCTGATGAAGCCCGCCGAGCAGGGGTTCTTCGACATCGCCGTCCAGGCGTACGGCGACGACGCGATTCGGGACGGCGTGTGGCGGCTGCGGGTGATGAACGGTGAGACCCCGCCGCGCATGGTGTGGGAGCAGGCGGTGCAGTCCTCGATCCACGGCGACGGTCACGGCGCCCTGAGCTTCGTCGGTCCGTGCGATGCGGCCCCCGGGGCCGAGGACAACGCGCTCACGGCGGAGCTCGTCGGCCTGTACGGCGAGGCGCAAGGCTACGACGGCATCACCCCCATCATCACCTCGGAGCCCCTCGAGCTCTGGCCGCCGCCCACGCTGACGACGACAGTGACCTGCCGCCTGAATCAGGACGTGTTCATCCAGCTCGAGACGCCCATCGCGCGCGTCATTCGCACCGCCGACGACGTTCGGGCGCGGTTTGCCGGCCTCACCTGCGCCGCCGCCTGGAACGCGGGCATGGCCGGTCACCTGCGCACACCGCACCTCGTCGTGATGTGCGAGTCGACCCGTGACACGCCGCCGGTGCTCGACTTCGACGACCTGCGCGTCCACTGCGCGGGCGCCGACACGCTCACGGTGCCGCTGGGCGACGACGTGGCGACCAGCCTCTCGGCGTTCCGCGACGGGAGCCTCGGGGCGACCTGGTTCCTCTTTCCCGATCCGAGCGCCCTGCCGACCGGCGACTGCACGCTGGAGGCCCACGCGCGGGTGCGCGCCGAGGACGAGGCGCTTCCGAGCGGCGACGCCGCCAGCGTCTACCCCGAGATCGTGTGGTCCTTCTCGGTGAGCAACGCCGAGGGGCTCATCCCCGGTACCGCGTACCTCGATGTCGACGGACCGGTCCGCGTCGGCTACGTGGCCGCCGATACCCCCTACGCCCACACCCTCGTCGCGACGTCCGGCCCTGGGGCGCCGCCTCGGCGGGAGCGCGCGCGCTAGGGCGTGACGAAGCCCAGGGAGCAGCCGTAGAGGTCGCCGTCCTCGACGGTGGCCTTCACGTCGCTGGCGTCGGCGGGGACGACGAAGCCGACCTGGGTGTCGCCGGCGTAGTAGCGGTAGAGCGTGAAGGCGTCGCCGGAGTCGGGGTCGGTCATCGCGCGGACGAAGAAGGCGCCGTCGTCGGTGGCGTCGAAGGCGTCGGCGAGGGAGGCGGGGTCGTAGTCCGCCATGCCGGCGAGGATCTGGGACTGCTCGACGGCGGTGAGGGCGGCGTCGGGGCCGACCTCGCGCTCGGCGCCGAGGCTGACGCGCAGGAGGTCCACGCCGTTGTCGTTGAGGAAGCACTCGAGGCGCCAGACGTCGGGGGCGGCGACCGGCGAGGCATCGGTGGTCAGCGACGCCGAGCAGTCGCCGTCGAGGGAGCCGTCCTCGATGCGGGCGAGGACCTCGGCGCCGTCGGGGCGGACGAAGAAGCCGACCTCGGTGTCGCCGGCGTAGTAGCGGTAGAGCCAGACGGTGGCGTCGTGGCCGGCGGGGCCGAGCCCGTAGAGCGCGATCTCGCCGTCGTCGGTCCAGTCGAAGGCGTCGGCGACGCTGGCCACGTCGAGGCCGACGACGAGGTGCTGCTCCTGGGCGCCGGTCAGGTCGGAGGCCGGGGTGAGCGTCTCGATCGAGACCAGGGTGAGGTCCTCGACGAGGTCGAGCCAGCCGGCGTCGCCCAGGCGGCAGGACGCGCTCCAGCGGGCGAGCGGATCGGTCGCGGCGCCGCAGTCGGGATCGGGGCTGACGCAGAAGGTGTCGCACTCGCCGTCGCCGTACCAGCCGTAGACCTCGCAGAGGTCGCGGCCCGAGTCGCTCTTGCCGGCGCTGACGGCGGCCTCCGCCTTGGTCGGCGCGCCGTCGCCGGGCGCGTCGGAGCCACACGCGGCGATCAGCAGGAGCGACGTGGAGAGCAGGACGATCGCGCGACGCATGGGGCCCCCGGGGGTAGCGTAGAGCTCTGGACGCCTTGCCCATACCGCATCCGGCTCGCGAGCGCGAGCGCGGGCGCTCACAAGGTCTTCAGGTACTCGAGCAGGACCTCGCGGGCCTCGTCGCCGAGGTCGTCGCCGTAGGTGTGGCCGCCGTTTCCGAAGCCGAAGGCGGTCGTGTCGTAGACGTCCTTGCCGGTCTCGTCGGTGACCTCGTGGGGCCAGCCGACGCGCTCGAGGTCGTAGTCCGAGGAGCCGAAGTCGCGGCGCCAGCGCGCGGGGCGCCGGCCCGAGTCGAGGACGGCGTCGAGGGTGGGCACGGAGCCGTTGTGGAAGTACGGCGCGGTCGCCCAGATGCCGTCGAGGGGCGGCGCCACGTAGCCGACGCCGGCGTCGGCGTGGGTCGCGCCGTCGCTCGCGTACCAGCTGGCGTTGAACCAGTCGACGAAGTCGGTCTGCTCGGCGAAGAAGCGGGCGTACTCGGGGTCGGTGCCGACGACCTCGGCGGGGAGCCACAGGCCCGGGTAGGTCTCGTCGTCGCCGTAGGTGCCGTGGCAGCGCGCGCAGGTCTGCTCGAAGACGGCCCGCCCCGAGCGCGCCCGCTCGGGGTCGACGGAGCCGGGGAAGGCGGGCGGCTCGAGGGTGTGGATCCAGGCCATGACGTCGGGGGCGTGGGCGTCGATGCTCGCCGCCTGGTCGCCGTCGACGATGCCCACGACGCCGATGAGCATGAGCAGGCGCGTCAGGTCCCCGCGGCCCATGCCGTTGTAGTAGAGCGCCGTCTTCTTCTTCACGTTCCAGAGCGGCGGCACGTCGGAGGCCAGCGTCGTCGGCGGGGCGACGTGGACGGGCTCCTCGGACCACGTCAGGTCGGCCGGGCGGCGGTGGGCGGCGGCCTGGAGCTCCATCCGCATGGCCGGGTTCACGCCACGGAAGGCGGTCTGGATCTGGTCCTGGGTCGCGCGCGCGCCGCGCAGGTAGATGGCGCTCACCTCGGCCTCGGGCGAGTCGGCGCCGTACTCGGCGGTGATGAAGGCCGAGAGCGCGTCGAAGATGCCCGACACCTGGGGGGTGAAGTCGAGGAAGCCGTTGCCCAGCCCGGGGACGAACGCGCCGTTCAGCTCGCCGCCGTGGCAGCCCATGCAGGTCGTTCCGGCGGCCACCCACACGCCGTTGGGCGCCTCGAAGGCGTTGGCGTAGGGCGGCAGAAGCGCGTTGTCGCCGGTCCGGCCGAGGACGTTCGCCTCGTCCTCGCCCACGACGCGCGAGAAGATCTCGAAGGGCACGCCGGTGCCGACGAAGTCGCCGTAGCGGAGGTAGTCCCAGCCGGCGTCGGCGTCGCCGAGGCGCGGCGCGACGGTCCGGGGGATCGCCACGGCCTCGGCTGGAGGCGGCGGGATCTGGACGGTCGCGTCGCCGGACGGGTCACCGCCGGCGCACGCCGCGAGCAGCGGGACGAGCACGCACCCGCACGCCCTCATCACGGGATTCGGCATCGATCTTTCTCCAGGCTGGACCTCCGTCTGTAGCCGAAGACCGCCCGAACTGCCAGGCCAGCTCGGGATCGTTGCGCTCGGCGGCGCCGAAACGTATGACTCGTCGACCTGGAAACTTCCCGCGCCGGCACTCCAGACCGCCGGCCTTCGGACCCGAGGCAGACCGATGCGTTCGATCTCCATCGTGGGCGCCGCCGCGTGCGCGCTCGTCGCAGGCTGCGCCCAGCTCGAGGCCCCCGCCGCGGCCGACGACCCGCGCGCGGGCTTCTGGGCGCTCGACGGCTGCCCCGACGGCGAGGACGCGTGCCTCGACGTGGTCATCGCCGCGCTCGAGGCCCACTACGAGGCGCTGGCGTCCACCTGCGACCACGACGCGCTCTTCGCGCTCGCCTACCTGCGGACCACGGAGGCCCTGCAGGTCGCGATCCGGACGCCCGGGTACTTCGCCGAGCCGGCGCGGATCAACCACCAGGACGTCGTCTTCGCCGGCTACTACTTCGCGGCGTACGAGGCGTGGCACGGCGGAGACCGCGAGGCGGTGCCCGAGGCGTGGCGGATCGCCTTCGAGATCGCGGACGAGGGGGGCGTGAACGCCGCGGGCAACATCGCGCTCGGCACCAACGCCCACGTGCAGCGGGACCTCCCCTACGTCCTCGAGGAGATCGGGTCGGTGGCCGCCGGCGCCAAGGCCGACCACGACCAGGCGAACGTCGCGCTCGAGGGGGTCTACGGGCCGCTGATCGCCGAGGCCGCGGAGCGCTTCGACCCGATCATCGCGGAGCTGCCGCCGCTGCCGTACGCGGTGCTCGCCGGCTGGCGCGAGCAGGCGTGGATCCACGCGGTGGCGCTCCACGAGGCGCCCGATCTCGAGAGCCGGGCCGAGGTGGCGGCCGCGATCGAGACCTACGCCGTCGACCAGATCCCGCTGCTCATCGAGGTCACCAAGGCCGAGGGTGACGACACCGAGCGCGACGCCCACTGCTGGACCCGCGGCCCGGGGGCTGCGCCTTGACGCACCGGCGCGCGCCCCGGCGTCCTGGGCCGCGATCCGCGACGATGCGCGAATCGCGAGACGGCGCGGCGACGCCCGGATGGCGGATCTAGCGTTGACGGCACGTCGGGGTGAGCGTTAGCTCGTCGCCGCAGGGGCGTGCTGCACGCACCGCGCCACGGCGGCGCTCGGGCGCCGTGGCGATAGGGGCGACCGAGTGACTTCGGCGCCGCGCCCCGGTACGCTGCGTTGCACAACGAGAGAGCGCGACAAGGGTATCGCACGGCATGGGTGAACGCTTCGGACCATACGAGCTGCTCGACAAGATCGGCGAGGGCGGGATGGCCGAGGTGTGGAAGGCGCGCGCGACCGGCGCCGCGGGCTTCCAGCGCATCCTGGTGGTGAAGAAGATCCTGCCGATGTTCGCCAACAACAAGGCGTTCATCGACATGCTCGTCACCGAGGCGAAGCTCTGCTCGTCGCTGCACCACCCCAACATCGTCCCCATCTTCGATCTCGGCGAGATCGACGGCGTCTACTTCGTGACGATGGAGTACGTCGAGGGGGTCGATCTGCTGCGCGTGCTGCAGCGGGCGGCGCGGCGGCAGGTCCGGGTGCCGACCGAGATCGCGGTCTACATCGCCGGTGAAGTCGCGCGCGCGCTGGCCTACGCCCACGGCGCCGTCGACCACGCGGGGCGCCCGCTGAACATCATCCACCGCGACGTCTCGCCGGCGAACATCATGATCGGCAACCGCGGCGAGGTGAAGCTGACGGACTTCGGCGTCGCGCGCGCGGACCTCGAGGCCGAGACGCGGCTCGGCGCGGCCTCGGTGGTGCGCCACGACGGGCTCAAGGGCAAGCTCAGCTACATGTCCCCGGAGCTCGTCAGCGGGACCGAGATCGACCACCGCTCGGACATCTTCGCGGTCGGGACGCTCATCTACGAGATGCTCACGCTCAAGCGCCTCTTCATGGGCAAGAGCGAGCTCCAGACCATGGCGAACGTGCGCAAGGCGCGCATCACGCGCCGCATGGAGCGCCACGAGTACATCCCGCGGCCGGTGCAGGACATCATCCGCACGGCGCTGGCGCGCGACCCCGACCAGCGCTACCAGAGCGCCGACGCCCTGTACGAGGCGGTGCAGGACTACCTCTTCGAGGCGCGGCTGCGCGTGGGCCCGCAGGAGATCGCGCGCTTCCTGGTCGACCTCTTCCCGAGCCGCGCCCCGGTCATGTCGGAGCCGCGGCGGGTGGCCCATGGGCTCCGCCGCTGGGATCTGGCCGAGGACGAGCTGGACGACGGCGGCGACGACGACATGCGGACGGAGCGCACCGAGCGCCCCTCGATCGTCGACGAGGAGCTCGACGAGCTGTCGGGCCTCCGGCAGCCGCCGCGGCCGCTCTCCGGCGACGAGGTCGCGCTGCCGGTCGCCGCGGAGGAGGAGGCGGAGGCCGAGGCGCCGGCCGAGGCGCCGGCGGATCCGGTCGACGCGCTCCTCGTCGCGATGGAGCAGGACGG
>SBGO01000668.1 GCA_006226565.1 Deltaproteobacteria bacterium | reverse complement strand
CGTGCGAGCCCGGGGCCGAGCGCTGCGGCGGGAGCGGCGTCGAGGCCTGCGACGCCGACCGGCTCTGGACGGCGCAGCAGACCTGCGGCGACGCCTGCGTGACCATCACCTGCGGCGAAGCGCCGGCGTGCCTCGAGGGCAGCGGCTGCGTCGACGCGTGCGCCGGCGACGGCGAGTGCGCCTCCGGCGACTGCGAGCCCTTCTACGGCGCGTGCCGCCCGACCGACAAGCTCGCCCTCTGCGAGACCTGCACGGCCGACTCCCAGTGCGGCCTCTTCGGCGACATGTGCATCCCCATCTACGCCGAGAACGCGCCCGTCGAGTCGGCCTGCTCCATCGCCTGCGCGACCTCGAACGACTGCCCGCGCAGCTTCTTCTGCGACGGCGGCCAGTGCCGGCCCGAGGACGGGCTCGTCGCCTACCACACCTGCGCGGCCATCCGCGATCTCCTTACCGGCAAGAGCTGCATCCCGGGCCTCGACCAGTGCGGGATCGCCGGCGTCAACGACGGCACCTGCAACCTCGGCACCTGCAGCATCGGCTGCTTCGACGACGGCGACTGCCCCGAGGGGACCCACTGCAGCGGCAGCACGCTGAAGTTCTGCAAGGTCGACTGAGTCGCGCCCGCGCGCCCCGTTCCGGTGCTTTACGGCGGCACCCGCATTGCGCATGATGCCGCCCGTCGACCGGTTGGACCCGGTCCCAAGCCCTGACAATGAGGTTCCCGTGACGAACAGCTCCGTCCTCGCGCGCCGCCCGCGTGGCAAGGCTCCTATCGCGCTCATCGCCATCCTCGCGGTCGTCGTCATCGCGGTGGTGCTCTTCCTCGTCCTGCGGGGCGGCGGCGGCGGCGGCGCCGCGGCCCAGCTCGCGTCGGCGCACATCCCCGCCGAGGCGGACTACGTGGGCGGCGTCGACGTCCAGGGCGTCCTCAAGAGCGACCTCTTCAAGTCGGCCCTCGCGGACGCCGGCCTCTCGCTCGACGCCGTCGACAAGCAGCTCGCCGAGCAGGGCATCAAGCTCACCGACCTCAAGACCCTCGCCTTCGGCGCGATCCAGGGCGAGGGCGGCGTGCCGAGCGGCGTCATCGCGATCGGCAACGGCGCCTTCGACGCCACCAAGGTCAAGGGCGCCATCACCAGCGCCAAGATGGCCGAGCTCGCGGCGATGGGCGAGATGCCCGTGCGCTTCGAGGAGATCGAGGTCATCGACCCGCAGACGGTCGTCCTCGGCAGCGGCGACCTCGTGAAGAAGTCGATGGGCATCGCCTCCGGCGCCTCCAAGTCGGTCGACTCCCGCGAGGAGCTCAAGGCCCTCCGCGCCTCCGTGGACCAGGGCGCGACCTTCTGGTTCGCCGGCCCCGTGCCCAAGGGCATGGAGCGCATGGGCGGCCTCGGGATGCTCGGCGGCGGCGACCTCGGCGAGCCCACCCACATCGCCGTCTCGGCCAACATCGGCTCCAAGATCGACGTCCGCCTCGCCATCCGCTTCGCCAGCGGCGACGCCGGCGCGGCCGCCTCGCAGCTCGACTCGATGCTCGGCCTCGCCGCCGGCATGGCCGAGGGCCCCGAAGCCGACCTCCTGTCGAGCCTCGACATCTCGGGCTCGGGCCAGGTGATGACCGTCTCGGTCACCCTGACCAAGGACTTCATCGAGAAGGCCGCCAAGGGCGGCGGCGGGATGCTCCCCTTCTAATCGCTGGCGCCACGGGCAGATGATGCACAGCCACCTCGATCGCGCGGAGCTGATAAGCCGACTCCTGGGTGAGCTGGCCGAGCCGGGTCCGAACGACGACCCGAGCTGTGCTCATCTGCTCGGGCCCTTCGCGCGCGCCGTCCTGCGGCGCGTCGACGACACCTACCTCTTCCGTCACAACATGGGCACGCTCGGACAGCAGCTGCGCGACAGCTTCTGCTGGGCCACCCAGGTGATGACGGGGCGGCAGGTGGCCGTGCGGGCGTTCACGCCGACCCGCGAGACCCACGGCTACCGGCTCGACGGCGGCATCATCGAGACGTTGATGCCGGACCAGCCGTTCATCTTCGACACGCTCAAGCTCTTCACCGAGCACTGGCGCGTCCGGGTCCACAACGTCCTCCACATCATCCTGCCCATCAAGCTCGCCGAGGACGACACCCTCGAGGCCATCGACTCGAGCGCGGAGGGCGCCGAGAACGTCAGCTACACCCGCTGGTACGTCGAGTGGCCGAACCGGCGCGGGGCGGCGGACGTCCAGGCGGAGGTCGAGCGGCGCCTGACCCTCGCGCGCTACATGGTGGACGACTTCCACCGCATGAACCGCGAGGCCAAGGCGGTCGCCAACGAGTTCGACTACCTCGCCACCCTCGACGGCGCCCCCGAGGCGGCCTGCAGCGAGGTCCGCGACTTCCTCGCCTGGCTCGTGCGCGACAACTTCGTCTTCATGGGGGTCAGCTACTACGCCAAGCGCGACGACGGCTTCGTCGTCCTGCCCCGTCGCGGGCTCGGCTCGGTGCGCAACGACCTCCTCCCCGCCGGCGACGGGACGCCCTCGGTGCTGTCGTTTCTGGCCGAGAGCCCGACCCTGACGTCGCCGCTGGCCCGCATCCACAAGTCCTCCGAGGACAGCGTCCTGCACCGCCGCGGCAAGGTCGACGAGATCATCGTCCGCACCTTCGACCACGAAGGGCACGCCATCGGCGGCTTCGTCATCCACGGGATGTTCACCTACAAGGGGCTCGGCGAGCCCGGCGGCACCATCCCGATCCTGCGCCGCAAGCTCCAGCGCGTCCTCGACCGCGAGGGCACCGTCCGCTCGAGCTACGAGCACAAGGCGATGGTGCACGCCTTCAACGCCCTGCCGGTCGAGTACCTCTTCGAGGCCGACGACGAGGCGGTCAAGGCGCTCATCCGGATGGCGCTGAACGCCGCCGACACCCACGAGATCGCGACCCACATCGCGACCGCCCCCGACGGGCGCAGCGCCTACGCCTTCATCGTGCTCCCCAAGGAGAACTACTCCGACGACCTCCGGCACCTCCTGCAGATGGTGCTCCAGGTCGAGCTCGGCGCCACCTACGCCGACCACCGGGTGCACCTCGGCAAGTTCGGCTCCGTCGCCCTGCACTTCTACCTGACCGGCGCCCCCGGCTTCACCGACGTCGACCTCACCGCCATCGAGCGGAAGCTCGAGGAGGTCGGCACCCCGTGGGAGATGCGGCTCCGGCGCGTCCTCGAGGCCGAGTTCGGCGCCGAGCGCGGGACGCAGCTCTACGACGCCTACGCCGACGCCTTCAGCGAGGGCTACGCCGACCTCACCGACCCCCAGGACGCCCTCGCCGACATCCGGCACCTCGAGAACGTCCTCGAGAGCGGCGTCCGGCGCTTCGAGCTGCTCCCGAACCGCGCCTCCGAGGCCGAGGCGCTGCTGCGCATCTACGGCACGACCGACCTGCTCCTGACCGAGATCCTCCCGATCGTCGACAACTTCGGCGTCGTCGTCATCGAGCAGTACGCCTTCGAGGTGACCCCCGACCACGTGTCGGACCGCGTCACCGTCAACACCCTGCGGGTGCGGCGCGGCGACCCGGATCTGCTGCTCCAGCGCGACGAGCTCCTCGCCGCCCTGGCGGTCGTCTTCGACCGCCGGATGCGCAGCGACCGCCTCAACCGCGTGCTCCTCCCGGGGCGCCTCCGCTGGCGCGAGGTCGACGTGCTGCGCGCCTACTTCCAGTACGCGCGGCAGCTCGGGAGCCAGCTCACCCTCGAGATCGTCCAGAAGACGCTCATCGCCCACCGGAGCTACGTCCACACCCTCGCCCGCCTCTTCCGGACGCGCTTCGACCCGGACATCGCGCTGCCCCCGGCCGCCCGCGCGAGCGCCGTGGCCGCCATCGAGCGGGAGCTCCTCGACGCCCTCGACGCCGTCAGCGGCTTCGAGGAGGACCGCATCCTGCGGACCTTCCTCAACCTGGTGCAGGCCACGCTCCGGACCAACACCTACCGCCGCCTCGAGCGCGGCGAGCACTACCTCAGCTTCAAGATCGCGTGCGACCGCGTCACGGACATGCCGTCGCCGCGCCCGCTCTACGAGATCTACGTGCACCACGCGCGCCTCGAGGGGACGCACCTCCGCTCGGGCGCCGTCGCGCGCGGCGGGATCCGCTGGAGCGACCGCCTCGACGACTACCGCTCCGAGGTGCTGGGCCTCCTGACGACCCAGGTCATCAAGAACGCCTTCATCGTCCCCACCGGCGCCAAGGGCGGCTTCGTCCTCACGGCGCCCCCCGAGGACCCGAGCGAGGCGCGGCGGCTCGCCGACACCCTCTACGGCGTCTACATCCGCGGCCTGCTCGACGTGACCGACAACGTCGTCGACGGCCAGATCGTCCCGCCGGCGCGCGTCCTCCGCTACGACGACGACGACCCCTACCTCGTGGTCGCGCCGGACAAGGGGACCGCGCACCTGTCGAACGCCGCCAACGCCGTGGCGCTCGAGCGCGGCTTCTGGCTGGGCGACGCCTTCGCCTCCGGCGGCTCCACCGGCTTCGACCACCGGGCCATGGCCATCGCCACCCGCGGCGCCTGGGTCGCGGTCCGGCGGCACCTGCTCGAGATCGGGCTCGACCCCGATCGGGACCCCGTGAAGGTCGTCGGCATCGGCGACATGTCCGGCGACGTCTTCGGCAACGGCCTCCTCTACAGCCGCACCCTGCGCCTCATCGGGGCCTTCAACCACCGCTGGGTCTTCATCGATCCCAACCCCGACCCGGCCCGCTCCTACGACGAGCGCGCCCGCCTCTTCGCGCTCCCGCACTCCGACTGGGACGATTACGACCCGGCGGCGCTGTCGCCCGGTGGCGGCGTCCACGCGCGCGGCGCCAAGGCGATCCCGCTGTCCCGCGAGGTCCGGCGGCGGCTCGGGACGGAGCTGACCGAGGTCAGCGGCGAGGGCCTCATCCGCCTCATCCTCCGGGCGGACGTCGACCTGATGTGGAGCGCCGGGGTCGGCGCCTACGTCAAGAGCAGCCAGGAGAGCCACGCCGACGTCGGCGACGCCGCCAACGACCGCGTCCGGGTCGACGCCGACCAGCTCCGCTGCCGGGTCGTCGGCGAGCCGGGCAACCGCGGGCTGACGATGCGGGCGCGCATCGAGTTCGCGACCCGCGGCGGCCGCGTGAACACCGACGCCGTCGACAACGCGGCCGGGGTCGACCTCTCCGACCACGAGGTGAACCTCAAGGTGCTCCTCGCCGACGCCGTGAAGCGGGGCGTCCTCGCGGCCGGCGCGCGCGAGCAGCTCCTCGCCGACGCGAGCGGCGCGGTGCGCGACCAGGTCCTCGAAGACTGCGCGCGCCAGAGCCTCGCCATCTCCCTCGACGAGCTCCGCAGCAAGAGCGACATCTGGGCCTTCTTCCACGCCATGATGTTCCTCCGCGAGCGCGTCGGCTACTCCCCGCGCGTCACCCGGATGCCCCGCGGCGCCGAGGTCATCGAGCAGCGCGCCCAGGTGGACAAAGGGCTCGTCCGCCCCGAGCTCGCGATGCTCCTGTCCTACGCCAAGATGTACGCCCACGCCGGGCTCGAGGAGCAGCGCCTGGGCCCGGCCGAGACGCTGCGCCCGTTCGTGGCGGACTACTTCCCGCCCGAGATCGTCGAGGCGTGCGACGCGGCGATCGGGGACCACCTGCTCTTCGACCGGATCGCGGCCACCGTGCAGACCAACCGCGTCGTCGACGTGGCCGGCGCGACCCTGCTCCCGACCCTCGCCATCGCGACCGAGCGCCCCGCCCACGAGCTCGTCGCCGCCGCCCTCCTGTGCGACGAGCTGCTCGACGTCGGGCCCCTCCGCGAGGCCATCGCGGCCGCGGCCGAGCCCATGGCGACCGACGCCGGCTACCGCGCCCGCATCCGGCTCGAGGACGTGGTCGGTCGCGCCGCGCGGGCGCTGCTCTGGGGCTGGGAGGAGGCCCTCGACCTCACCTGCGCGGAGCCCCTCGCCCCCGTCCGCGAGGTCGCCCACCTGCTCGGTCACGAGCTCGAGTCCGTGGTGCCCGACGCGATCCGCCGGAGCCTCCGGGAGGCGACGGGGGAGCTCGTCGCGCGCGGCTTCGACCGCGGGCTCTCGGCCCGGCTCGCGCGCGCGAGCTGGCTCGAGCACAGCGTCCCGGTCGCGCGCATCGTGATGACGACCGGCGCGCTCCCGCGAGACGTCGCGCGGGCCTGGTTCGGCCTCGGCACCGGCTCGGGGATCCTGGCGCTCGTCGACGCCATCACGCGGCAGAGCTACCAGGACCGCTGGGACTTCCTGGCCGTGCACTCGCTCCTGCGCTCGCTCACCGCGAGCCTCGAGCGGATGGTGCGCCTGCGCCTCGCCGACGACGTCGTCGCGTACCCGGACGGGGACGCGCCGCCGCCGGTCTCCTTCGACCGCTGGGTCGCCGAGCGCGACCTGGACGCGATCGCCGCCCAGATCCGCGACATGGTCCGCGACCGCGTGCCGATCAGCGCGATGCTGGTGGTCAACGAGCGGCTCAAGCACCGCCTGGCCGCGCTCGACCGCGCTCAGGGCGCGCGCGCCTAGACGCAACGCCGATCAGCCAGGCCACAAGGCGCTGAACCGGCACGTCTTTCTTGCGACGGAGAGCACGGAGCTCACGGCGGGGGGAGCGGGTCGCGCCCGGAGTTTCGGCGTGAGCGGCCACACATCCCCCGTGCCCTCCGTGGCCTCCGTGGTCGGAAGATGTGTTCGTTCTCAGAGGGTTACCCCGAAGTGACCGGTATCGCGCCTAAACGCGGGCCCGGCCCGCCCAACCGCGCTCAGGGCTTGCGGACGTACACGAGGCCCTGGGTCTGGGTCGTGACCGAGGAGCGCCCGGCCCCGACGACCATCCAGGTGCCCCCAGCCCCGTCGACGTCGAAGACGCCGGCGTCCGTCCCGCTCTCGGTGCCGAGCTCGTGGAGGTACCAGTTGGCGGGCTCCCGCAGGTCGCTGGCGCTGTCCGCGACGAGGAGCTCGAGGCGCCGGAGGCCGACGCCGACGGCGCGCCAGCTCGCGACCACGACGACGCCGTCGCCGGACCAGACGCCCTCGAAGTGGTGCTGCTCCTGGTCCTCGAGGACGGTGATGGGGTTGAGGGCCCAGAGCCCGGTGACGGCGTTGGTCCGCATGTAGCCGTAGCCGCCGACCACGATGAAGCCGCCGGTGTCCACGGCCGCCGCGGCGTTCGACGTCATCGCCGACTGCCCGGGATCGTAGGCGACGACCTGCCAGGTGCCGCTGACGGTGCCGTTCTGCGCGTAGACGTCGTTGAACCAACGCGGCAGGCCGTCGGCGCCCGTCGCATGGAAGGTGTCCGAGGGGGCGACGACGGTCAGCGCGCACGCCGCGCCCTCGCACACCTCCTGCCCGGTGACCGCGCGGAGCACCGGATCCTCCGAGGTGATGACGCTCTGGACGTGGCAGCTGGCGTCCACCGCGGTCGGGTTCGACGCCGTGCAGCGACGGATCCACGGCCCCCCGAAGGCGCCCTCGCCCACCGCCCACAGGCGCAGCGGGCCGTTGGCGTCGGTGATGGACCAGATCCCGTGGGGGAGGCCGAAGCCGCTGCCGTCGAGGGCCCAGCGCAGGGCCTCGTTCTCGCTCCACTGGCCGTCGCTCCAGACCCAGAGGACCGCCTCGTCGTCGATCGCGAAGTCCCCGTCGACGTCCACGAAGCTGGCGGCGTGCCGGGTCGGGGCGTAGGGCGAGACCGCGCCGGCGGGGGAGACCTCGGCGAGGAGCCCCGCGGCGTCATCGAGCGTGTCGGTCAGCGCCATGGCGGTGACCCAACGCCCGTGGGCGCCGCTCACCCGCCGAAGCTGCTGGCTCTCGCCCGAGCCGGCCGGCGTGACGCGGGTCAGCGTGAAGCCCCGGCAGGTCCCCGCGGCGCACAGGTCGGCCACGGTCGAGACGTCGCCGTCGTCGCACGCCTGACCGGACACCTTCCCCTCGCAGCCCGGGCTGGGCGGCACGCAGTCCGCGATCGGCGTGAAGGTGCAGCTCCCGGCGACGCAGGCGTCGGCCGTGCACGGGTCCTCGTCGTCGCAGGTCATGAGCGAGCCGACGCAGAGCCCGTTGGAGCACGCGTCGTTGGAGGTGCAGGCGTTGCCGTCGTCACAGGGCCCGGCGACGGCGCTGTGGCTGCAGCCGGCCGCCGTGCAGAAGTCGACGGTGCAGGGGTTGTCGTCGTCGCACTCGGCGCCGACGAAGCCGACGCAGGCGCCGTCGTGGCAGGTCGCGCCGACGCTGCACGGCAGCCCGTCGTCGCAGGCCTCGCCCTCCTCGCGGGGGCCGACGACGCAGGCGCCGCTGGCCGAATCACACACGCCGCGCTCGCAGGGGCTGCCCTCCGGGTCGGGACAGACCCGCGCGACGGCGACACAGCCCACGCCGGGCTCGCAGGCGTCGTCGGTGCACGGATCGGCGTCGTCACAGGCGATGACGCCGACGCCGACGCAGGCGCCGCCCACGCAGCTGCTCTCCGGGGTGCACGGATCCTCGTCGTCGCAGGCGCCCTCCTGGGCGGCCCCGGCGACGCACGCCCCGGCCGCGCAGCTCCCGGCGGCGGTGCAGGGGTTGCCGTCGTCACACGCCTCGCCATCGGCCGCCGCGGCGACCCCGCAGGTGCCGTCGGCCTGGCACACGGCGACCTGGCAGGCCGCGAGCGCGCCGGAGGAGCAGTCGGACGCGTCCCGGCAGGGGCCGCCGACGCTCAGGTCGGGCACCTCATGGCCGTCGAGGATCGCCTTGACGGCGATCTCCGGGTCTTCGCCCGCACACGCGACCAGCCCCAGGGTGAGAATGCCAATTGTCCCGACACGCATCATCCGAGCCGCCCCCGACGCACCCACGCGTCCACGCTGCACGCGCGTGGTTCGACGCAGCATATCAGAATCGCGGAGGAAGGCAGCGCCACCCAGACGAATGTGCGCTCGCAGCACCCCGGCGTTCGGGGCGCCCGCCTCAGCCCTCGCGCGTCCAGCAGGTCCCGCCCCAGACGACCCGCCGTCGGGGCGCGTCGGGCCCGGCGTGGACCGGGTGGAGCGGGTCACCGGGGAGCGCGATGCAGAGGGCGCCGTCGACCGGGCTCACGCTCGGGCGAATCGCCGGGACCTCGCGGGCGGCGGCCCAGGCGAGGATGGCGTCGGCGTCCGCGTGGCGGGCCAGGTCTCCGAGGATCCAGAAGGTCGGCGGGGCGAGGCCGAGGTCCCCGACGGCGTGGCGATCGAGGGCGCGGGGCGCCGACAGCCAGGCCGAGTCGGTCGTCTCGGCGGCGTCGTGCCGCGGCTCCTGCGCCGCGGGGGCGCGCGCCACGAAGAAACGCGTATCGAAGCGGCGCTTCTCGATGGGCGGCGTGATCCAGTGGTCGAAGTAGACCAGGGCGCCGCCGTCGAGGCGCACGTCGAGCTCCACGAGCATGCTCGGGAAGGAGAGCTCCCCGGCCAGGAGCGCCGCGCGGGCCTCCGCCAGGGCGGCGACGCGCGGGCCGACGAGGGGAGCGCCGCTCGGCTCGGTGCCGAGGAGCACGCCCGCCTCCTCGAAGGTCTCGCGCAGGGCGCAGACGACGAGCGCGCGCGCCACGTCCGGCTCGTCCACGCCGTGCATGCGCGCGACCAGGCCGGCCGCGTCGACCCCGTCGAGGCGCGCGAACACGCGCTGGTCGAAGTCGAGCACGTCGAGCCGGCCGCCCGGGAAGACCCAGGCGTTCGCCATGAACGCGCTCCGCGCGTGCCGGCGGACGAAGAAGATCTCGGGCGGCGGGGTGTCCTCCGCCAACAGCACGATCGTCGCGGAGGGATCCGGCTGAGCGGTCATCGTCATCTGTCCGCCAACGACGTCGGCGAAGCCGACATGCCCTCCCCCGCGCCAGCGGGGGACCGCCGCAGGCGGGTCGGGGGCCAGTGAGCGAGGTGCGCGTGGAGCGGCTCGCGCAGAGGGATCCCGCCGCGGGCCGAGCGCGCGAGGTCCGCGGTGGGATGCGCGAGCCGTTCCACCCGAGCGCGCCGAGCGAGCGATGTGATCGTCGCGGAAGGATCCGGCGTCACCGCCTCCACCGCCATCAGCAGCCTTCCTCGGGCTCGCCCTCCATCGTCACCCAGCCGACGATCTCGATGCCGTGGCCGCTCAGGCCCTTGAAGGGCCGGCGCTGGCTGGTGACGACGCGGATCTTCGTCAGCCCCAGCTCCCCGAGGATCTGGGCGCCGATGCCGAAGTCGTGGAAGCCCATCCGGGGACGACCGGTGCCGTCGTCGCGCTCGCCGCGGGAGATGGCGCCGTAGGCCCGGAGGCGGTCGGCGAGCGGGTCGTCGTCGCCGTCGGGGCGCATGTAGACGACGACGCCGGCGCCCTCGGCGACCATCCGGCGGAGCGCCCACGCCAGGCGCGAGCGCGAGGGCATGAAGTCGAGGCCGAAGACGTCCGCGAGGGGATCGGCGCGGTGCACGCGCACGAGCGTCGGCTCGCGGGAGATGTCCCCGTGGATGAGCGCGAGGTGCGTCTGGCCGGTGATCGTGTCCTCGTAGACGCGGACGTCGAACTCGCCGAACTCGGTCGGCAGCCGCGCCTCGCTGACGCAGCGCACGAGGCGCTCGTGCTCGAGGCGGTAGCGGATGAGGTCGGCGACGGTCGTCACCAGGATGTCGTGCTTGGCGCCGAACTCGAGCAGCTTCGGGAGCCGCATCATGGCGCCGTCCTCGCCCATGACCTCGCAGATGACCCCGGCCGGGGTCAGGCCGGCGAGGCGCGCGAGGTCGACCGAGCCCTCGGTCTGACCGGAGCGCACGAGGACGCCGCCGCGGCGGGCGCGGAGCGGGAAGATGTGTCCGGGCGAGACGAAGTCGTCGGGGCGCGAGGCGGGGTCGACGGCGGCCCGGATCGTCCGGGCGCGCGCGGCGGCGCCGAGCCCGCCGAGCTCGCGGTGATCGATGCTGCGGGTGAAGGCGGTGCCGAGCGGCGCGAGGTTGTTCTCGACCATCGGCTCGAGGCGCAGCGCGTCGCAGCGGTCGTTGGACAGCGCCAGGCAGATGAGCCCGCGGCCCTCGTGGGCCATGAAGTTGATCTGCTCGGCGGTCACCGTCTCCGCCGCCGCGACCAGATCTCCCTCGTTCTCGCGATCCTCGTCGTCGACGAGGATCACCATGCGGCCCTCCGCGATGGCGGCGATGGCGGCTTCGACCGGGGCGATCTGCGACACGAGGGCTCCTTTCGGCGGCAACGTGGAGCGTCTACCACACCGCCGAAGCGCGGCCGAATCAAAATCCGTTCGGGCGCGTTCGGGCTCGGAGCCGGCCCCGCCCGGCGTCACGCAGCTTGACGGCCCGCGGGGACTTCGGACACCGTGAGCCGCGCCGCGACCCTCCAGCGTGGCGGCACATTGCACCGCACAATCCACGACTCCGTGCGCGCTCAGCAGACTCGCTCGACCCGGTCGGGACGACACGGCCGGGGAGATCACGCCCTGCGGCGCGACGCCCCCACATCCCCCGAAGCCAGAGGCCGCCATGGCACGACTCCAGCCGCTATGGACCCCGGATGACGCCGTCGAGACCACCGATCCGATAGCGATCGCCGCGTTCTTGCGCGAGCGCGACATCGTCTTCGAGCGCTGGCCCCTCCCGGACCGGGTGCGCGAGCTCGCCGCCAAGGCGCGCCTCGACGACACGGACAAGGCCGCGCTGCTGGCGGCCTTTGCGGCCGAGCTGGCGAAGAAGTCGGCCGACGCCGGCTACGGGAGCGCCGACGTCGTCGCGATTCGCCCCGACCTGCCCGGCGTCGACGACGCGCTCGCGAAGTTCGACCGCGTCCACTTCCACGACGACGACGAGGTCCGCGCCATCGTCGGCGGGCACGGCGTCTTCGGCTTCTTTGGCGACGACGGTCGGCAGTTCCTCCTGACCGTCGAGGCCGGCGACTACATCAGCGTCCCAGCCGGCGTCTGGCACTGGTTCTATTGCGGCGAGGACAAGCGCATCACCGCGCTGCGCCTCTTCCGCGACACCTCCGGCTGGGTGCCGCGCTACCGCGACACGGCGCGCGGCGTCGCGCAGGGCCCGAAGTGACCGCTCGTCCCGCGCTGCTCTCCGACGACACCCTCGAGCTCCGCGGGCTCCTCGCGGAGCTCGGGCGCCGCTACCACGCCGCGGGCTGGCTGATGGGCACCAGCGGCAACCTGAGCGCCCGCCTCCCGGCGCCCGACGGGGGCCCGGGGGACCGCGCCCTGGTCACCGCCAGCGGCCGCCACAAGGGCCGCCTCGGGACGTCCGACTTCGTGATCGTGGACCTCGACGGGAACCTCGTCGCGGCCGGCCCCGACGCGCGCCCGAGCGCGGAGACGCGCCTCCACCTCGCGGTCTACCGGCGGGTCCCCGAGGCCGGCGTGGCGCTCCACGTCCACACGGTGGCCTCGACGCTCCTCGCGCCCGACATGGACGGCGTGGACGGCGCCATCGGCCACGCGCGCTTCGCCGACATCGAGATGATCAAGGGCCTCGACCTCTGGCATCCCGAAGACGCCGCGGCGCTGCCGCTCTTCGCGAACCACGCCCACGTCCCCGACATCGCCGCGGACGTCGAGCGCTACTATGCCGTCCCCCGCGAGGTGCCGGCGTTCGTCATCCGCGGCCACGGCATCACCGCCTGGGGCAGCGACCCCTTCACGGCGGACCGACACCTCGAGGTGACGGAGTTCCTCTGCCGGGTCGCCCTCGCCAGACGCTGACCGTCGTCCCCTGAGCGCGACGCGAGCGGCGCGGTCACGCGCCCCGCACAACGGCGGCGGCGCGCCCTGCGCCATGGCGCGCTACGCGGCCTCGCCGGACGACAGGACGCACGGGTACCGTGCCTGCGACAGAGCGCAAGCACGGCCCGAACCGGTGTCATCGCTGGATGGACACCACCGCCTACCGGCGGGTCGCGACGCGACCCCGCCTCGGCGACGCTCACGTTCACGTCCACAGGGGCCAGCGCGGCGCCGAGACGGCGCCGCGCGGCACGACGCTACTTCTTCTTGGCGTCGCCCTTCTTGTCGTCGGCCTTCTTGTCGTCGGCCTTCTTGTCGTCGGCCTTCTTGTCGTCGGCCTTCTTGTCGTCGGCCTTCGCGTCGTCGGCCTTCGCGTCGTCGGCCTTCTTGTCGTCGGCCTTCGCGTCCTTCTTGTCGTCCTTCTTCGGCTCCTCCTTGGCCGGCTCCGGCGCCGCTTCGGCGGCGGGGGCCGGGGCGGGGGCCGGCGCGCCCGAGGGGCTCACGCCGAGGATCGACCAGACGTTGTCGAGATGCGACCCGACCGAGGCCAGCCCGTCGACGAACTTCTGCAGCTCCTCCTTGGAGTAGGAAGCCTGCTCCTTGAGGCTTGCCACCGAGAGCGCCTCCCGGGCCATCGTCCGCGCGGACTGGAAGTCGTAGCGGTTCTGCAGGGCGGTGACCAGTTGCTCGAACCCGTTGCTCATTTCGCGCTCCTCGTCGCGGCAGGGCGCACTCCGCTGATGCGCCACGTAAGTGCCTGAAATATATTTACAAACGGCCCAATGGCTGAACGCAGCGCGATTATAACAGCGGCTTTGAGGCGGTCAACTGCACCCACCGGGTTTCCCGAGACCGACGTCGCGCCCAGCATCGACGCCGATCTCCGAGCCTGGTGGTCGTCACCGCCCGCGGTTCGACGTGCGCCGTCCCGACCCAGGGGCCGACGACGGAGTGCCAACGACAGACCGCGCCGACTCGCCGCCGAAACCCGCCAACGCCCGCCGCAGCCCGCCGTTCCCGTCGCGATGATTGTGGTCACCCGGGGCAATCCCTATACTCGCAGCGCACGAGAAGGAAGGCCCGGCATGACGACACCAGCATCCCCGAGAGTCGCGCGTCTCCTCCCCGGCCTGCGCAGCGGAGACGCCTCGCGGGCCGCGCTGACGGCGCTCTTGCTCGCCGCGACCCTCCTCGCCGGGGCGACGACGGTCTCCGGCTGCGGCGACGACAAGATCGTCGCGCGCGGCGGCGGTGAGCTCGACGACACGATCCTCGGGGGCGGCGACATCGCCGACACCGTCTCGCCGGATGGCAACACGCAGCCCAACGGCACGGGCCGCGAGATCATCCTGCTCCACGACACGACGCGTCCGCTGTCGGTGATGGTCACGCAGAACCAGCTCCTGCGCGCCAAGGTCATCGACTACAGCCAGGGCGGGCCGGCCTCCGACGTGACGCTCCGCTTCGCCATCGTCGAGGGCGGCGACGCCAGCGACGCCAGCCTCTCGAGCCTCTCGGCCTACACCGACGCCAGCGGCGTGGCCGGCGTCACCTTCCGCTCCGGCACCACGGCCGACCGCACCTACACGATCCAGGTCTCCGCCGACGACGCCCCCCCCGTCCGCTTCGACGTCTACGTCGCCGACTCCCCGCGCGGCGACCTCCGCGTGAGCCTCGCCTACGAAGGGCCCATCGCGGTCAAGAACGTCCACGTGCGGCTCGTGAACGGGCAGTTCACCTGCGGCCAGTTCAGCGCCGTCTACCCGCCAATCGACGTGGTGGCGGAGAAGACCCTCCTCGGCGTCGGCCAGGGCGACGTCCTCTGGGAGCACCTCCCGGCCTCCGAGCGCTTCACCGTGGTCGCGACCGCGGAGTCCCAGGAGGGGCACCTCGCCGCCGCCGGCTGCATCGACGGCGTCGTCATCGTCGGCGAGCAGGAGAACAAGGTCACGCTGACCATGTTCCTCCTGACGCTGAACCCGACCGGCATCTACGACTCCACCAGCGTCTTCGACTTCACGGGCGCCATCCCGGGCCAGGTCGGCGAGCTCGTCTCCCAGATCTCGCTCCTGTTCACGAGCCCCGGGCACTTCCTCATCGAGCAGGTCAAGTCCATCGCCGCGGCCTACGTCGGTGAGCTCATCACCAACGCCATCTTCGGCCTCTTCGAAGACACCGTCGCCGACGTCATCGACGACTGGATGTTCAACAACTCCCCGCAGTGGCTGCAGGACATCCTCCAGGTCGGCAAGGACCTCACGCAGGTGGTCAACAACCTCGAGATGCAGGCCGAGCTCCGCATCTCGAAGCTGAGCAACGACTACTACGTGCAGGGCGCCCTCCTCTGGCAGGGCATCGTCCTCTACTGGCACTGGGGCTGCGCGGACGAGGGTGAGGCGGGCTACGACCCGGAGTGTGGGCGCTACGTGTTCAACATGCAGGCGTTCCAGGACACCGAGTTCCCGATGGACATCATCGAGGGGCACTTCACCGCGACCATCCAGAACTTCAACCAGCTCGACATCGACAACCACGTCATCAAGATCAACTACGGCAAGCTCATCATCTTCGTGCTCAACGAGATGATCCTCCCGGCGCTGTCGGGCGAGCACAACCTGACCGACGCGGTGCTGTCCTTCGTCAACTGCCCCGCGATCGCGGACGCCATCGGCGGCTTCAGCGCGATCGGCATCTCCGAGCAAGACGTCGAGGACTTCTGCGTCGACGGGATCACGCTCATCGTGACCCCGGTGCAGATCGTCCTCGGCGGCCTCGCCCTCGACTCACAGCTCCGGATGAGCGGCAACGCGACGCTCCTCGACGACGACGACGACCTGAACGTCGACGAGATCCAGAACGGGCACTTCCTCGGCCATTTCGAGAGCGACGGCCAGCAAGGTTCTCCCTTTACAGGCCTCTGGGAAGCGGTCAAAACCCCTCTACCCTGAGTTGCTCGACCCGGCGGCCGCGCCCGCGCGTCCGCCAAGCCTCCTGGAAGCCCCGAGCCCATGAAGCGCCTCCTCCTCTCCGCGCTCTTCGCCGCCACCGCTGCCCTGGGCGCCTGCCCGGACAAGCAGATCATGCCGCTCATCGGGGAGGGCCCGGAGGTCTACAAGCTCCTCGAGGCCGACGCCCCCGACGATCCGGCGAGCTCGCCGCTCGCCGCGGCCCGGCGGCTCCATCAGTCGCTCATGCAGGACGACGCCGAGATGGTGTGGACGCTCCTGGCCGCCCCGACGCGCCGCGCCCTCGACGAGCGCGCCGCGACGATCAGCGCCAGCGGCCGCGAGCTCATCGACGCCTCCACCCTGCCCGGCCCCGGCGGCACGGTGCGCAAGGTGCGCTACGAGAGCATCTTCTTCGGCCCCCACGTGATCGACCTCCGCGACGGCAAAAAGACGTCTCAGACGCCCTTCGGCGAGGGTCGGGTCGTGCTCGCGACCTCCCAGGACAAGACCGAGACCGAGCTCGTCTTCGTGCGCGAAGAGGACGGCTGGAAGCTGCTCAAGACCGGCTTCTGAGGTCCGGGCCCGCGCCGCCCCCTCTCGCGTCGCACAATCACGCCCCCGAGAGGCGCGCCGCCGCGGCGTCGATAGCCGCTCACGTCGCGTTCGTGGCCGCCGCCGGCACGCTCGTCCGGCGGCGAGTTTGACGAGCCGAGGCCTCACGGCTACTCTCGCGCCGAGTCTGCCACCGCCCGGAACGACGCCCGGAGGCGACGCTGGCCCGGCAGCTCGACATGCGGAACGCTGGGGCACCGGATGATCATTACGCAGACGCACAAGCGTCGGACCTTCGTCGGCAGCATGAACGTCGGCACGGATCTCATCCAGGCGCTCAAGACGATCTGTGTCGACAACACCATCTTCTGCGCCGACTTCACGGCGACCGGCTACCTCGAGGACGTCACGCTGGTCCGCTTCGACGGCCGCAAGAACCGCTATGGCGAGCCGGTGCAGCACCCCGGCACGTTCCACGCCGTCGGCCTCAACGGCAACATCTCGCTCGCCGACCGACAGACCGTCGTCCGCTGCCACGCCATCGGCACGATCAGCCCCGAGACGGGCGAGCACGCCCTCGTGAGCGGCGAGCTCACCGCCGGCAAGGTGGTCGCCGTCGAGTTCAACCTCACGACCCACGACGACATCCGCCTCTACCGCGAGCGCGACGATCGCACCGGGCTCGAGGCCTGGCTGCGGGTCGAGTTCGGCGACGGGCCGCCGATCGTCCGCGACGACGCGCCCCTCGAGGTCCTCGCGACGGCCGTCACCCCGGAGCCGCCGCCGGCCATCCTCCCCAAGGACGAGCCGCACGTCCCCCACGACCTCGACATCAGCGAGGGGGACTACCTCAACCACCCCGCCCTCGGGCTCGGCGAGGTGGTGGCGACCGACGCCGAGGAGCGCGTCTCCATCCGGCTGGAGAGCGGCCGCGTGGTGGAGCTCCACCTCGGCCTCCTCGAGGTCGTGCAGGTGACGACCGAGGGCCGACGCCGGACCTTCAAGGTCACGATCAAGCGCCGCCCGAAGCGCGTCTGAGTCGCGCCACGACGTCGCTCAGCCGGGGCCCCTGGGGCCGCCGGCCGAGCGCCGAGGAGCGCCGCCGAGAATCTAGTCCATCCGCCGGTACACGCCGACGACGACCCCGAGGATCTGGGTGTCCCGGAACTCGTTGGCGGCGACGTAGATCGGCTCCATCGCGTCGTTCGCGGGCTGGAAGCGGATCCGGTCGCCCTCGGGGTAGTACCGCTTCACCGTCGCGTCGCCGTCGATCATCGCCACCACGATGGTCCCGCGCGGCGCCGTCCGCTGCTTGCGGACGAAGATGAAGTCGCCGTCGTGGATGCCGTCGTTGATCATCGACTGCCCGACGACGCGCAGGGCGAAGACCTCGTTGGCCTTGCCGAGGAAGAAGCGGTCGATCTTGACCGAGTCCTCGGCGTGCTCGACCGCGAGGATCGGCTCGCCCGCCGCGATACGGCCCAGGATCGGCACCTCGACGAGGTTGTCGTCCTGCGAGTCCACCGGGACGAGGGTGCGGCTCTTGGCGCCGTCGCGGCTGATGTAGCCCTTCCGCTCGAGCGCCTTGAGGTGATCGTTCACCCCGTTGGTCGAGCGGATCCCGAGCTCGGCGCCGATCTCACGGATGGTCGGCGGGTAGCCGTCCCGATCGATCTTCGACTGGATGAAGTCGAGCACCTCTTGTTGGCGCTCTGTGAGCTTGGCACGTCCTGACATGGGCGTCTCCCGAGTGCGGCGGTACTCCCCGACGGCCCATGTTCACTGAACACCTGTAACGACGTCAAGTTTGTTCAGCGTTTTTCGTGTGCTCAGCTCTTCCAGCTCGCACGCCGCTCGATGGCCAACCTCGCGAGCTCGTCCGCCCGCTCGTTTCCCGGTACGCCGGCATGCCCGGGCACCTTGACGAGCTGGATGTCGGAGAAGCGCGCGAGGGCGGCCTGCACCTCGGCGATGAGCTCCTTGTTCTTCTTCGCCTTGTACTGCCCGGTGACGACCTTGAGCCCGTAGTCGCTGTCGCTCATCAGGTCCACCGGGCGCGACGGATCGGCGACCAGCTCGAGGCCGCGCAGCATCGCCGTGAGCTCGGCGATGTTGTTGGTGGCCTGCCCGAGGTACTCGGAGACCTCGCGCACGACACCGTCGTCGCTGTAGTGGACCCCCGAGCCCGCCGGCCCGGGGTTGCCCGAGCACGCCCCGTCGGTCCAGATCTGCACGCTCTCCGACTCGGGGCGACGCCCCGCCATCCCCACGAGCACGACGCCCTTTGCGACCCGCACGGGCGGGCCCCCGGTCTTGCTCCGGCTCAGCTTCGCCGCCCCCGTGGAGGCTCGCGCGGGCGCCGGAGCGGCGGGCGTCGCCGGCCCGAGGGCCCGCGGGGCGCCCCCGGAGACGACGAACTTGTCGGGATGGGAGCGGTAGACCTTCCCGTCCGCCTTGTAGCGGAAGTCGACGAGCCCCCCCGGCCCCGCCACCGGACGCCCCTGGGCGTCGCAGCGGACGAGGACGGAGTCGGCTCGGAACTTCGCCTCTATCCAGAGCTCGTCGGCCAAGGCTACGGCGCGACCGTGATGGTCACCGTCGCCGGCGCGCTGTAGAGGTACACGTCGCTGCTCTGCGAGAAGACGACCAGCTCGACCGTGTAGTCGCCCGCCACGTCGGGCACGAAGGTCGGCGTCATCGTCCCCTGGGTGTTGAGCTTCGCGAGCGAGCCCGCGGGCTTCGCGGTCAGGTACCAGATGTGGCTGCCGCTCACGAACACGCCGCCGCCGGGGGTCGACGCGGTGCCGTCGAGGGTGAGCGGATCGCCCACGACCGCGCCGGCGTAGCTCGCCGCCGTCCCGGGGTCGGCCGTCGGGTTGGCCAGGCTGTGGGCGTCCGCCGCGATGAGGCCGAGGGTCTTCTCCTCGTTCCCGAGCGTGAAGTCGTTGTAGTAGGTGACCGTGAAGATCTCCGAGACGGTCGTGTCGACGTCGGGCACGCCATCGAGGTCGTAGGTCAGGTCGACGATGTAGAGGCCGCCGGGGGCGACGCTGGTCTCCGAGAAGGCGTTCTTGAGCGAGTAGACCTCGGCGGGGAGGTCGAAGTTGCCCTTGACCTCGATGTCCTTGAGCTGGAGCGGGCCGTTGCCGTCGTTGTAGATGACCACCTTGCGCGTGCCGGTCGTGCCCGCGGTGCTGCTCCCCGTCACCGACACGTTGCCGCTCGAGGGGGCCAGGGAGATCTTCGACTTCGGGTCGCCGCTGAAGAGGTCGATGTAGAGGGTGTCCGGGTCGGGCGACTCGTAGGGGATGACCAGCTGGCCGTTCGCCGTGTCCGAGCCGTCGTTGGCGGGCGAGAACTCGATGTCGAAGCGCATCGACTTGCCGGCGGCGAGCGCGCGCGGCCAGCTCGTGACCTGCTGGTCCTGGTCGCTCGCGGAGGTCGCCGGGATCCACGCCGTCAGCGTGAAGTCGTCACGGGCCTCGATCGGCTCGATGCGCGGCGTCTTGATGGTGAGCGGCGCCGGGCCCTCGCTGTAGACGACGACGCTGCGGGTCTCCTTCTGCGTCGCGTTGGTGAAGTCGAACTCGTTCGGGCTCGAGTAGCTGAGGCTGTAGCCGCCCGAGCTGAAGCCCGACGACAGCGCCACGCGGAGGGTGCCGAAGCCCGTCGCGTCCGTCTCGATGATGACGGCGTTGGTGTCGAGGATCTGGTCCTTCGGCGCGTACTCGACGGTGAAGACGAGGTCCTGGTAGCCGCCGTTCTGGGGCTCGAGGACCTGGGCCGGCATCGACGGGAGGTTCAGGAGCTTGAACTCGTCCGAGGCCGTCTCGAGGTAGATGGCGGTGACGTTGAAGGGCGCCGTCCCCTGGTCGCTGTCGTTGTAGACGTGGATGTCCTGCCGCTCCGGCCGCGCGATGGTCGCGTTCGTGAACTTGTAGGAGAGCGGCGTGACGCGCGGCACGGGGTTGTCGGTCTGCATCTTGAAGGTGATGCGGACCTCCTTGATCGCCTCGTGGCCGTCCTCCGAGCGGGAGTCGGACTTGATGACGAGCACCGAGTCGCTGAAGTCGTCGAGGGCGAAGCCGAGCGGCGGCGTGAAGGCCACGTTGAACTCGAGCCCGGCGAAGCCGGCGTTGCCCCAGCTGACCACGTACGGGAAGGAGTCGGCCCCGATGACGCCGCCCCACTCGATGTCCACGTACTTGTTCTTGATCTGCAGCCCGGCGGCGTCGGTCGCCCAGTCGATGCCGCTGATGGTCAGGTCCTTCTCGCCGACGTTGTAGATCGAGACCTTCTTGAGGCTCTTGATCTGGATCGCCTGGTTGAAGGCGGTCTCGCCCGACTCGCTGATGGGCTCGTCGGCCCCGGCGACCTCCACCTGCATCCGCGGGAACGAGCTGACGGTGTAGTTGCCACCGCAGCCGGCCATCGCCAGCGCCCCGAGGAGGCCCATCGCGGCCGCGAGGTTCAAGCGTCGTGACATCGTGTCGCCTCCCTGCTCGCGCGTCCCTGCGCGCGTTCCCGACCGAGCGGCTTGCCCGGTCCTGCCTGCTCGCCGGCGGCGCCGCACGAGCCAGAAATCCAGCGTCCCGAGTGGGACGCCGGAGTCTATCGAGACGACCCGCGCGACTCAACGCCGAATCCGTGCGGCGCGACCGCGACGCCGGTCGCCCCGTAAAAAGACGCGAGGCGCGGTCCGGAGACCGCGCCTCGCGTCGCGATGATCGCCCGGCTCGCCGCTACTCGAGGAGGCAGAGCGTCTCGTAGTGGATCCAGATGCTCTGGCCCACCTGCGGCATGCACCCACCGCTCTCGTTGAAGATCACGGAGTTCGACGGGCCGTCGTAGCTCCAGTTCGAGCCACCGCCGCCCGCGCAGGCGACGCCGTTGATCTTCACCTCGAGGGTGCTCTGGTCGGCCAGCCGCGTCAGGAAGAACTGCTTGCGGAGGCCGAAGGCGATGTTGCCGATGCCGCTCAGGGTCGAGGCGAAGCTCGAGTCGCAGATGCTGCCGACGCTGCCGCCCGTCGCCTGGGCCACGTCGCGGTAGCGGAGCCCCGCGGCCGCGTCACCGGCGCCCGACGAGCAGCCGCCCGGCGGGCCGACGATGGCGTGGGCGTGGAAGAGGTTGTCGTTGTAGAAGCCCTTGATGTTCTTGAAGAAATTAATGTAGAAGTTCAGATCCGCCGGCGACGAGTCCTCCTCGTCCGAGACGAAGACCACCTCGAGGGCCGCGTCGGACCGCACGAAGCCGCGGTTCTTCCCGCCGCAGAAGCCGTCGTAGCAGCGGTCCGGGTCGGCGCAGTCGGTATCCTGGGTGCAGGCCGTGCTCGAGTCCGAGGTGAGCGGCAGGCTCAGCGCCGCCTGGGCGGCGGCCAGGCCCTGCTCGGTGCCCGAGCCGTTGGTCCCGAGCTTCACGTTGTTCTTGAAGGCCTGCCAGTCGGTGTTGTCGACGAAGCGCGGGGTCCCGATGAGCCGGCCGGCCTCGGCGTCCATGTCCGTCGAGGTCACGCCGATCTGGTAGTCGATGCTCCAGCTCTGGGCGCCCTGGATGAAGGTGTCGAAGTTCGACGCCAGGTTCGACTGCTCCTCGCTCATGGAGCCGGAGTTGTCGACGACGAAGAGCACGTCTACCTGAGTGCCCGCCGTCTGGACGAACTCGTCGGTCTGCTCCGACTCGAAGGTGCCGGCGCCGTCGAGCGGCACGACGACCGTCGGCGTCTCGGAGTCGGTGTAGAAGGCCAGCCCGCACGAGTCGCCGCCCGTGTCCTGCGGCACGTAGACGACCTTCACCTCGGCGCTGCCGTTCGGGTCGAGGGTCAGCGGGAGCCCCGGCGACGCCTTGATCTGGAACTCCGGCGAGCACCCCTGGAGCTCGATGTCGGTCACGTCCAGCGGCGCCGTGCCGATGTTGTACGCCGTCACGGTGATGGTCTGGCTGTGGCAGCCGATGGTCACCGTCCCGAAGTCCACCTCCTGCGGCAGCACCGCGAGGTTCGCGACGCCGGACTTGGCGTGCAGGTTCGGCGTGTAGGGCGACAGTCCGCCGGCCTGCGGCGCGGGCCAGACGAACGGCGTGGTCGTCCCGCTGTACGGGTCGACGATGCGGAGGCCGAGGAGCCCGCCGTAGTCGACCAGCTCGTCGCCGAAGATCGGGGCCGAGTCCGGCGGGGTGAAGGTGATCTCGATGTCGTACGCCTGGCCGGGCTTGAGCCCGTTCTGCACCGCCGGCGGCGTCTGGGTGACGCGGTAGTACTGGCTGTTGCCCGACTGCTGCGGCGTGTTGTTCGGGTCATCGCAGCTGCCGCCGAAGAACCCGATGAAGGAGGAGCAGTCGTTGACCAGGGCCGAGTGGAACGAGCACTCGCCCGAGCCGGTGTTGACCAGCGACGCCTTCAGGCTCTTCTTCGAGCCGCGCGGCACGATGCCGAAGTCGAGCTCGCTCGGCACGACGGTGACCTCGCACGTCGGCGAGTCCGTCCGCTGCGCCTTGAGGTTGACCTCCCACTCGCCGCGCTGGCCGTCGTTCGACGAGATGAGGAGCTTGCCGAACTGCGTCCCGGTCGGCGCGCCTTCGTTCGTGAAGACGAGCTTCACCTCGCGGTACTCGCCCGGCCCGAGGACGCCGGGGACCGGCGAGGCGGAGAGCGGGCCCCAGGTGTTGTCCGGCTTGATGCTGAACTCGCCCGTGGCGTTGTCGCTGAGGGTGATGGCGCTGACCTGGAGGTCGGCGCTGCCGGCGTTGTAGAGCGCGACGTTGCGCTGAATCCCGAGGTTCTGCGCGACGAAGCCGAAGTCCACCGAGTCCGGCGGGTTCACCTGCAGGACCGGCGCCTCCGCGCGGCCGAAGATGTAGATCGGGTACTCGCCGCCCTCCTGCGAGTCGTTGCTCGAGATGATGAGGGTCGCGATGGGGCCGGTGGTCTGGATCATGTCCGCCCTCGCGGTGAAGCGGACCTTCAGCGAGAGCACCCCGTTGCCGTTGGCGCCGACGACCGTCTCGCCCGTCGGCACGTCGACGAGCTCCAGCGTGTCGCTGCTCTCCTCGCTGAGGCGGATCGACGCGATGCGCAGGTCGCGCGAGCCCTGGTTCGAGATGGCGAGCGGCTGGTCGACCGGCACGTCGATCGTCCGCCAGCCGAAGTCGATGGGGTTGGGGAACGCGACCAGCTTCGGACCGACCTCGCGGCCCTTCAGCAGCGTCTCGACGTAGCGCGTCTCCCCCTGCACCTCGTACTCCACCTTCAGCGACCCGGTGTCGGCGCCACCGTTCGTGGGGCTGTAGCCGACCTCGACCGTGAAGTTGTCGTTGGGGTTGTAGGTGTCGGGCGCCGGGGCGCTGAGGATGGAGAAGTCGGCGTCGTTGCCCGCCTGGATGGTGATGGACTTCACCGTCACCGCGTCCGCCCCGACGTTGATGTAGCTGACGTTCTTGGTCGCCGTCTGCTGCGACTCGACCTCGTTGAAGTCCACCGGATCCGGGAGGACCTTCAGCGTGCCCGCCTGGCTGAGGGTCTCGATCGGCACCTCGACCGTCAACGCGCCGCCGGCCGCCGCGACGTTGGTCTCGATCTTCAGGACCCCCTCGTCCTTCTCGGTGTCCGTCGGGTCGTAGGAGACCACGAGCGTCGTCGACTCCCCCACCGCGAGCTCGGTCACGAGCGGCTGGGAGACGCTCAGGTCGGAGCTGTCCGACTCGAGCCAGGTCCGCTTCAGCTTCAGCGTCCCGTTCTCACCCGCGTGGCGGATGGTGACGACCTGCTCCGCGTGGCTGTTGACCACCACGGTGCCGAAGGTCACGGGGTTCGGCGTCACGGTGATGACGAGGTCGTCACCGATCTGGAAGCCGTTGCCTCCGTTGCTTCCGTTGTCGCTGCACGCGGCGATCGCGACGGACGCGAACATTGCGCCGACGATGAGCGCGAGCGTCCTGCGGGCAATTTCGTGGCGAACTCGGCGTCGGGCCATCCTCATCTTCCCCCGGGGTCATGTCGTGCGGCTGGTGAAAGCCAGCGTAGAACGAGCCAGCGTGGCGGGAGACTACACCAAAGCACAGCCACGATCCTAGAGTTCCGTAATCCGGGTTCTCCGCGACCGCTCGAGGCCGACGCTGGCTGCACCGTCGGCCCGTCCCACCGGCGCCAGAAAGGCGAAACCCCGCCCGGCGACGCCGAGCGGGGTTTCCAATCCAACCGAAAGAACCGGCTACTCGTTCGGGAAGAACGGGTGGTTGTAGCCGCGCGCGATGCGCAGGCCGCAGGTGCCGCCCCCGCACTGGCTGTCGTTCTCGCAGATCGTCGTGGTCCCGGAGCAGACGCGCGCCAGCTTCACCGTGCCGGCCGGCCAGTCGATCGTCGACACCGTCCACATGTCGTGGTTCAGCAGCTCCACGTCCTCGAGCTCGAAGACCGGGTTCGAGAAGATGTAGACGCGGATGGTCGCGTAGCTCGGGCCGAACCCGTGGTCGTTCCAGTAGTGGACGCCGACCTTGTAGGTCAGGCCGTTCTCCGGCGTGTTGAGGTTGACGTTCTCCGGCCCGGCGCCGTCCGTGTCGTCGCGGTCGAGGCCCGGGTCGTCGTCGATGGCCGGGTCGAGCGAGCCCCAGTTCGGGTCGTGGTTGTACCAGAAGCAGTCGAACTGCCCGTCGAACCACCCATCGGGCTTGCCGTCGTTGTCCCCGTCGTAGCCGCCGGTGGCGAACGGGTGCGCGAAGTGGAGGTCCATGTCGGCGCCCGCGACCGGCCCCTCGTCCGTCTGGTCGGAGTCGTTCGGGGTATCCCAGAGGAGCTCGATGTGGATCGCCTCGTCCGGGTTCACGTAGACCGTCGCCTCGGCCGGGACGCAGGAGTCGACGCCGCCGGAGTCCGTCACGGTGAGCCGGAAGACGTAGGTCCCGGCGACGTTGGCCTCGAAGGTCGGGTCGGGCGCCGCGGCGCTCGGCTGGAAGACCGACTGCGAGCCGACGGGCTGCTGGACCTCCCAGCGGTAGTTCTCGATGCTCCCGGTCGCCGCGTAGCTCTGCGAGCCGATGAGGTGGAGCTTCGTCTGCGGGATGACCTCCTCACCCTCCTGGACGATGATGACCGAGGTCGGGCACTCGACCGGGACGCCGAAGCCGCGGACCTCGACGTTCAGCTCCGCGATGAACGCGTTCGACTTGATCGAGATCGTGCCGAGGTCGGGGATCGGCTGGCCGTTGCCGTCGGTCGGGTTGATCTCGTCCGGGATGTAGACGACCTGGAAGGTCCCGGTCTGGTTCGGCTGCAGCACGACCGGCGGGTCGGCCGGCCCGAGGGCCCCCACGCTGCCGCTCGCGGTCACGCCCGGCAGGGTCTCGAGGGCGAGGGTGAAGTCCGCGCTCGCGTCCTCGGACAGGAGGATCTGGTTGATCTCGAGCGCCTGGTCGCCGCAGGAGGTGATCTCCACGTCCACCGTCGCCGGCTTGCCGACGAGCTTGCCGCCGAAGTCGACCTTCTTGGGGTTCACGGCGATGCACGGCCCGCCGACGTTGCCCTGGAGGGGCACCACGGTGCCGCTGACCTGGAGCGGGTCGTTCGAGTAGAGGATGAGCGTGCCCTCGGCCGGCTCCGGCCCCTTGGGCTCGAAGAGCATCGCGATGCTGACCGAGGTGCCGGGCGCGACCTCGATGGGCTCCTCGAGGGTGATCCCCTGCGAGGCGTTCTCCACCGACCAGATCTGCGCACCCACCGCCAGCGAGAACGCCGGGTGCCCCTGCAGCACGAACTCGTCGATGACGAGCGTGTCGGTACCCGCGTTCAGGAGCGACAGGCTCTTCTGCTCGGTCTGGTTCTGCGCGACGTTGCCGAAGTTGACCTGGGCCGGCACGACCTGGAGGCGGGGACGCGCCTCGTCGACGCTCACCTTGATGGTGACGACCGGGACCTTCTGCCCGCCCACGACCGCGTTCGAGCGGATCGTGATCGTCGCCGAAGGCGACTGACCGGCGCCGACCACCGGGTCGTACTTCAGCAGGAAGTTGTAGATCCGGGGCAGGCCCGACTCGAAGTCGTCGTCGTAGGTCACTACGATCGGATCCGGGAACACCGTGCCGTCGGTCGACGCCACGCTGAAGGCCCCGGCGGGGATGGAGTCGATCGACAGCTCGTCGATCTCGAGCGGCGCGTTGCCGGTGTTGGTCACCGTCAGCGTCTCGGTGACGACGGCGTCACCAGCGCCCGGCGAGACCGTCATGGTGGATCCGAAGGACACCACGGCGCCCCGGTTGGTCAGCTCGAGCGAGGGGGCCTCGCCGATCGTCGTGCCACCGCCGCCTCCACCACTCCCGCCGCAGGCGGCGGCGAGCAGCGATGCGCTCGCGAGCAGCGTTCCCAACGCGACGCTCTTGCCCCAATTCTTCATGCGTTTCCACCCCTGTCGTCGAGCGCGGCGCCCGCGGTGTCCCTGGTACGCGACTCGGGTGCTGTGCCGATCGTCTTCACAGCATCTGCGGATACCCCGAGCGTGCGCATGCTAGTGGCGCCCCGGGGTCGAGTCAATGTTGGATCGCTGCGCAATCCTGCGCCAAGTCCTCGCCGCGATACGCGATACCACCTGGCAGCCGCCGCATGTTGCGGTGCATCAGACACCGCCCCGGCGCAGGCCCGTCCTTCGCGCCCTTATCATCACCGGCCGCGATCAACCCCAGCGGCCGCGGCAACGAACCTCCGCGCGTCGCAGAACCACCTTGACAACTGTGTCTCACCTACCAACTATGACGCTCCTCTGGCGGCCGATAAGCGTTGCCCATTGGGGACTTGCGACGCGGCGCGGAGCCGCCGAGAGCGGCCGGTAGATCGCGGCGAGAGCGTTGAGGCACCTGCCCCCCGGAGTGATCGAGTGAGTTTCAAGCACCGCACGAATGACCACCCCTCCCACCGCGTCGGCGCCTCCCTCGCCCGCGCTCTGGGCCTGTCGCTGCTCGTAGGCGGCCTGGCGGTCGGGACCGGCTGCGACTCCACGGCCACCCTCTTCCCGCAGAAGGTCAACTTCCAGCGCGCGATGATCGTGAGCGCCTACCCGGGCCTCAAGAACGCCGACGGGAGCTGGAAGCGGCAGTGCGGTCCCGGTCCTGTCACCGGGATCATCACGAACGTCGCCCTCCTGTCGACCCAGCGGAAGACGTCGACCGACTCCTCGGAGACCGAGGATCGCGACCTCAGCATCCGCCCGGGTGACGTCATCGACACCCGCGTCGTCGAGGGCTCGCTCCCCGACGACATCAACCTGACCCACGAGGGCCACCTCGACTACACCCTCGACTGCCTCGAGCCCCAGCCGGCCCGCGCCACGGGCTCGGACTGCCAGGCCCGCGGCGGCACGGTCCCGTCGGTGCAGCTCGACCAGGTCACCTACGTCGACTACGCCGCGCGCCGCGCCGGCCAGGACATCATGATCCTGATCGACCAGAGCGGCTCGACCAGCGGCCTCGTCGACGCGACGAAGAACAACATCGAGGCGCACACCGGCAACTTCGAGATCCCCTCGAACTTCGGCTCGCTCGCGTCCGACGGCACCAACCTCCGCCTCGCCGCCGCGCGTCGCCTCATCCGGACCCTCAACTCCGAGGACCGCTTCGGCGTGCTCGCCTTCGGTGAGGACATCAACCTCAAGGTCCCGTGCCAGGACGCCCAGGGCGACGTCCAGACCGACCTCGACCTCTGCTTCGGCGCCCGCAACACCGACATCTGGCTCCAGGGCGACAAGAGCCTCGACAGCCTCGCCGGCACCGGTCAGGGCCGCTCGAACATGTGGGTCGCGGTCGACAAGGCGTACGAGTTCCTCAAGAACCGCACGCTCACGAAGGAAGACAAGGAGCGCGGCGTTCACATCGTCGTGCTGACCGACGGGCCCGACACCTGCTCGCAGAGCGAGAACCGCGGCGCCTGCCAGGCCGCCTGCAGCACGACCGACGAGCAGACCGTCCTCAACAAGATCGAGACCGACTTCAACGACCCGAACGCGCTGAAGATCCACGTCCACTTCATCCAGTTCGAGTCCCGCGGCTACACCGGGCGTGACCCCCGCCAGCTCGAGGTCTCCTGCTACTCCGGTGGCCAGTACCAGTACGTGAACTCCAACCAGTTCTCGTCCACCAACGTGACGCCGCTCCAGGAGGCCCTCGAGACGGCCGTCATCAACGTCCGCTACATGCTCATGGGCTACTGGCAGCTCGCCTCCGAGGTCCCCGCCTACCAGAACAACGCGGCGGCCCCGACCGGCACGCTCCCCGGCTCCCTCTACGCGCTGAGCGGCCTCCTCAAGGTCAAGCCGTCGAGCAACATGGTGAAGACCGAGCGGCCCTTCCCGTTCGACGTGGGCCAGGGCGAGCTCGCCGACTCCGCGACGAACTGGGACCGCCGCCCCGTCGTGCGCAAGCCCTGCACCGCCGCGACCGACTGCGGCGCCGCCGCCGGTGCCGGTGGGGCCTGCACGATCATCTGCTCCGAGGAGACCCTCACCTGCCCCGGGACGGACCCCTCGGCTGGCATCACCGCGCCGGACACGTTCTCCTGCGTGCAGCCGTCGGGCTCCGATGGCTCCTGCTGCCAGGGCCAGTGCATCGGCCTCGGCGAGTCCTGCGCGACCTGCACCCAGTAGCCCCCCACGAGCCCGCGGGCCGAACCCCGACACCCCGCCCAGCCTCCGTGACCTTCCAAGGATGAAACGACGATGACGATCTTCAAGTGGAGCACCCTCGCTCTGAGCGTGGTGATGACGTTGTCGGCGGCCCCCGCGCTCGCCGCCGAGCCGATGGAGTCCGACGTTCCCGAGGACACCCACTCCCTCGACAAGCGCCTGCTCGACTACTGGGGCACGGAGATGCGCGAGGTGGCGACGCTCCAGAAGCGGATCTACCGGAAGGAAGACCGCCACGAGTTCAGCCTCCTCTTCGGCGTCATCCCGAACGACGAGTTCTACAGCTACTACCCCATCGGGGCGCGCTGGGACTTCTACTTCGCCGAGGACTTCGGGACCGAGGTCTGGGGGAGCTACCTCATCCGCTCCGCCAGCGGCCTCGAGAGCTTCCTCGAGTCGAACTTCAACGAGTCGCTCCTCGTCGACGTCCCGCAGAGCCTCCAGTGGCTCGCCGGCGCGAACTTCATGTGGAGCCCGATCCACGGCAAGATCGGCTTCTTCACCGACAAGCTCGCGCACTTCGACGCCCACCTCGCCTTCGGCGTCGGCGCCATCGGCACCACCGTGCGGCAGCTCGGCGCCGAGAAGGGCAAGGTCGACATCTCCGGTAACGTCGGGCTCGGTCTGCGCTTCTTCCTGACGCAGGACATCTCGGTCCGCTTCGACTACCGGCAGTTCTTCTACCCGGCCGAGGGTGGCGGGCTCTCGCACCCCGCCGAGCTGACCCTCGCCGTCAGCTTCTGGACCGCCGCGCCCGAATAACCTGGGCCTGCTCGCGAGATCCTACGAGACCCCACCCGCCCCTCATCGGACCGGAACGCTGATGCGACTGAACGCCCACAAGCTGACGAAGCACCTGCTGGTGGCCCTCGCGGGAGCGACAGCGCTCCTCGCGATGAGCCCGCTCGCGAGCGCGGTCACCAAAGAAGAGATCATGACCCTGTCGAAGCTGAAGATCGGCGATGCAGAGATCATCGCAGCGATCGACCGCGACAGGACGATCTTCAACCTCTCGGTCGCCGAGATCCTGGAGCTCAAGAAGGCGAACGTCTCCGAGGGTGTCATCAAGTACATGCTCCAGACCCCGAAGAAGTTCGGGGCGGCCGACACCACCGGCCCGGGCGACACCACCGGCCCGACCGGCCCCACCGGCCCGACCGGTCCGACGGAGCCCGTCGAGACCGAGGAGGAGCGGAAGGCCCGCGAGGAGCGCATGCGCCAAGAGGCGCAGAAGATGCTCGAGGAGAAGCAGCGGGCCGAGGAGGCGCAGCGCAAGGCCTACGCCAAGGGCGTCCTGGCGAAGTGCCAGGAGCTCGGCGACGGCGGCGACTGGGTCGGCGCCATCCAGGCCGCCCAGCAGTTCGTCGAGCAGGGCGGCTTCGCGCCGGACTCCGAGGAGGCCTACTTCGCGAAGTTCTGCGAGGCCAACGCGCTGGTGAAGGCCAACCTCCTCCAGAGCGCCGCCAGCAAGCTCGTCGAGATCGTCCTCGACGGCCCCGACAAGCCGTTCTTCCAAACGGCCTTCAAGCAGCTCCGCTCGCTCCGCAAGAAGATCGACTACTCGCCGCCGCAGCTCGAGCGCCTCGCCGACTTCTCGGGCAAGCTCGGCAGCTTCTCGCAGTCCTTCCAGGACGAGTTCAACTACGTCCTCGGCGAGTTCTTCCACGAGGGCACCGAGTGGACCACGGCCGTCGCCTTCCTCGACGCCGTCTCCCCGCAGGCCAAGGACTACGCCAAGGCCGCCTACCTCAAGGGCTTCATGGAGGTCCAGAACGACCTCTACAAGTCCGCCGTCGAGTCGTTCCAGCGCGCCATCGTCGCGACCGAGGAGAACGAGTCGGCGTCCGAGGTGAAGGACCTCGCGTTCCTCGCCCTCGCCCGTATCGCCTACCGCATCGGCGACTACGACGCGGCCATCTACTACTACCGCAAGATCCCGCAGGGCTCGTACAAGCAGGCGACCGCCTTCTACGAGAGCTCCTGGGTGTACTTCCTCAAGGGCGACTACTCGCGCGCCCTCGGGACCTTCCACACCCTCGACAGCCCCTACTTCGCCCACTACTTCTACCCCGAGATGTGGATCCTCGAGGCGACCGCCTACCTCAACACGTGCCACTTCGACCGCACGGAGAAGGCGCTGCAGCGCTTCGAGATGGAGGTCCTGCCGCTCATCACGCCGCTCGAGTCGTTCCTGAACAAGACGACCCGCCCGGCCGACTTCTACAAGGCCGTCATCGCGACCGCCGAGAAGAAGACCGTCTACGAGCTGCCCCCGCGCCTCATCTCGCCGGTGCTCGCGAACGTCGAGTTCTACAACCTCTACCGGACCATCAAGCAGATTGAGAAGGAGATCGGCCTCCTCGAGAAGGACGGCTCGCAGCTCTCCACCTACGGCGCCGATCTGCTGACCCGGCTCCGGAAGCTCCGCGGGGATCGCATTCGCCAGATTGGGCTCACCATCCGCCTCATCCTGAGCGACACCCTCAAGGAGCTCCAGAAGTTCAAGACCAAGTACATCGAGCTCGGCATCGACCTCGAGGACATCAAGATCGACGAGCAGAACCGCGCCGAGCTCGAGGGTGAGACCGAGGAGCAGCCGGTGGTTCAGGCCGAGCAGAGCGGCACCTCGGCCATCGTCGGGTCCGATACGTGGCGCTGGCCCTTCGAGAACGAGTACTGGAGCGACGACATCGGCTACTACCGTTCGTTCATCAAGGACCTCTGCGTCAAAGAGCCGACGGAATAAGCCCCACGGTACGCGCGGTTCGCTTCGCCAGAGTGAGCCGCCGTCCAAGCGGACGAAGCATCCCGAAGCGTGACAACTCGGCGGGCGACTGACAACGTCTCCCGCCGATGCGCTTCGAGCCCTTAGGGCCGCCTCCTATGAGGCGGCCGCACTACGGTCAGGAGAAGGCGGATATGCGGAAGTGGAACGGACTTGCCCTGCGGACGGTGCTGCTCGCTGCGGCCTCCGTCACGCTCCTCGGCGGCGGGGCAGCGCTCGCCGCTGCACCCGGTGACGCTCCCCCCGGTGGAGCCGCACCTGGCGAAGGCAAGCCGCTCGCCGGCAAAGACGCCTTCTCGATGGACAAGTACCAGGACAGCCTCTGGACTCCCGAGAAGCGTCAGATCGAGCAGAAGAAGAGCGACGCCCGTAAGCGCAAGATCGAGGGCCTGCTCTCGCTCGTGAACGACCCGTCGTACCCGAACAAGGCGGACGCCTACTTCCGCCTCGCGGAGACGCACTGGGAGGAGGCCAAGTACGAGTACTTCCTCGCCCGCGAGAAGTACGACGCGGCCTACGCCTGCTGGGAAGAGAAGCGCTGCAGCGCGGAGCCGATCGAGCCGACCGAGGACTACAGCACGGCGATCGACTACTACCGCAAGGTCCTCCTCGCGGACCCGAACTACAAGCGCCTCGACCAGGTGACCTACTACCTGGGTCGCGCGGCCATCGAAGCCGGCAAGGCCAAGAAGGACCGCCAGCTGGAGAAGGAGGGCGAGAAGTACCTCCAGGACGTCATCCAGAAGTACCCCGAGTCCCCGCGCGTCCCCGAGAGCCACCTGACCCTCGCGGAGTACTACTTCGACAAGGACTCGCTGTACTACGCGAAGACGAACTACGAGAAGATCATTCAGAACTTCCCGAACCACGCGATGTTCAACTACGCGCTGTACAAGCTCGGGTGGGTCTACTTCAACCTCGCGGAGTTCAACAAGACCATCGACACGTTCAAGCGTGTCATCGCGTCCATGAAGAGCCAGAAGGGCGGCGGGGTCATCGAGTTCCGCTCCCAGGCCCTCAAGGACCTCATCCAGGCCTACGCCGAGCTCGACAACGGCTGGCGCATGGCCCGCGACTACTTCATGGACGAGGTCGGCGAGAAGGACACCTACGACAAGCTCGACCAGATGGCGTCGCTGCTCGTCACGAAGGACCGTGACGAGGAGGCCATCGACCTCTACCAGCACCTCATCCAGCACGACAAGAGCGCCGCCAAGGTCGTCGAGTACTACGACGCGCTCCTCGAGGTCCGCCGGAAGATCGGCGACATGGTCGAGATCGAGCGCCAGATCGACGAGATCGCAGACGTCTTCGCCCCCAACGGCGCCTGGCTGACGGCCAACAAGAACAACAAGGACTCGGTCGCCCGCGCCCACGAGCTGGTCTCGTCCAACCTCATGGTCATGGCCAACTTCCACCACCGCGAGGCCCAGAAGGCCGAGGACAAGCGCAAGACCGCCGACGCGCAGAAGCGGTACGCGGACGCGACGCGGTACTACAAGCTCTTCCTCGACCGCTACCCGGACCACCCGGAGAGCTACAAGCTCAACTTCTACTACGCCGAGATCCTCTTCGATAACATCTCGGACGAGCAGGACCCCGACCACTACCTGAAGGCGGCCGAGCAGTACGAGAAGGTGCTCGACAAGGACCAGAAGGGCGAGTTCGTCGAGGACGCGGCGCTCGGCGTCGTCTACGCCATGGAGTCGGAGCTCGACCGCCAGAGCATCCGCAAGAAGGTCGCCGGCGGCGAGGTCAAGGTCGTCAAGCTCGACCAGGACGTGAAGCGCGAGGCCGACAAGGAGATCGAGGTGACCGATCTCCACCCGCTCGAGCAGCGCATGATCGCGGCCGCCGACAAGTACGTCGAGGTGCTCCAGAGCGCGCTCAAGGATCCCGACTTCGTCAAGAAGTACCCGGACCGCGGCAAGAAGATCCCGACGATGATGTACATCGCCGCGGAGATGTTCTACGCGCACGGCCAGTTCAAGGACGCCGTCAGCCGGCTCCAGGTCATCTTCGACCTGTTCCCGAAGGACAAGATGGCGCACTACGCCGTCAACCTCATCATCGACGCCTACAAGCGGCTGAAGCGGTGGGAGCAGATCGAGTACTGGGCGCGTGAGCTCATCAAGAAGAAGAACTTCGCCGTCAAGTCGAAGGCCGAGCTCGAGAAGATCATCGCCATCGCGAAGACCGAGCACGCCACCGACCTGACCCGCCAGCGCCGCTACGACGAGGCCGTCAAGGTCCAGAAGGACATCGTCGACGAGTTTGGCCGCAAGAACCGCGAGGTCGCCTCGAAGGCGCTCTTCAACATCGGCGCCATCCACGAGATCGCCCGCCGCTTCCCGCAGGCCGTCGAGGCCTACGAGGACGTGATCAAGCGGTACAAGGACATGGAGGTCGCCGTCGCCGCCCAGGCCGCCATCGGCATCCTCTACGAGAACCAGACCGAGTTCGAGAAGGCCGCCGAGGCCTTCGTCGGGATGCAGCAGTTCAAGCAGTCCTTCCGCAAGAACCCGAAGGTCGCCGAGCGCGCGGCCGACGCGTACCGCGACGCCGGCGTCCTCTACGAGGCGCTCGAGCAGTACGACAAGGCGCGCGAGGTGTTCGACTCCTACGTCAAGATCTACAAGGATCGCGACGACGTGCCCGTGGTGGCTTTCCAGGCCGGCCGCGTGCTCGAGGAGAAGAACACCGCGGAGTCCAACGAGGACGCCGGCAAGCACTACGAGAAGCTGACCCGCTCGGTGTGGGCGCGCAAGGACGCCGAGTACAAGCTCCGCGCCTTCGCCGCGGCCGGCATGGCGTTCAAGCACGCCGACAAGGACAAGAACCGCCGCAAGGTCGAGGGGCTCCTCCGGTCCGCCGTCAAGGAGTGGGCGAACTTCGTCAAGGCCGCCGCCAAGGAGGGCCTCGACACCCCGAAGGTCGACCCGGCCACCAAGTTCTACGCCGCCTCCGCGCAGCTCGAGCTCGCCGAGTACAAGTACGACGACTACGCCAAGCTCAAGATCGACGCGGTCAACAAGCGCGGCGAGTTCGACATGACCATGCTGAGCCGCACCCTGAAGGCCAAGGCCGAGGCCCTCATCGTGGCCAAGAAGGCCTTCGAGCTCGTCCTCGACTACAAGGACAAGGGCATGGCGGCGGCCGCGGCCTTCCGGATGGGCCAGGTGCTCTACGAGTTCGCCCAGAACCTCTTCGACGCCCCCGCGCCCCCGAGCCTGAGCCCCGAGGAGGTCGAGGAGTACCAGTTCGCGCTCCAGGACACCGCCTCGCCGATCCAGGAGCAGGCGCTCGCGGCCTTCACCGCCGCCCTGCGCCAGGCGGTCCACGACGGCGTCTACAACAAGTGGTCGCGTCTGTCGGCCATCTACGCCGCCAAGGTGAACAAGGACGAGTTCCCGATCGCCGAGTTCACCGTCCAGCCGGACAAGACCCGCGACACGCTCCAGTCCACGAGCTTCATCAAGGCCGCGCGCCGCGGCTCGATCGTCGTCGACTACCTGCGCCAGACCACCACCGACAAGGCCGGCAAGGCCGAGGGTGAGGGCGAGGGCGAGGGCGAGGGCACCAAGGACGAGACCAAGGAGGAGGGCAAGTGAAGCGCCTCAGCATCATCGTGGCCCTGTCCTGCGGGGTCGCCGTCGGGGCCTGCGGGTCCTCCGGCGGCCAGGTCAAGAGCGGCGGCGACCCGGCTCAGGTCACGACCGGCGGTGACGACGGCGGCACGACCGTCGCCGGCACCGAGGGCGACCGCCGCAAGCTCACCGACGACGAGTTCACCAAGCGGACCATCGAGGACGTCAAGGCGCCGGTCTATCTCGACGAGATCGACCACGACGCCCAGGACGCGTTCCGCGACGGTGTGAAGATCATCGCGTCCGAGACCCCCGACTACAAGAAGGCCCTCGAGAAGTTCAAGGCCGCCGCCGAGAAGGACGTCACCTTCCTCGAGGCGTTCTTCAACTGGGGCATGGTGCTCGAGCGCACGGGCCACGCCGACGACGCGCTGAACATCTACCAGCGCGCCCTCGAGAAGAACCCGGGCGACGCGTCGGCCCAGGCCTACATCGCCAAGATCTACCTCGCGAAGGCGCGTGAGGCGCACTACAAGGGCCTCGACGCCGACAAGGACAAGTGGCTCGCCCAGGCGAAGACGCTCCTCGACGACCTCCTCGCCAAGGAAGGCGAGAACGTCGCGGTGAACAACGCCATGGCGCTCTACTACCTGTTCAAGGACGACCTCGACACCGCCGAGCGCTACGTGAAGGAGGTCCTCTACGTCCAGCCGTCCAACGTGACCGGCCTGAACACCCGCGGCCTCATCAACCTCAAGCGCGGCCGCTTCATGATCGCGCGCTGGATCTTCGAGAACAAGGTGCTCAAGGAGGACCCGACCTCCACCGAGGCGCTCACCAACCTCGGCTACACCTACATCAAGCTCGACCAGCGCCCGCTCGCGATGCGCTTCTTCACGAAGGCCCTCGAGGCCGACCCCGAGAACATGGCCGTCCGCATGAACATCGCGGCCATGCTCCTCGAGCACCTCGACTACCAGAGCGCCCTCGACCACTACGAGAAGGTCCTCGTGGCCCAGCCGACCAACCTCGAGGCGAAGATCGGCCGCTGCGACGCGAAGTACGGGCTCGGCGGCACGGCGACCGACAAGAAGGCCGCCTACGACGTCGCCATCGGGTGCTACGTGGCCTTCCTCAAGGAGGCCCCGGAGCGCACCGACCTCTACAAGCGCATCGCCGAGACCTACCAGAACAAGCTGCAGGACTACGAGAAGACCATCGAGTTCCTCGGGCTCTACGGCAAGCACGCCAAGCTCACCCAGGAAGAGCTCGACCAGAACCAGAAGACCATCAAGACGCTCCAGGACATCATCGACTCCGGTGGATTCGGTGCCATGGACGCGCCCGGCGCCGACCCCTTCGCCGACATGCCGGTGGACGACAACGCGACGCCCTCGGACGACAACGCGACGCCTCCGGAAGGCGGCACGCCCGCCCCGGGTTCCGGCGAAGAGGGCGTCGACGGCGCCGTCGAGTGATGCTCCGGCGCGCCGGAAGCCCGCTTCCGACGCGCTCCTTGACCTCCCGCAACGCACCCGGCATCGTGGTCGCGCGCAGACGAGAAGGAGACCGTGCACATGAAGAAGCTAATGATGGTCCTGGCCCTGGGGTTCACCATGGCGTCGTTCTCGTCGTACTCGGCGAGCTCCTTCGCCGCTGAGCCGAAGTCGAAGTTCTACGACTTCTCCGACCAGCTCATCGACGGTGAGATCCGCAAGCCGACGACCCTCTACTCGAACGTCCGCCAGGCGGCGAAGTTCACGCGCATGCTGAGCCTGAAGAAGGAGCTCCTGCCCCTCATCTTCCAGGCCCGCAAGGAGCGCGTCTTCAAGTAGCCGCCGGCTTCGAGGACCGATGAAGGGCGCCACCGCGAGGTCGGCGCCCTTCGTCGTTTCGGGCCCCGTGATCCGCGCGTGGTCGGCCGCGCGCCGGGCGCGATCCCTCGGCGCCCGTAACCGCACACCTTTTCAGTGAACAGATGTTGCCTGACGGTGCGTTCAGCCCCATCCTGCTCCTCATGCTGTTCCCACGCCCCGATCTCGACGACGTCATCCGCGACCTCGCCGGTGGCCGCCTCCTCGCTGGCGACGCGACCGCGCATCACGTCCGTCCGCCCCAGGAGGCCCGCTACGGGGACTTCCCCGAGAGCCTCGACCCCCGCCTCCTCTCGGCGCTCGCGGCGCGCGGCATCACGCGCCCCTACACCCACCAGGCGCAGGCCATCACGGCGGTCCAGAACGGCGCCCACGTCGTCCTGACGACCCCCACGGCCTCGGGCAAGACGCTCTGCTACAACCTGCCGGTCCTCGACCGGATCCTGAAGGAGCCCGACACCCGCGCGCTCTACGTCTTCCCGACCAAGGCCCTGGCCCAGGACCAGTACAACGGCCTCAAGCGCCTCATCGACGCCGCGGGCGCGGACGTGTCGACCTACACCTTCGACGGCGACACGCCCAACGACGCCCGACGCGCCGTCCGGGACCACGGGCACGTCGTCATCACCAACCCCGACATGCTCCACAGCGGGGTCCTGCCGCAGCACACGAAGTGGCTCAAGCTCTTCGAGAACCTGCGCTACGTCGTCATCGACGAGCTCCACTCCTACCGCGGGATCTTCGGGAGCCACATCGCCCACCTCCTGCGGCGGCTCCAGCGCATCTGCCGCTTCCACGGGAGCGACCCGCAGTTCATCACCTGCTCGGCGACCATCCACAACCCCGAGGAGCTCGCCAAGAGCCTCGTCGGCGGCGGCGACCGCCCCTTCGAGCACGTCCGCGAGTCCGGCGCCCCGCGCGGTGAGCACCACGTGGTCACGTACAACCCCCCGGTCGTGAACGCCCAGCTCGGGATCCGCAAGGGCGCCGTGCGGTCGGCCTTCGAGGTCGCGCGCTCACTCGTCGAGGCCGGGGTCACGACCATCGTCTTCGCCGGGAGCCGCCTCCACGTCGAGCTCATCCTCAAGTACATGCGCGAGGCACTCGTCCGCGCCAACCTCCCTCCGGACCTCGTCCAGGGCTACCGCGGCGGCTACCTCCCGAACCACCGGCGCCGCATCGAGGCCGGGCTCCGCGCCGGGACCATCCGCTGCGTCGTGGCGACCAACGCCCTCGAGGCGGGGGTCGACATCGGCAGCCTCGACGCGTCGGTCCTGTGCGGCTTCCCGGGCTCCATCGCCAGCTTCTGGCAGCAGAGCGGACGCGCCGGTCGCCGCAACGGGAAGGCGCTCACGGTGATGGTCGCCGGCTCGTCGTCGGTCGACCAGTACCTCGTCAACCACCCCGACGTCCTGCTCGGCGCGTCCCCGGAGCACGCCCGCATCAACCCGCGCAACCTCTTCGTTCTCGTCGACCACGCGAAGTGCGCGGCCTTCGAGCTGCCCTTCGAGCCCGACGAGCCCTTCGGCGTCCTCGACCCGGGGGAGACCCGCGAGGTCCTCGAGTACCTCGAGAGCCACGGCGTCGTGAACGAGAGCGCCGGCCGCTTCCACTGGATGGAGCGGGTCTTCCCCGCCCACCACGTGAACCTCCGCGGCGTGCCCGAGGAGAACTTCGTCGTCATCGAGCTCGACCACGACAAGGTCATCGCCGAGGTCGACTTCCGGAGCACCCACACGACGCTCCACGAGCACGCCATCTACCACGTGGACGGCCGGCAGTATCAGGTCGAGCGGCTCGACTACGACGACCACAAGGCCTACGTGCGGCGGGTCGAGCCCGACTACTACACGACCGCCCAGACCTACAGCCAGGTCGCGGTGCTCGACGAGGCCGCGGTCGACCAGTACGGCCCCCTCGCCGTCGCCCACGGCGAGGTGCTGGTCACGCGGAAGTTCGTCGGCTTCAAGAAGATCCGCTTCCACACGAACGAGACCATCGGCTACGGCGAGATCCACCTCCCCGACCTCGAGATGCACACCACGGCCTGCTGGTTCGAGGTGCCGGAGGCCATCCTGGCCGCGCTCCCCTTCGACCGCGAGGCCCTGGTCGACGGCCTGAAGGGGCTGTCCCACGCCCTCGAGACGACCGCCTGTGTCACGCTCATGTGCGCCGAGCAGGACATCGGGCGCGCCGTCGGCGACTCGAGCGCGGGCGCGGCGCCGGCCCGGGGGCCCTCGGGCTCGCGCCAGCTCGACCCGACCGTCTACCTCTACGACGCCATGCCCGGCGGGGTCGGCCTCGCTCCCGAGCTGCACAAGCGCTTCTTCGAGATCCTCGGGCGCGGGCTCGATCTCATCCGCGACTGCCCGTGCCCGAGCGGCTGCCCCTCGTGCCTCGGGCCGATGCCGAGCTACGACGCTCGCTCCCGGGCCGCCGCGCTCGCCCTCGGGGGCGCGCTCGCCGCGACCGCTCTGCCTCCCCGCCCGAGCCCGCCCAGCGACGCCTTCGCGGCGGCTCCCGCCGGG
>SBGO01000110.1 GCA_006226565.1 Deltaproteobacteria bacterium | reverse complement strand
GCCGCCGCGAGCGTCCCGTTGAACATCGCCGAGGGCTCGGGCTCGCTCGGCGGCACCCGACGGGCCCGCTACGCCAACGCCCTCGGCTCCGCCTATGAGGTCGCCGCCTGTCTCGACGTCGCGACCGCCATGCGCTGCATCCCCGAGCCACACCCCGACGTGAGACACCGCGTCGACCACGTCATCGGCACACTCGTCAAGCTCACCCGATGACAACCCGGGACAGGCGGAGCTACGGCGTCCGCCTGCCCTATTCACCTGCCGGTCACCCGGGTCGTGAATCTGGCCCAGCAAGGGGGCAGCCCCCCCTCACTTCACATTTTCCGGAGAAACGACATCGCGGCCGTCCACCCCTGTCACACTCTCTCGCGCTGCCGGCTCTTCCTTCACGACGACGCAATGAGTCGCGTCGGCGAGAAGCCCTAGAGGAGACCGGACATGAGCCATCCCACCCCCGTCACCGCCAAGACCTTCCAGAAGGACGTCCTCGAGAGCGACGTCCCCGTCGTCGTCGACTTCTGGGCCCCTTGGTGCGCGCCGTGCCGGATGATCAGCCCCGTCCTCGACAACCTCGCCGGCCAGTACGACGGCAAGGTGAAGGTCGTGAAGTGCAACGTGGATGAGGAGCCGGAGCTCGCGGGCATGTTCCGCGTCACCGGCATCCCCACCGTCATCGGCGTGAAGGGCGGCCGGGTCGAGGCGACCCAGGTCGGCTTCCGCGGACCCCAGGCCCTCGCTCAGATGTTCGAGGACCTCACGGGCACGGTGCGCGTCTCGTTCTGACCCCGGTCGGTTTCTCTCTCGGCATGGTAGGTGGGTTGGGCCCACTCTCTCTCTCCGCCCCACCTACCATGTCTATTTCTCTCCAGCCGAGCGCTCCCCCTGACCGTCACCGCCCGCTGCGCGTCCGCCAGCGCGTGTCGACGTAGTCCACCAGGTCCAGGACGCTCTGCCGGTAGCCGAGATCGTCGCGCGGCTCCCCCCAACGGTTCGCGCTCATGTTGGCGTAGAGGCTCCCCTTGGCGCACTCGCGCTGGAGCCTGCCGTCGGGGATGTCGCGCGCCTCGCACTCCTCCGCCGCCCCGGTGCACGCCGGGTCGACGCACGTGCGCACGCCGCCGTGGCTGTCGCCGCAGGCGCACTCGCGGCCGCCCGTCTCCTGGTCGACGAAGCAGCAGCCGCCGTCGGGGAAGACGAAGATCGCCTTGGGCAGGAAGCCCTCGCTCATCAGCATCGAGGTCGCCACGGCCGCCGCGCTGAGGTCCGTCGCGTCCTGCCCGAGCCCGTGCAGGAAGAAGACGACCGGGTAGCGCGTGTCGGCGTTCTCCGGCAGGTCGTAGCCCGGCGGGAGCCCCAGGGTGTAGCTCCGGCGCGCCTTCAGCCCCGCGCTGAAGTACGTGTCGACCATCGACGCCGGGGTCGACAGCGGCGCCGGCTCGTAGTCGGGGTCCGGGAAGCGCTGGAGCGCCGCCACGAGGTAGGACGCGAGCCGGTTGAGCGCGTCCACCCCGCGCCCGACGTGCTTGCCGTCGCCGTCCTCGATCTCGTCGGCGCTGGCGTTGGGGTCGCCGTACTCGATGTAGATGTCGCGGCCCACCGCTTCGGCGGACAGGTCGAGGTCGAAGAGCTGCCCGATGAGCTCCTCGCGGTCCATCTCCGGGACGAGCGCGTCGGGGTTGCTGGTGAAGTCGCGGTAGACCCGCACGTCGCGCCCGCGCGAGCGCAGCGCCGCCACCAGGTTGCGCGTCGCCACGCCGGCGCTCAGGACGTCGCGGATGCCGGCATCGAGCCAGAAGTCCATCGTCTCGAGCGCGTCGGCGTCGACGGTGCGGATGCGCGTGTCGGCGTCGTGGTCGAGCAGCGAGTCGAGGCTGTCGACCGCGTCCCACACGCCGTTGCCCTCGCCCTGATCGGCGAAGCCGGCCACCTCGCTCGAGACCCCGTCGAGGCCCAGGTCGGCGAAGGGCTCGCCGAGCTCGTAGCCGTCGTTCGCCTCGGTGCCGTCGGGGTTGTCGAGCCAGTGGTAGCGGTCCCCGTTCGGGTCGTCGCCCGGCGCGAGCTCCTGCGCCTCGGCGACGCAGCCCCCGACGCCGTCCTCGTGGGCGTCGTCGCACCCGTCGACGCCCACGTCGGCGAAGCGCTCCCACGGGTTGAGCATCACCGGCTCGCCGAAGTCGCGGCGGCCGTTGCCGTTGATGTCGACCGCGAGCAGCGGCGGGATGGGGTTGTTGCGCGGCGCCGCGGTGTCGAACCACGACGGGAGCATCTCGGGGTCGGACGGGCGCTTGATGTCGCACAGCGGGATGACGTCGTAGAGGCCCTCGGGGTTGTACTCGGCGTTGAAGGCGTAGCGCGCGTCGATCGGCCGCGGGGACGCACAGCGCTCGGCGGCGCCGGTGCTACGGAACCACGCGAGGTCGAGCCCGGCGGGCCACGACGGCGCGCTGGGAGCGGCCGGGACGGCCAGGTTCCCGTACGCCTCGGCGAAGTTCTCGATGACCGAGCCGTAGAACTCGCGGGTCATGGTGATGCCGTTGTCGTCGTATTGCAGGTGGTCGAAGTCCTGCGGCACCTCGAGCTCCGAGCGGGTCAGCCCGGGGCCGCACATCACCGGCGGATCGGCGTCGGGATCGTCGAGGGCGTCGGGCCGCGTCGCGAGGTCCGTGAGGGGACAGAAGCCGCTCAGCTGCAGGCGCAGCATCTGCGACATCATGTAGGTCGTGTCGGCGTAGCCGCCGAGGGCGCCGACGAAGTCGAAGGTCCCCGGGCGCTCGAGGGCGATGGTGATGGCCGCCGCGCCCATCGACATGCCGCCGATGGCGCGGTTGGCGCGCGGCCGCGCCGGGGTCGTGTCCTCGGGGACGGAGGTGTCGTCGGCGTCGGCGACGTCCGCGTCGTCGGTCACGTCCTCGACGTCGTCCCCCGCGACGCTGTCCGCGACGGCGACGTCCGCGTCGGTCACCGCTCCGTCGTCCCCGCAGGCGGCGGTCAGGCTGGTCGCGACGAGAACTGAAGAGACGATGAATACCGTGCGCATGGACCGTGCATACCAGGGTAGACCGGTCGGGTCACGTCCCATCGCGGCCGGGCCGCACGCGCCCGTGACGCGCCCGCGCGTGCGCGCCTCCCGCCTTCTCCGGACGCGGCGGGTCAAGCGCTGACGGCGTCCTCGGTCTCGCGGTCGAGCTCGGGCGGGTGGCCGGGGCGCTCGTCGAGGCGCGGACCGGCGGAGAGCCAGGTGCGCGCGGCGTCCCGACCGGCCTCGTACATCCGGGTCATCGCCCGCCGCTCGAAGTAGAGGTAGGAGCCGGCGTTGAAGATCGTGCTCGAGGCGGGGCGGATGGCCTCGTAGAGGTGGGCCACGGCGTAGTCCAGCTCGGGCAGGCGCGTGGCGAGGCGGTTACGCTCGAGGAGGAGCTTGCGGTCGGTGTTGTAGGCGTTCTCGAGGAACGCGTCGGCGAGGCGCTCGACGGCGTCGCCGAGGGAGAGCTCCGGGCGCGTGTTCCCGGTGCGGCCGGCGTTCACGAGCACCGGCACGATGTGCGTGGCCCCGAGCGCCACCGTCGGCGCGAGCGGCGTGTTCACGAGCAGCCCGCCGTCCCAGAGCTCCCGCCCGTGGAGGCGCACCGGGTTGAAGAGGATCGGGATCGAGGCGCTCGCGAGGATCATGTCCACGCTGATGGGGCCGACGTGATAGGTGTCGTCGCTGTCGAGGTGCACGTCCGGGGGCGCGTTCACGAAGCGGACGGGCTGCCCGCTGCGGACGTCGACGGCGTTGATGGCCAGGCGCACGGGGGTCTTCGGGACGACCGGGCCGCCGAGGGCGTCGATGAGCCGCGCCCGCACCGGCGCCGTCGAGAAGAGGTAGGTCGTGTCGATGGCGTCGAGCAGCTTCGACACCGAGTCGAAGCGCGCCGTCAGGAGATACTCGAGGCCCGAGGCGAGGCGCCCGCTGAGGCTCAGCAGCGGGTGGCGGAGGAGCTGCGCGAGCCCGATCCGCGCCTCCCGGCGCCGGCGGTGGAGCTTGCGCACCGGCTCGGTCAGCGCGAGCCGCGCGAGGCCCCGCTCGAGCGACGCGAAGAGGCGGTCGTTGGCGATGACCGGCGGCCGGTCGCCGAGCCCGAGCCAGAACTCCAGCATCTCCTCGGGCGTCCGTCCGGCGGCGATGAGCGCGGCGTTCAGCGCGCCGGCCGACGTGCCGCTGACGACCGCGGGGAGGCTCCGAAGCCCGCGCGGGTGCTCGCGCAGGATCTCCCAGACGCCGACCTGAAACGCGCCACGCGCGCCGCCACCGGAGAGGACCAGGCCGACGCGTTCGTCGCGCCCACCGGTGAAGGGACGTGTGGGCGTTGGAGTCATCGCACCATGATGCCGCAGGTCTGTTGCGTTGCACAGTAATTGCCCCGGCCCCGGTCCCGGCGCCCCCTTTGGCGCGACACCCGCAGACGTGCTACCCGTGATCGGGCCGCCGACGGACCAGACCACGGCGGACTCCGGAGCCCCATGACCACGCCCATCGTCCTCGAAGACTTCGAGACCCAGGTGATCGTCCGCGAGCTGCGGCTCGACGACTACGACGATCTCGTCGCCCTCCAGAGCGCCTGCTTCCCCGGCATGGCGACCTGGGAGCGCGAGCAGATCGAGAGCCAGATCACCCGCTTCCCCGAGGGTCAGCTCTGCGTCGAGTACGAAGGCGAGCTCGTCGCCTCCTCGTCGTCGCTCATCGTCGACTTCGACCGCTACAACGAGTGGCACAACTGGAAGGAGATCGCCGACGGCGGCTACATCCGCAACCACACGCCCGACGCCGACACGCTCTACGGCATCGAGATGATGGTCCACCCGGAGTACCGCGGCTATCGCCTCAGCCGCCGGCTCTACGACGCCCGCAAGCGCCTCGCGAAGGCCAAGAACCTGGCCCGCATCATGATCGGCGGCCGCATCCCCGGCTACCGCGACTACGCCGACGAGATGACCGCCGGCGAATACGTCGAGGCCGTCATGCGGAAGTCGGCGTACGACCCGGTCCTGACGGCGCAGGTCAGCAACGGCTTCGTCCTCAAGGGCCTCATCCCGAACTACCTCCCCGGCGACAAGGCCTCCCTCGGCTACGCGACCTTCCTCGAGTGGGTCAACCTCGACCACGTCCCGCCGCCGCAGCGCCGCTATCGCGCGGTCGCCCTCACGCGCCTCGCGGTGGTCCAGTACCAGCTCCGGGCCATCGACTCCTTCGAGGCCTTCGCCCAGCAGTGCCGCTTCTTCGCCGACACCGCCGGGGACTACCACGCCGACTTCCTGCTCTTCCCGGAGCTCTTCACGACCCAGCTCCTCAGCGCCGACGGCAGCCAGATCCGCCCCGGCCTCGCCGCGCGCAAGCTCGCCGAGTACACGCCGCGCTACATCGACCTCTTCCGCGACCTCGCCATCCAGTACAACCTGAACATCATCGGCGGCACCCAGTTCGCGGTCGAGGACGACCACCTCTACAACGTCGCCTACCTCTTCCGCCGCGACGGCACCCTCGCGCGCCAGAAGAAGCTCCACATCACGCCGGCCGAGCGGCGCTGGTGGGGCGTCGAGGCCGGCGACACCCTCGAGGTCTTCGAGACCGACCGCGGCCGCGTCGCCATCCTCACCTGCTACGACATCGAGTTCCCCGAGCTCGCCCGGGTCGCCGCCGGCAAGGGCGCCGACATCCTCTTCTGCCCCTTCAACACGGACGAGCGCGCCGGCTACCTGCGCGTCCGCACCTGCGCCCAGGCGCGCGCCATCGAGAACGAGGTCTACGTCGCCATCTCCGGCTGCACCGGCAACCTCCCCTTCGTCGAGGCCGCCGACATCCACTACGCGCAGTCCGGCATCTTCACGCCGTCGGACATCGCCTTCGCCCGCGACGGGATCGCCGCCGAGTGCACCGCGAACATCGAGACGATGATCATCCACGACGTCGACCTCGAGATGCTGCACCGCACACGCTACTCGGGGACGGTCACGAACTGGAAGGACCGCCGCACCGACCTCTACCGCATCCACTTCCGAGACGGCGAGGACGAGCGGGAGATCTGAGCCCCGGACCGGTCGCCCCGCGCGCGTCTCCCCCGCGACCAGGGCCGTGAAATCCCGTTCCATCTCGGCCGGTTTCACCGGGCGGGCGCCAGGCTGTACCGCAGCGCACCGTGCGGTGCTAAGGTGGGATCCGACGGCGTGCCCCTCACGCGTCGTCGCCCGCGCTCCCCTGGGGTCCTCCATGAACAGCCCTCGCCTCCTCTGGCCCGCGCCTCTCGCGGCGCTCGCCCTCTTTGCCTGCACGGGTGGCACGACCCCGAGCGGGCCGGCGGGACGCTTGTCCGTCGACGTGGCGCCGCTCAACCTCTCGGGGCTGACCGACGCGGACTACGTCCTGACCGTCACCAACGGCCCCGGCGGCACGGGCGACGTCGTCTGGACCCGCGCCCTGACCTCGCAGCAGTACGGCGACGGGGCGGGCTCGGCGAGCTACGTCGGCACCTGCGACGCGGCGACCGGCGTCAACACCGTCACCCTCGAGCTGACGGCGCTCTACGACGCGAGCGGCGAGCTCCCGGTGGCGAGCTACATGAACCCGACCCCGATCTCGCGCGAGGTGAGCTGCGTCGCCGACACCGACGTCGCCGTGCAGTTCGACATCGCCCTCGCCCGCCGCGCGCAGCAGGGCTTCTTCGACGTCGCCGTGCAGTTCGAGGACGTCTTCTGCTCCGCCAAGCTCGACTGCGAGGACGACGCCGGCAACGACCTCGAGCTCCTCCACACCGCCGCCGGCGCGCGCGGCATGACCGTCGTCATGGGCTTCGCCTGCACCGGCGCGCCGGAGGGCGAGACCTACCTCTACCTCGACGACCTCGTGATCGACTGCACCGAGCAGACCCTCGACGTGCGCATCGACCCGACGGGCCAGGGGAACGTCACGCCGAGCGCCGACCCCGGCGGCTACCTCTTCGGAGCCGCGGTCTATCGCGGCGTCGAGCAGCTCGCCGGGAAGGCCTACTGGAACGTCTCCCTCGGCCTCGACGTCGACCACTTCGCGGCGAACGGCACCTGCACGCTGCACACCCGCGGCACCGCGTCGCGGACGCCGTTCCCGCAGGCCGCCGAGGGCTTCCCGCTGCCGGAGGGGAGCGTCTACCCGGTCATCGACTGGACCGTGGACCTGTCCGACGCGACCGGGCGCCTCTGCCACCGCTACGCCCTCGACGGCGGGACCGAGGTGGAGACGCAGTACCTCGGCTACCTGCCGCCGCTCAACGCGTTCACCTGGAGCCCGGGCCCGATCCACCTGCGGCACCGCTTCCGTCCCGCCACCGGCGAGGTGCTGAGCGCCGGCGCCCCCATCTGCAACCCGGCGTGCGGCCACGGGGTGTGCGTGTCGGACGTGCCGAGCAACACCTGCGACTGCACCGGCACCGGCTACAGCGGCGCGACCTGCGACACGCCGGTCTGCACCGCGCCGTGCCTCAACGGCGGGACCTGCGTGGCCCCCGACACCTGCGACTGCGCCGGCACCGGCTTCGAAGGCGCGACCTGCGCAGACGACGTCGACGAGTGCACCGTCGGGTCGGACAACTGTGACGTCAACGCGACCTGCACCAACACCGTCGGCGGCTTCACCTGCGCCTGCGACAGCGGCTACACCGGCGACGGCGTGACCTGCGCCGACGTCGACGAGTGCACCCTCGGCTCGGACAACTGCGACGCCAACGCGACCTGCACCAACACCGTCGGCGGCTTCACCTGCGCCTGCGACAGCGGATACACCGGCGACGGCGTGACCTGCGCCGACGTCGACGAGTGCACCCTCGGGTCGGACAACTGTGACGTCAACGCGACCTGCACCAACACCGTCGGCGCCTTCACCTGCGCCTGCGACGCCTACTGGACGGGCGACGGCGTGACCTGCGCCGACATCGACGAGTGCGCGACCGACAACGGCGGCTGCGGCGCGGCGAGCGCGTGGACCTGCACCAACAACGTCGGCGCCGCGCCCACCTGCACCGACATCGACGAGTGCGCGGCGGGGACCGACGACTGCGACGTCAAC
>SBGO01000126.1 GCA_006226565.1 Deltaproteobacteria bacterium | reverse complement strand
GTGAAGGTGTGGGCGCCGGCGGTCAGCCCCTTGGTCGGAGCGGCCACCGCGGTCGCCGCGCCGTCGCCCGAGGTCCGGGTGAGCGTCGCCGGCGAGGGGGCTCGGATCAGCGTGGGGGACCGCGGGCTGCGCAGGCGCGACAGGCCCGCGCTCGGGCATGGGCGACAGGGGGCGGCTCGGGTCCTCGACGGCGCTTCGGATCGGGGTGCTCCCCGTGGCCCGCGCGTGCTCGTCGTCGGCTGGGCCGAGGCCGTTCGCGGTGAGGTACAGCACCGCGCCGGCGACGAGGAGGAGCACCGCGGCCACCAGCCACAGCCCGCCCTCACGCTGCGGATCGCGATAGATGCGCCCCCCGCGCAGGCCATCGCCCGTCTCGACGGGCGCGACGTCGTGCGCCGGCTCGCCCGCGGCGTGCGCGAGGGGGCCGGGCTCGGGGGCCGTGCTCAGGCGGCGGGTGTCCAGGGGCGGCGGGGGCGCGTCGCCCGCTGGGTCCTGCCACGCCTGCGGTGTAGGGATCGGGGTCCACGCCGGATGGCTGACGGGCGTGGTCTCCTCGTGGGTCATCGGCACGACCGCGAGCGACGCGTGGTCGAGCGCGGAGGACCGCGGGGCCTCTGGGGTCGCCTCGGTCGCGTCGGTCCCGGCGAAGACGACCCGGTGCAGCCGTCCTCGCGGGGTCGCCTCTGGGGGTTCGAGCTCACCGGGCGCTGTGGTCGGGTCTTCGCGCTCGGGCGCGACGAGCGGCGACAGGCGCGCCGCCTCGATCATCTCGAGCGCGCGGGCCGCGCCGTCCGGGCGGTCCCACGGCTTCTTCTCGAGGCAGCGCATGATGAGGTCGACGAGCGGGCCCCGCAGCTCACGTCCGCGCACCTGCGGCGGGGACGGCAGCTTCACCGAGTGCGCGACGAGGTAGTCGGCCGCGGAGGGCTCGTCGAAGACGGGGTGGCCGGTGAGCGCCTCGTAGAGGATGGCGCCGATGGCGTAGACGTCGGCGTGACCGGTCACGCCCTTGCCGCGCGCCTGCTCGGGCGCCATGTACTTCGGCGAGCCCAGGATCGCGCCGCGCGCCGTCACCATCGCGTCGTCCTCGGGCGCGTTGACGATCTTGGCGACGCCGAAGTCGACCACCTTGACGACGTCGTGGCGCCGGCCGGTGTCGGTGACGAAGATGTTGTCGGGCTTGAGGTCGCGGTGGATGACGCTCCGCTCGTGGGCCTCGGCCAGGGCGTCGAAGAGCTGCGCGCCGAGGTGTGCGACCCGGGCCGGGTCGAGGGGCGCCTCCGCGCGGAGGATGTCGCAGAGCGTGCGCCCCTCGATGAGCTCCATCGCCATGAAGAGCTCGCCGTCCTCGGCCTGCCCGAAGTCGTAGACCTGCACGATGTTGGGGTGGACGAGGGCCGCGATGGCCCGCCCTTCACGCTGGAAGCGCGCGATGACCGCGAGGTTGTGGGCCAGGTCGGCGTGGATCACCTTGAGCGCCACCTGGCGGCCGACTCGCACCTGCGTCGCGCGGTAGACCGAGCCCATCCCGCCGGCGCCGAGCACCGCGTCGATGCGATAGCGATTCTGGAAGAGCGTCCCGATGCGGTCGCGCGGGTCGACGCGCCTGTGGCGGCTGGCGTCCACGGTCCCGAAGCCGTCGACGCGGCAGGTCAACTCGGGGGTCTCTGCTCCGCACTGTGGGCAAATGCGCATGACGACTCGTCCCGGGGGTCCGAGTGAAGAAGAGCGTCGGGGCTTGTGTGGGGATGCGACGAGGATCGAAACCGGCGCCGGCGCGTGAGCACACCACCGGGATCAGAGCGAGCATACCCCGACGATCGGCGCGTTGCGAGCCCGAGCGCCGGCCCACGACCCGACGCAGACGCACATCGACCCGCCGGAGACCGCGCCGAGACGGCGATCGTCCGTGCGTCGTGCGGGCGCCCCGGGAGGACCACGTCGGGTGACGAATAGGCGCATTCCGCGAGCCCCGCCGTGCGGAGGAGCGGGGCCCGGGAGCGGCGTCAGGGCGCGGCGGGGCGCCCCGGCTTCAGAGCGACAGGCGTTTGAAGGCGCGCTCGGGGATCGTCTTGATGACGCCCATGATCGCGCGCCAGAACGGCGGGTAGTAGAGGGTGTCCACGCGCCGGGCGGCGGCGTCGTGGATCGCTCGCGCCGCCTGCTCGGGCGCCGCGACCGGGATCTTCGTGTCGAGGCCCCAGGTCATGCGGGTGTCGACGAAGCCCAGCTTCACGGTCATCACGTGGACGCCGCGCTTGAAGAGGCGGTTGCGCAGCCCCTGCAGGTAGAGGGCAAAGGCGCCCTTCGCGCTGCCGTAGACGTAGTTCGACTGGCGCCCGCGGTCGCCGGCGACGGAGCCGATGCCGATGAGGGTGCCCGCGCCGCGCTCGCTCATCTTCGCCGTGACGGCCTCGGCCAAAGACGCCGCGCCGGTGAAGTTGACATCGATGACGCGCCGCGCGGCCGCGAAGTCCGCGTGGTCCTCGTCGATCTCGCCCATGTCGCCGAAGGCCAGCACCGCGCAGCCGAGGGGGCCGACGGCCTCCTCGATGGCGGCGACGAGGCCCGGGTGGGAGCCCACGTCGACGGCGTCGAAGCTGCCGGCGACGGCGTTCACGCCCGTCTTGACGCGCAGATCGGCGGCGATGCGCTCCGCCTCCTCGACGTCGCGGGCGCCGATCCACACGGCGTGCCCGTCCTCGGCCCAGCGCTGGGCGATGGCGCGCGCGATGCGGGAGGTCCCGCCGAAGACCGCGATGCTCATGCCGCACCCCCCACGAGCCCGAGACGCCGCCCCAGGTCGGACTGGAAGACCCGCTGCGGGTCCCACTTGTCGCGCACGGCCTTCCAGGCCTCCCACTCGGGGTACATGCGCCGGAACGTCGCGCGCGACACCCGCGCGTCCTTGCCGAGGTACACGCGGCCGCCGGCCTCGACCACGATGGCGTCGAGGCGCTCCATCAGATCGAGCAGCGGCTGCCCGTAGTTGGCGAAGTCGAGGGCCAGCGTGACGCCCGGCATCGGGAACGACAGGCCGCCGTTCGAGAGGTCGCCGAACTCCTTGATGACGGCGAGGAACGAGCCCATGCCGCTCTTGGTGATGGCGTCGAGCACGGCGCGCAGCGGCGCGTTGTCCGACGTCTTCGGCACCACGAGCTGGTACTGCAGGAAGCCCCGCTTGCCGTAGATGCGGTTCCAGTCGCGCACGAAGTCGAGCGGATAGAAGAACGGCTCGAAGTGCTGCAGGACGTTCTTCTGGCCCTTCGGGTGCTTGCGGAAGTACGCCTCGTTGAAGAGGCGGATGCTGGCGTTGTTGAGCAGCCAGTTCGGCCCGTTGACCGGCACCGCCATCACCGGGTCGGCGACCTCGATGAGCTTGGTGAGCGCGCTGGCGTGGCCGACCTCGTCGGCGTTCGCGTGGCGCCCGCGCATGAAGATGCCGCGCCCCATGCCCTTGCCGCGCTTGACGCAGTCGATCCAGCTGACCGTGTGCGTGAAGCTCGAGCTCTGGGCGCTGACCTCGAAGAAGTGGTCGAGGTTCTCGACGCGGATGGACTCCATCGCGATCCACGGGTTGTGGATCGGCGTCAGCTTGACGTCCATCGCGAGGATGATGCCGGTCATCCCCATGCCGCCGACGGTCGCCGCGAAGAGCTCGGGCTCCTGCTCGCGATCGCAGGTGACGACCTCGCCGCTCGCGGTCAGCAGCTCGACCCGGCGGACGTGGTTCGACCAGCAGCCGTCGACGTGGTGGTTCTTGCCGTGGACGTCGCAGCCGAGGGCGCCGCCCGCGGTCACGAACTTCGTCCCCGGCGTGACGGGCGGGAAGAAGCCGCGCGGCACGAAGGTCTCGAGGATGTCCTCGATGGAGACCCCCGCCTCACAGCGCAGCCAGCCGGTCTCCGGGTCGAAGTCGAGCATCCGGTCGAGGCGGCGGGTCAGCACCGCCTTGCCGCCGTCGATCAGCGCCGCGTCGCCGTAGCTCCGGCCGAGCCCGTGGGCCAGCATCCCGGATCCGTTGTTGTCGCGGAAAGCCTCGAAGACCTCGGCCCGCCGCTCGGGACGCGCTACCTGTGACTTCGCCACCGGGTAACGTCCCCACCCACTCAGCTCTCGTTGGTCCCAGTGCGTCATAGCGACGGTACGCTGCCCCAAAGGGAGTTACGGTTCAATCTCTTTCGATCGCCATGACGCGGCGCGTCATAGCGGCGCCCGCGAGTGGAAATTGTCTCGCCTTTCAGTAAAGTGCCGCTACCGCGCCATCCGCCTCCCGCCCCTGGTGACGTCATGCGCTTCCGCCCCGCCGTGCTCTCTCTCGTGCTCGCCCTCGCCGCCGGCTGCGGCGACTCCGGCGGCGGCGCCACCGACGCCGCCGTCTCCGACGTCACCTCGGACGTCGTGACCTTCGGCGACGTCGCGGTGACCCAGGGCGACGCCGACACCGCGACGACCGTCATCGCCGACGAGGACGGCGACGAGATCCCCGACGCCATCGACAACTGCCCCGGGATCTACAACCCGCTGCAGGAGGACGCCGACCTCGACGGGATCGGCGACCCCTGCGACCCCGGCGGCGGCGATCGCGACGGCGACAAGGTCCCCGACGCCGCCGATCCCTGGCCCGACGACCCCGCGCGCCCCGGCGTGGCGCTCGCGAACACGGTCTACGCCCACACCTCGTCGACCCTCTTTCGGCTCGGGGTCAAGACCTACTCGGTCCACGAGGTCGGCCCCTTCCAGTGGCCCTCCGACGCCGAGAGCCGCGAGATGACCGACATCGCCATCGATCGCTACGGCGTCCTCTGGGCGATCAGCTTCGACGACGTCTTCATCTGCCACCCCATCACCGTGGCGTGCTGGCGCATGGCCCCGCTGCCCTCCTCCTTCAACGGGCTGACCCTCATCCCGAAGGGCGTCCTCGGCACCGAGGCCGACACCCTCGTCGGCCTCGCCCAGGACGGCGGCTGGTGGCGCCTGGCGCTCGTGAACGGGAACGTGCAGTCGACCTACCTCGGCGAGCTCGGCGGCGACTGGACCGCCAGCGGCGACGCCTTCTCGATCGAGGGGGTCGGCACCTTCGCCTCGGTCAACCACGCCGGCGGCTCGATCGACTTCTTCGTCAAGCTCGACCCGGCGACGGGCGCGGTGGTCAGCGAGGTCGGCCCCTTCGGGGGAGGCTACGGCTCGATCTGGGGCCTCGCCGGCTGGGCGGCCCAGGCCTTCGCCTTCGACGCGAGCACCGGCGACATCCTCATCATCGACCTCGAGACGGGCGCCATCGACCAGACCCTGAAGACCTCCCAGGCTTGGTGGGGCGCGGGCGTCCGGACCTACCTCGACCCCTGAGGGGCCGTCCCGTTTCACCGTTGGAACGGGTGGTGAAACGTTCGAAACGGGATCGGCGGCGCGTCGCGGGGGCTCCCCCGCCGCGCGAACCGGAAGATCCGCATCAACACTCGCCCCTCGGGGCGAACACCGGGCGTTGGCACGCGGGCTGCACTAAGGGCTGGCGACTGCCGAGCCCAGGCAGCGGACCCAGGAGCCCGCCATGGAAATCAAAGCGTTCTTCCACGAAGCCTCGAACACCCTGACCTACCTCGTCTGGGACCCGGACACGAAGGACGCGGTCGTCATCGACCCGGTGCTCGACCTCGACCTGCTGACCTGGAAGGTCACCACCAGCTCCGTCGACGAGGTCGCCGCGTTCATCGCCGACCGCGGGCTGAACGTGCACTGGGTGCTCGACACCCACGTCCACGCCGACCACCTGACCGGCATGGCCGTCCTCAAGGAGAAGCTGGGCGCGCCCACCGGCATCGGCGCGAACATCACGACGGTCCAGGACCTCTTCGGCGGGATCTTCAACGTCACCGAGCAGGTGCCCGCCGACGGTCGCCAGTTCGACAAGCTCATCCAGGACGGCGAGGTCCTGTCGGCCGGCTCGTTCCAGATCGAGGCCATCGCCACCCCGGGTCACACCCCGAACTGCATGACCTACAAGATCGACGACGCCCTCTTCACCGGCGACGCCCTCTTCATGCCCGACTACGGCACCGGCCGCTGCGACTTCCCGCGCGGCAGCGCCGAGGATCTCTACGAGTCGGTCACGCAGAAGCTCTACACCCTGCCGGGCGAGACCCGCGTCTTCACCGGCCACGACTACATGCCGAACGGCCGCGAGCTGAAGTTCGAGTCGACCATCGCCGAGCAGCGCGAGGGCAACATCCAGCTCCGCGCGACCACCAGCCGCGAGGACTACGTCGCGTTCCGCCAGTCGCGCGACAAGACGCTGAAGCCGCCGCGCTTCATCCTCCCGAGCCTCCAGGTCAACATCCGCGCCGGCGCGCTGCCGGAGCCCGAGGACAACGGGCGCGTCTACTTCAAGATGCCGACCGGCGTCCTCTGAGCCGCCCGCGGCGACCGCGCGAAGCCCCCGCGCGGTCGCCTCACGCCACCCCACGCGGCGGTGGTCGAGGCCGAGGGATTCGGCTATCAAAGGCGCCATGAGAACACGACTCCTGACGCTCCTGCCCGCCCTCGCCCTCGTCGCACAGGCAGCTTGCGGCAAACCCGACGTGAAGCCGCAGCAGCCCGCCGCGCCCGACACCGGTGCCCCGGCCCAGCCCGCCGAGGTGGCGCCGGTGCCCGACGACGTGCCGACTCCTCCCTCGTCGGACGCCGTCGGGGCACCTTCCGACGACGACGCGACGGCCCCCGACCCGGGGGCCGCGCGGGTCTTCCCGTTCGGGGTCAAGCGCTTCACGCTCGGCAACGGCCTGCGCGTGCTGATGATCCCGATGCCCTCCGACGGCCTCGTGAGCTACTGGTCGATCGTCCGCACCGGCAGCCGCGACGAGGTCGAGCCGGGGATGACCGGGTTCGCCCACTTCTTCGAGCACATGATGTTCCGGGGGAGCGAGCACTTCCCGGCGAGCGAGTACGACAAGATCGTCAGCGGCATCGGCGCCGACGCCAACGCGTACACGACCGACGACTACACGGCCTATCACATGTCCTTCGTGGGCGAGGATCTGCCGACGGTCATCGAGGTCGAGGCCGACCGCTTCCAGCGCCTGAGCTACGACGAGCCGGCGTTCAAGACCGAGGCCGGCGCGGTCTACGGCGAGTACCGCAAGGGGCGCACGAGCCCGTGGTCGGTGCTCTACGAGAAGCTCCTCGAGACGGCCTTCGACGCGCACACCTACAAGCACACGACCATCGGCTTCGAGGCGGACATCGCGAAGATGCCGGAGCGCTTCGACTACTCGAAGAGCTTCTACAACCGCTTCTACCGGCCGGAGAACGTCGTCGTCGTGATCGCCGGCGACATCGATCCCGGCGAGGTCGTCAAGCAGATGCACCTGCGCTACGCCGACTGGAAGGCCGGCTACGTGGCGCCCGAGGTGCCCGCCGAGCCCGAGCAGGCGGCGCCGCGCGCGGTCGACATCCCGTTCGACGGCAAGACGCTGCCGATCCTGGCCGTGATGTACAAGGGCCCGGCCTTCGACCCGCAGGACAAGACCATGGTCGCCGGGCAGCTCCTCGGGGACCTGGCCTTCGGCGAGACCTCGCCGCTCTACAAGAAGCTCGTCCTCGACGAGCAGCGGGTCGAGCGGCTCATGGCGGACTTCGCCAACCAGCGCGACCCCGGGCTCTGGGGCGTCGCCGCGATGGTCAAGGACCCGGGCGACGTGCGCGCCGTCGAGCGCGAGATCCTCGCCACGGTGGCCGAGCTCCGCGACCGCCCGGTCGACGCCGCGCGGCTCGACGCGGTGCGCTCGAACATGAAGTACGCCTTCCTCTCGTCGATGACGACGCCCGACCACGTGGCCGGCAACATCGCCCGCATGGTCGCCCTCACCGGTGACGTCGAGGCCATCGACGCGCGCTTCGCCACCCTGGCGCAGGTCACGCCGGCGGACGTGCAGGCGGCGGCGGCGAAGTACCTGACCGAGGCGCGGCGCACGATCGCCACGCTGCACGCGAAGGACCAGGAGATCCCGGCGGCGGCGGCGGACGCGCCGAAGGACGGCGGGGCGGTCGCGCCGGTCGCGGCCGACGCGGGGGCGACGGACGA
>SBGO01000606.1 GCA_006226565.1 Deltaproteobacteria bacterium | reverse complement strand
TCCAACGCCAACACCGAGCTCTTCTTCCAGACCGCCGTCTACCGCGGCGACGAGCTCCTCTCCGGCTACGCCAAGGGCTACTGGAACGTCGCCCTGGGCCTGAGCTCCACCGCCTTCGCCAACCTGTCCCCGTGCACCCTCACCGCCTCGGCCTCGGCCTCGAGCAGCGCCTTCGACAACGGCAACACCCCCGCCGACGTGCGCTGGCCGTACATCGCGTGGGACGTCCCGCTGACCGTGGCGCCGGGCACCCTCGCCTGCACCTCCCACGCCGTCGGCGAGGGCAACGGCGTCGAGGCGACCTACACGCCGACCAGCGGCCACACCTTCGACGCCAGCCGCCACGTCGGCGACCCGACCGTGACCCGCAGCGACGTCGCCCCCGTCCCCTTCGCCGGGTCCCTCCGCTACGCCGACGGCACCGCCGCCGCGAGCTGCGACGCCTACCTCCACCCCACCCCGCCCTACGTCTACGAGGGCTCCGGGAGCGGCGTCTACACCCTCGACCCCGAGGGCGACGGCCTCGATCTCTTCGACGCCTACTGCGACATGACCACCGACGGCGGCGGCTGGACGCTGGTCATGCGCTTCGCCAACGGCAGCGGCTTCACCTTCAACTCGGCCTACTGGACCAACACGGCGCTCCTGAACGAGACCTCGGTGGCCGACCCGACCCTCTCCCAGGACGCCAAGTACCAGGCCTACCTCGACCTGCCGGCGACCGAGATCCGCGGCTGCCTCCGCCACCCCTCGACCGGCGCCTACGGCTGCAAGGTCTACCCGATCGGCGCGGAGCAGACCGCCTACGACCTCTTCGTGAGCACCCCCATCGGGAGCGACTCCAACGGCACCGGCGGCCTCTACTTCAGCGAGACCGACGCCGAGCGCCAGCAGTGGCTGACCTACCAGGGGCTCACCCTCGCGCAGAGCAGCACGCCGTCGCCGGGCTACATCCGCACCGGCATCAACATCGACGACGACATGTCCTGCTACGACGCGCGCGTGCGGTTCGGGCTCGCCCTCAACAACGAGACCAACGTGAACACGCTCAACGACGCCGGCGGCTTCGGCGCGAGCGCGTACTTCAGCGTCGCCTGCGACTACGCGAACACCCAGGACGCGCCGTGGAGCGTGGGCTGCGGCTTCGCCGCGGGCTCGACCCTCTACACCACCCGCGGGCAGATCTGGATGCGCTGAGGCGTCGAGCGCACCTCAGCCTCCCTCGGCCTCGCGCAGCGCGCGCGCCGCGCGAATCGCCTCCCGCGCCTCGTCGTCGCGCCCGAGCTCGACGAGCAGCTCCGCGAGGTTGTCCCAGGTGACCGCGTGGGGCGCCTCGACGAGGCTCGTCCGGTACCACTCGAGCGCCGCCTCGGCGTCCCCGGCGAGGGCGTAGGCGCGCCCGAGCTCGAAGGCGATGTCCCAGCGCCGCTCGACGTCCTCCTCGCGCCCGACGAGGAGGTGGTGGATGGCGAAGGCGTAGTCCTCCTCGGCGATGGCGGCGAGGCCGACGCGGTAGCGGTGCTCGGGCTCGTGGGGATCGAGCTCGACGCAGCGCAGGTAGGTGCGCAGCGCCAGCCGATGCTCGCCGTCGTCGTAGGCGTAGGCGGCGGCCGCGCGCGCGTCCATCAGCGTCATCACCCGGCGCTCGGCGAGGTGGGCGAGGAAGGCGGCGCGCGTCGCCTCGTCGAGGCCGCCGGGCGCGAGCACCACCGTGTGCAGCGGGTCGAGGGGCTCGTCGGTGCGCTCGGCGTCCCACCCGAAGACCCCGGCGAAGGCGTCGAAAACCGGGTAGAAGAGGCCCTCGGCGAGGCTGCCGCCGTAGCGCCCCACGTCGCGGGTGAAGCGGCCGCTGATGGCGCGGTCGTCGGTGTGACCGCAGTCGGTGACGACGAAGGCGCCGCCGGGCGCGAGCCGCGGAGCGAGCCGCCGGAGGCCGTCGAGGAAGCGCGCCGGGTAGACCAGGGTCGCCTCGGCCCGGCGCCCGATCGTGCGCCGCACGACCACGGCGTGGCGTGGATCGTCGAAGCACTCCGCGAGCTCGGTCGGGGCCCAGCGCGAGTCGACGACGACCTCGTCGAGGGTCGTCGCGGCGGCCGTGTGGGTGCGGGCCCGCACCATGAGGACGTGATGGCTGCCGTCGGCGTGGCGCTGGAGGTGGATCGACGGCAAGACCGAGGCGACGTAGTTGGCGAGCACCAGCGCGAGCGGCCCGTCGACGGCGGGGTCCGCCGACGCGGCGAGATCGAGCACCGCGGGGCGCACCACCCCGCGCGCGACGTAGTCGGCCAGGCGCGGACCCGCGGCGGCCTCGTCGACCACGCGCCGCGCCCCGTCGGTCAGGTGGTAGCGCGTCCGCGCGACCAGGGCGCGCCCGTCCGGGCCACGCTCCTCGAGGGCGCGGAGGAAGTTCGCGGCGAAGCGCCCGTGGCCGGCGCCCAGCTCGAGGACGGCGACGGGGCCCTCGGGGTCGAGCACGCCGCGCGCGGTCAGATGTCGCACGAGGTCGAAGTAGAACGCCGCGCGGTCTTCGGCGGCGACGCCGTTGCTGGTCGCGAGGCTCGGCACGCCCCCGAGCGCGAACGCGTCGAGCCCCCGCGACGCCCACCAGGCGTCGTGGAGGCGCCAGATGACGCTCCGATCGATGCGGACGTAGGACTCGAGGACGCGCTCCACGAGCGGCTTTCCTGGGCTTGGGGGAGGAGGCGGGTGCGGCGCCTTCCAGGGGTTGGCCCTCCACAGTGGCGAAGCGGCGCGCCGCGGTCAACCCCACCGCACCGGCGCCAAACCCAAGTAACTCCGACAACTTGCCTCCGCCACGCGGCACGCCTGCGCACGCCGTGGCGCTTCCGGCCCCAGGCGAGGTTCTCGGTGGAACACGTTATGTTATGCTCCACGGCACAAACTTCATCCGCCGCTCTTCGTAGCGACGCTCCGCGGTCCGGGAAGAGCTGCGGGAGGATTGGATGAGCGCCGGGAGCCGAAACGAATTCCTCGAGGGAGAGATCGCGCGCCTCGAGCGCGAGCTCGCCCAGGCCCGCGCAGCGCTCGTCCAGGCGACGGCGACCGCCGACCCGCCGACCGAGCCGCCGGCGAGCCTCGAGGCCCAGATGGGCGAGCCGCTCCTGCGGATGCTGATCAACGCGATGCCGGACATCGTCTGCTTCAAGGACGGCGACGGGCGCTGGCTCGAGGCCAACGACTTCGACCTCGCGCTCTTCGAGCTCGCCGGGGTCGACTACCGCGGCAAGACCGACGCCGAGCTCGCCGACTACAGCCCCTTCTACCGCGACGCCTTCCTGACCTGCGGCGACACCGACGAGGCGTGCTGGCGCGGCGGCGTCCTCCACCGGGGCGACGAGCACATCCCGCGGCCCGACGGCTCGGTGCAGATCTTCGACGTCATCAAGCTGCCGCTCTTCCACCCCGACGGCCGGCGCAAGGGGCTGCTCGTCATCGGCCGCGACATCACCGAGCGCCGCCAGCTCGAGGCGCGCGAGAACCACGCGGCCAAGATGGAGGCCGTCGGCCAGCTCGCCGGCGGGGTCGCCCACGACTTCAACAACATCCTCACGGCCATCCTCGGCCTCGCCTCCGGGCTCGCGCGCGAGCTCCCCGAAGGCGCCACGCAGGAGGACGCCGCGACCATCCACGAGGCCGCGCGCCGCGCCAACCGGCTGACCCAGCAGCTCCTCGACTTCGCGCGCGCGCGCCCGCGCGAGCGCACCGTCATCGACGTCAACGAGACCGTCGAGGAGGTCGCCCTCTTCGCCGCCCACACCCTCGGCGCGAAGGTCGTCGTCACCACCGATCTCGCCTCCGGCCCCGCCGCCATCCTCGGCGACGCCGACCAGCTCCACCAGGTGCTCCTCAACCTGTGCATCAACGCGCGCGACGCCATGCCCGGCGGCGGGCGCATCACGCTCCGGACGGAGCGCCGCACCCTGGGCCCAGCGGACGTCGAGGCGCGCGGCGTGCTGCAGCCCGGCGAGCACGTGGTCGTCACCGTCTCCGACACCGGGTCCGGCATCCCCGCGGCGCTGCGCTCGCGGATCTTCGAGCCGTTCTTCACCACCAAGGACCGGGGCCGCGGGACCGGGATGGGGCTCGCCGTCGCCTACCGCGAGGTCGAGCGCCAGAAGGGCCACATCCGCGTCACCGACGCCCCGGGCGGGGGCGCGGCGTTCGAGCTCTACTTCCCGGTCGCCACGTAGGGCCGCCGTCGCGCGCGGGACGCGACGGGTCGGGCCGCGATCCCTGGCCCCTCCGCGGTCACAGCGCGTCCGGGTCGCGCTGCAGGAGCGCCGCGAGGTGCGCGCGCGCGGCCGACTCGGCCACGGCGCGGATGGCGAGGGTGACCGCGACGTCGACCCCGAACGCCTGCCCGGCGACGCGCACCGCCTCGTCGCCCTCGACCCAGTGCTCGAGCTTGCCGAGGAGCGCATAGGGGACGTGGACGGTCAGCTCCACCTCCGGGTGGACCGTCATCCCCCCGGCGTCCTCGAGGGCCAGGCGGCCCGCCTCCCGATAGGCGCGCGCGAGGCCGCCCGGACCGAGCTTGATCCCGCCGTAGTAGCGCACGACCGCCACCAGCACGTCGTGCAGCTCCTCGCCGACGAGGAGCTGCCACACCGGGAAGCCCCCGGTCCGAGCCGGCTCGCCGTCGTCGTTGGAGCGGTCGACGAGGTGCGGCCCGTGCCCGACCCGCAGGCCGAACACGACGTGGCGCGCGTCGTGGTGCTCGGCGCGGAGGGCGTCCACCTGGGCGAGCGCCTCCGCGAGGCTCGTCACCGGCACGGCGAGGCCGAGGAAGCGGCTCCGCTCGACGACGAGCTCCGAGACGCCGCGGCCCGCGAGGGTCCGGAAGGCTTCGACCGGCGCGCCCACGCGGCTCAGCGGTTGAGCGCGTGGATGGCGTGCCCCAGCGCCGCGTTCGCCGCCTCCATGACCGCCTCGGCCAGGGTCGGGTGGGCGTGGATGGTCAGCCCGATGTCGCTCGCGGTGGCGCCGAGCTCGATGGCGAGCCCCACCTCGGCGATGAGGTTGGACACCTCCGGCCCCACCGCCTCCATGCCGAGGACGACCTCGCTGTCGGCGTCGATGACGAGCCGCACGAAGCCGTCGGCGTCGTTGAGGCTGAGCGCGCGCCCGTTGGCGGCGAAGGCGAACTTGCCGGTCTTGACGACGAGGCCCTGGTCGCGCGCCTCCTTGGCGGTGAGCCCGACCGAGGCGATCTCGGGATCGGTGAAGCACACCGCGGGCACCGCGCGCACGTCGAAGGCGCCGGGCCGGCCGGCGATGACCTCGGCCGCCACCTCGCCCTCCTTGGACGCCTTGTGGGCGAGCATCGGATCGCCGGCGACGTCGCCGATGGCGAAGATGTGGTCCACCGCGGTGCGCTGCGCGCCGTCGACGGCGAGGAAGCCCCGCTCGTCGGGGGCGAGCCCGGCCGCCGCGAGGTTCAGCCCCGCGGTCCGCGGCCGACGGCCGGTGGTCGACAGGATGGCGTCGGCCTCGAGGACCTGGGTCTTGCCGCTCTTCCTGTTCTCGACGGTGACCTGGACGCCGCCGCCCGCGCGCGGCTCCCAGCCGACGGCGCGCGTGCCGGTCAGCGCGTTGCCGCCGGCCTTCTTGAAGCGCCGGGCGACCGGGCGCACGAGGTCGCTCTCGAAGCCGGGGAGCAGCTGGTCCATGTACTCGACGACGGTCACCTCGGTCCCGAGCCGCTGCCAGACGCCGCCGAGCTCCATCCCGATGTAGCCGCCGCCGATGACGACCAGCTTCTCCGGGACCGTGTCGAAGGCGAGCGCCTCGGTCGAGGTGAGGACGTTCACCCCGTCGAAGGCGAAGCCGGGGATCTCGGCCGGGGTCGAGCCGGTCGCGATGACGGCGTGCTCGAAGCGGACCACGGTCTCGCCGCCCTCGGCGTCGGTGACGACGAGGGCGTGGGGGTCGGCGAAGGCCGCCGTGCCGCGCAGGATCTGGCCGCCGTTGGCCTTGACGAGGGTGCCGACGCCGCCGGTGAGCTTGCCGACGATGCCGTCCTTCCAGGTCATCATCTGCCGGAGGTCGACGCGGACACCGTCGACGTGGATCCCCATCGCCTCGGCCTCGCGGATCTGCGCCACCAGCTTCGAGGCGCTGATGAGCGCCTTCGACGGGATGCAGCCGACGTTCAGGCAGACGCCGCCGAGCTCGCCCTTGTCGACCAGCACGGTGCGCACGCCGAGCTGCGCCAGCCGGATCGCGCACACGTAGCCGCCCGGCCCCGCGCCGATGACCACGGCCTGGGTGTCGATGGTGTTCGCCATGTCTCAGCCCCCCTGGAGCTCTGCGAGTTGCGCCTCGAGCGACCACGGCCGCTCCGCGAGCACGTCGTCGAAGACGCTCGCCTCGGCCGGCGGATCCTGGACCCGCATGATCGCCACCACGTCCTCGATCTCGGTCCGCGCCTGGCCGCGCGCCTCCGCCAGCTGGTCGCGGTCGAGCCAGCCCGCCGCGAGGCCCCAGGCCTCGAGGCGCCGGATCGGATCCCACGCGTCCCAGCCGGACGCGGTCGCCGCCGCGCTCGGGTCCTCGAGCCGCCAGGCCAGCGCCTCGATGAAGCCCGGCCCGTCGCCCTGGCGCGCCCGGGCGACCGCGTCCCGCGTCGCGGCGTAGCACGCCAGGACGTCGGCGCCGTCGACCCGGGTGGCGGCGATCCCATAGGGGCGCACGCGGTCCGCGACGGTCTCGGCGCGGGTCCGCTCGGGGAGCGCGTTGGCGGCGTTCATGTTGCGGATGCAGACGAACACCACCGGCAGCCGCTCGCGCCCGGCGACGTGGCAGGCGGTGTGGAAGTCGCTGGTGCAGGTGGCCGCGGCGCCCAGGTAGGCCACCGCGACGGCGTTGCTCTTGGCGAGCTTCATGCCGCGGGCCGCGCCGACCGCGTGGACGAGCTGGGTGGCGAGCGGCGGCGACGGGCTCGCGAGCTGCTGCGCGGGGGCGGCCACGTAGCCCGGGAGCTGGCGCCCGCGCCCCTTGTCGAGGAGGTTGCCGAAGGCCTGGGCGACGACCTCGTCGAGGGTCGCGCCGCGGAGACGCGCGATGCCGTGCTCGCGCATGGCCGGGAAGACCCAGTCCTGGGCGTTGAGGGCCCAGCCGGGCCCGAAGATGGCGGCCTCGAGGCCGGTGGCGGGCGGGTAGCGGCGCAGGACCGCCGTCCCCTCGAGGGCGCTCAGCGCGGTGTCGACCGCGCGCTGCTCGACCATCGCGCGGTGGAGCTCCACCAGCGCGTCGGGGGCGAGGTCGGTCGGGACCTCACGCGCGACGCCGTCGGGCCCGAGCAGCCGCGCGACGCCGTCGCCGAGGGTGGCGGCCGTCGCGCTCACGCCATCTCCAGCATCATCAGCTCGGGATCCTCGAGGTAGCGCTTGATCTCAGCAGCGAACGCCGCGCCCTCGTGCCCGTCGATGACGCGGTGATCGAAGGAGAGCGAGAGGTTCATCATCGTGCGGATGACGATGGCGTCGTCGCGCACGACCGCGCGCTTCTGCATCTGGTGGATGCCGAGGATGGCGACCTCGGGGTGGTTGATGACCGGCGTCGCGTGGAGCCCGCCGAGCTTGCCGAGGCTCGTGATGCTGAAGGTCGAGCCCTTGAGCTCGTCGGGGCGCAGCCGCCCGTCGCGGGCGCGGTGGCCGAGGTCCTGGATGTGTCCGGCGAGGTCGAGGAGCGTGAGCTGGTCGGCGTGCTTGATGACCGGGACCACGAGCCCCGGGGGCGTCGCCGCGGCGATGCCGAGGTGGTAGTAGCGCTTGAGCACGACCTCCTGGGCGGCGTCGTCCATCGACGCGTTCATCTTCGGGAAGCGGCGCAGCGCCAGCAGCGTCGCCTTGGCGATGAACGGGAGGTAGGTCATGCGGACGCCGCGCGCCTCGGCGGCGGCCTTCAGGCGCGACCGGGCGGCGACGAGGTTGTCGCACTCGACCTCGTCCACGTAGGTGAAGTGCGCGGCCGTCGACGTCGAGCGCGCCATCGTCTCGTAGATCGCGCGGCGGAGGCCGCGGAGCTTCACCCGCTCCTCGGTCTCCTCGCCGCTCGCGGCCGGGCGCGGCGCGTAGCTGTAGGCCGGGGCGGCGGGGGTCGGC
>SBGO01000525.1 GCA_006226565.1 Deltaproteobacteria bacterium | reverse complement strand
GGCTCTACGATGGAAAGGATCTGGCCATTCTCAGCCCCCGCCGTGGCATCCGCCGCCATGACGATGCCTCCGGCGATTCAATCGCGACCGCCGGCCGGATCGACGAGCTTGTCGTCCTCGCCGAGGAGCATCAGGAACGGGTGCTTCAGCTCGCCCGCGCGCGCCGCCGCGTCCGCCTGCGCGGCGACGAACTCCGCGTACCAGCGCGCCGTCGCCTTGCTCGTGACCAGCGGGTCCTCGTCGTAGGCCTTCGCGACGGCCGGGTCCGTGCTGAGGAGGTCCGAGCCGATCCCGGTCGGGATGGCGAGCTTCGGCCACAGCTTCGACATGGTCATGCCCAGCGCGTTCTTCCACCCGGGGATCTTGATCGCCGAGCGCAGGCCGGGCGACGAGAGGATGTAGCCCGCGATGCCCGCCCCACGGCTCAGCGCGTGGTGGGTGGCGATGAGACCGCCCATCGAGTGGCCGAGGACGAAGAGCGGGCCCTCCGGCTGGCGCACCCGGGCCTCGTCCACGGCGCGGCCGACGTCGTCGAGGTAGTCGGTGAAGCGATCGATGTAGACGCGGGTGCCGGCCGAGTGGCCGTGGCCGCGCAGGTCGACGCCGAGCGCGGCGCAGCCCACCGCGTTGATCGCCTCGAAGACCTCGACGTAACGCCCCGAGTGCTCGGCGAGGCCGTGCACGACCACGACCACGCCGCGCGCGTCCGCCACGGGATGCCAGCGAAAGTAGAGGCGCGGAGCGTCGCCGCCTTCGAGGGTTCCGGACTCGGGCTGGTGCGTCGCCATCGGGTGCTCCTGGTCGGGGATGGGCCGTCGAGGGGTGCCACGATCCATCCCACAAAGCCGCCCGCGCCGCCAGCGCTCGCGGGCCCCGATCGCGGGCCGGTCGCGCGCGCGACGGTGGATTGTAGCGACGAAATCCGGTATGCGCGGCGCCATGCTGTTGAGCCTCGCCATCAAGGACCTCGCGATCATCGACCACGCGACCCTGGAGTTCGGCCCCGGGCTGAACGCCATCACGGGCGAGACCGGCGCCGGCAAGTCGATCATCGTCGGCGCGCTGACGCTCCTGCTCGGCGACCGCGCCCGGACCGACACGATCCGGCGCGGGGCGGCCCGGGCGGAGGTGTCGGCGCTCTTCCACGTCGATCCCGAGGGACCGGCCGCGGCGGCGCTGCGCGAGCTCGATCTCGTCGATCCCGACGCCGACGGCGCCGAGCCGCAGGAGCTCGTCGTCCGGCGGATCGTGGCCCCCGGCGGCCGGGGGCGCGTCTACCTCAACGGCCAGCTCGTCACGGTCTCCACCCTGGCCGAGGTGATGCGCCACCTCGTCGACATCTCGAGCCAGCACCAGCACACCCAGCTCCTCGACCCGTCGACCCACCTCGACGTGCTCGACCGGTTCGGCGGCCTGCGCGAGCTGCGCGCGGGCTACGAGGCCGCCTGGCAGGCCCTCGTCGCCGCCCGCGAGCGCCGGGACGGGCTCCGCGCCCAGGAGGGCGACCGCCTCGCCCGCGAGGACTTCGTCCGCTTCCAGCTCGACGAGATCGACGGCATCAAGCCGAAGGCCGGCGAGGACGAGGAGCTCGTCGCGGAGGCGCGGCGGCTCGACAACGCCGAGGCGCTGATGGGCGGCGCGGTTCAGATCTCCGAGACCCTCGGCCGCGACGGTCGCTCGGCTGGCGCGCAGCTGCGCGAGGCCGAGAAGACCCTCGAGCGCCTCGCCCGCCTCGACCCGACCCTCGAGCCGATGCGGTCGCGGGTCGAAGGCGCGCGCCTCGAGCTCGAGGACGTGTCCCTGGAGCTGTCGAGCTACGCCCGGAGCGTCGACATCGACCCGCGGCGTCTGCAGGCGGTGAACGAGCGCCTCGACGCGCTCAGCCGCCTCGAGCGCAAGCACGGCGGCTCGCTCGAGGCGGTCCTGGCCGCGGCGGCGGCCTACCGCGCGGAGCTGAGCCGCTTCGAGTCGCTCGAGGAGGCGATCGCCGAGGCCGAGCGCGCGGCGACCCACGCCGAGGCCCGCGCCGAGGCGGCGGCGAAGGCCCTGAGCGCCGCGCGCGCCGAGGCCGCCACCGAGCTCTCGCGGCGTATCGTGGCCGAGCTCCACGGTCTCGCGATGGCCGGCGCCGATCTCAACTTCGAGCTGACGCCCCTCGCCCAGCTCGGCCCTCGCGGCAAGGACGGCGGCGAGATCGTCATCCGCACCAACGTCGGCGAGGGCACGGGCCCCCTCGCGCGGGTGGCCTCGGGGGGCGAGCTGTCGCGCGTGCTGCTCGCGCTCAAGCGCGCCCTCGTCCGCGCCGACGCCGTCGAGACCTGCATCTTCGACGAGGTCGACGCCGGGACCGGCGGCGCCGTCGGCGACACCATCGGCCAGAAGCTCGCCGAGATCGGCGTCGAGCGGCAGGTCATCACCATCACCCACCTCGCCCCGATCGCCGCCCGCGCGGCGCTGCACCTGAGGGTCGAGAAGGCGGTGGACGGGGATCGCACCGTGACCCGCGTCGTGCCCCTCGACGACCACGCGCGCACCGACGAGATCGCGCGGATGCTGGGCGGCCTGGCGATCACCCCGAGCATCCGGGCGACCGCGGCGGAGCTCCTCGACCGCGCCTCCGAATAGCGCGGACGTTCTCCCCGCGCGCCGGCTGTGATAGCCATGGGGCATGCAGCTTCGTCGCGCAACCTACTGGCTCCTCGGCCTCGCCGCGCTCCTCGCCGCCTGTGGTGACGAGGTGCAGGGCGGCGCCATCCTGCCCGCCCTGCAGGTCACCCGCGTCGGCCCGAGCCCGGTCGTTCCCGGCACGCGCATCTCGATCGAGGGCGGCGGCTTCGTCGTCCCGGCGGTCGCGAGCCTCGCGGTGATCTTCCGCGGCGCGGTCGACGGCGAGGCGACCGAGTTCGCGGTCTTCCCCGAGCGCGTCGACGACCACACCCTCGTGGTGGCGGTCGAGGGCGAGGTCGCCCAGGCGCTGATCCGGCCCAATGGGCGCTTCGCCGGGACCGTGAGCGTCCTGCGGACGCCGCTCATCGACGCCCCGGCGGAGGAGATCGGGACGCCCGTCGACCTCTTCGTGGCCCAGCGCCTCATCCCGAGCCTGACCGGCTACTCCCCGACGACGCTGTACGTGGGCGAGGAGATCACGCTCACCGGCGAAGGCTTCCTCCACCCGAGCGAGGGCGCCTCCCTCGTCGAGCTCGACGGCACGATGGAGACCGACCAGCCGCCGCACACGGTGGCGATCAGCGGGCTCCAGCTCCCGGCGATGCCCCCCGACGCCGGCCGGCGCGATGCGCTGAGCTTCACGCTGACCCCCGACGTGCTCGGCATCCTGCCGGGGCGCTTCAGCGGCACGCTGCGGGTCATCAACGTCGATCGCCAGGACCAGCACGACGCGTCCACGCCGCTCTCGGTGGCCGATCTGACCCTGGCGAGCCCGGAGATCACCGCCATGACCCCGCTCGCCGCCTCGCGCGGCCAGTGGGTGATGCTCGAGGGTCACGGCTTCACCGCCGCGGACGGCCTCCTCCAGGCGGCGACCATCATCGAGTTCGACGGCGTCTTCACCGCCATCGACGGGACCGCGCAGGACCTCGGCGGGCCGCGCGCGCTGACCCTCGTCCCCGACGTGGTGATGGGGAACTCCACCATCGGCGCGGTGCTGCGGGTCGACGTCGACGCCGACGGCGTCCAGCGCGGCCTCGGGCTCGTGCCCGGCCTCTTCGAGGGGACGGTCGCCCCGATCGTGCTCTTCGGGGCCGACCAGACGCGCGGCCGCGGGCTCCCCGTCAGCTTCACGGTGCTGCCGCAGAAGCAGGTCATCTACATCAAGCTGCTGCCCGCCTTCGACCAGGCGCTGTCCGAGTTCGGGCTCCTCGCGGAGCGCGACGCCGTCATCGCGCGCATCCGCGAGGTGGTTCGGCGCGACTACGAGGGGATCAGCATCGCCTTCACCACCGAGGAGCCCGAGGACTACGCCGAGTACGGCGTCGTCGAGGTCGCCGGCTACGACCCGAACGGGACCCACCAGTTCGGGCTCGACAACACCAGCGGCAAGGACGTCGGCAACATCCGCTTCAACGACATCATCGGCGGCTACAACGCCGAGACCGAGGCCGACGGCTACGCGGCCTATGGCGGCGTCTTCCCGGCGGAGTTCTTCAACCTCTCGCCGTCCCTCGCCGACAACCCGCTGGCGTCCTCGCGCTTCGACGACGTCTTCCGGGCGGTCATGCCGCGCCTCGGCGGCACCCCGGCGAGCCCCGGCGAGGCGGCGAGCTTCGCGCGCGACGGCGCGGTCGCCGAGGCGGTGCAGGTCTTCGGCAACCTCGTCGGCAACACCATCACCCACGAGGTCGGTCACAGCCTCGGGCTCGCCGCGGTGGACGGGCAGTTCCACAACATCGGGGACAACCCCGGGTGGATCATGGACGCCGGCTCGGCCCGCCCCTTCGAGGAGCGCGCCGAGATCGACGGCGCCGGTCCGGGCGTCTTCTCGCCCCAGAACCGCGCCTACCTCGAGCGGGTCCTCCCCCTCTGACGCCGAAGCGGGTCCGTGGACCCGCCGCTCGGACGAGCACGGGCTCGAGGCACGCCATGACGACTCGTTCATGGCTCGTGCCGAGCCACTCGGATCGTCGAGGTCCGGACTGGCCTGAGCGCCGCTCGCGCGGTATGGCCCTGGCTCGTCCCTGACCCCCACGGAGACCTCCATGATTCGCCCGCGCGCGCTGCTCACCCTGCTCGTCGTCGTCGCCGTCGCCGCGGTCGGCGCCTCGGCTTCGGCCGCGCCGACCCCCATGACCGAATACGACGTCGCGCGCCTGAGCTACGCCGTCGACGCCGTCGTCTCGCCGAACGGGCGCGAGGTCGCCTACCTGAAGCACGTCCAGCGCGTGCCCTTCGTCGAGGCCGACGGGCCCGCGTGGGTAGAGCTGCACGTGGTCGACGGCGAGGGGCGGGCTCGCCCCTTCGTGACCGGCGAGGTCAACGTCTCGAGCCCTGCGTGGACCGCGAGCGGCCAACACATCGCCTTCGTCGCGAAGCGGGCGGGCGACGAGCACGCCGCCCTCTACCTGATCCCACGGGACGGCGGTGAGGCGCGCCGCGCCGTCGAGCACGCGACCGATGTCCGCGGCTTCAGCCTCGCCCCCGACGGCGAGCGCGTCGCCTTCCTGGCCGAGCGGGCCCAGGACGAGGCGGCGAAGAAGCTCGCGAAGGAGGGCTTCGCCCAGAAGATCTACGAGGAGGACCTGCGGCCCACCGAGGTGTACGTCGCGCGGCTGTCGCCAGGCGACGCTGCCGCCTCGCGTCCCGAGGTCATCGCGCTCCCGGGCTCGGCGGTGGACGTGGCGTGGTCGCCGAAGGGGGACCGGCTCGCGGTGACCCTCGTCCCCGAGCCCACGGTGGACGCCGGCTACATGAAGCGGCGCGTCCACGTCGTCGACGTCGCGAAGCACGCCGTGGTCGCGGAGATCGACACCGTCGGCAAGCTCGACCAGGTCGAGTGGAGCCCTGACGGGGCGAGGCTGGCGCTCATCGGCTCGGAGGACGTCAACGACCCTGCGGCCGGGCGCCTGCTGGTGGCGAACGCCTCCGGCGGGGCCGCCCGCGACCTGATGCCGGGGTACCTCGGGCACGTGCGCAGCGTGGCGTGGCGCGACGCCCGGACCATCGCCTTCGTGGCCGACGAGGGGGTAGAGGCCACGGTCGCGCAGATCGACGCCAACGGGAAGGGGAAGAAGGTCCTCGTCCCGCCCGGTGGCCCGCTGTTTCGTCGGATGAGCCTGTCCCGTGACGGACGGACGGCCGCCTTCTACGGCGACAGCCCGGCCCACCCCTACGAGGTCTTCCACGGCGCGCTCGGCAAGGCGCCACGCCGGCTCACCGACTCGAACCCGTGGCTCGCCCAGCGGCGCCTCGCCAAGCAGGAGGTCGTCCGCTACGCCGCGCGGGACGGCGTGGAGATCGAGGGGCTGCTCATCGCGCCGCTCGAGCGCGCGGGGGACGCCAGGATCCCGCTGATCGTGGTGGTCCACGGCGGACCCGAGAGCAACTTCCGCAACGGCTGGCTGACCAGCTACGGGTTGCCGGGCCAGGTGTCGGCCGGGCGCGGGTTCGCCGTCTTCTACCCGAACTATCGCGGGAGCACGGGGCGGGGCGTAGCCTTCTCGAAGCTGAGCCAGGGGGACCCGGCGGGACGCGAGTTCGACGACCTCGTCGACGGCGTCGATCACCTCGTCGCCAGCGGCCTCGTCGACAAGGCGAAGGTCGGCGTGACCGGAGGCTCCTACGGCGGCTACGCCACCGCGTGGTGCAGCACCTACTACAGCGAGCGCTTCGCGGCGGGCGTGATGTTCGTCGGCGTCAGCGACAAGATCTCCAAGACCGGCACCACCGACATCCCCGAGGAGGAGTTCCTCGTCCACGCGCGGCGGCGCCCCTGGGACGACTGGCAGTTCTTCCTGGAGCGGAGCCCCATCTATCACGTCCAGAAGGCGCGGACGCCGCTCCTCATCCTCCACGGCGACAGCGACCCGCGAGTCCACCCGGGGCAGTCGCTGGAGCTGTATCGCTTCCTGCGAATCCTGGGGAAGACGCCGGTCCGGCTCGTGCTCTACCCGCAAGAGGGGCACGGCAACCGACGAGCCGGTGGGCGGCTCGACTACAACCTGCGCTCCCTCCGGTGGCTCGAGCACTACCTGACGGGCCCCGGCGGCGCGCCGCCCGCCCACGCCATCGACTACCAGCGCCCTCCGGCCAGCGCCTCAGCGCCCGCGGCGACGGACAAATAGCGCGCGCCGGCCATCGCGCGGGACGATCTCCGGCTGTCCCGCGTCGGATTCGCCGCAATGCCGGCCGCCCAACAACAACCCATTGAAATCAAATACCTCTTTCCACCACGGAGGACACAGAGGACACGGAGGAGGTGTGGCCAGCTCGAGCCGAGACTGCGAGCGCAACCCGCTCCCCCCTCCGCGATCCCCGTGCTCTCCGTGGCAAAAAACCTCGCCGATTCAGTGTCTTGCGACTCGTCTGATCGGCATTGGGATGAGCCGGCGGGCCGCTCGATGAAGCGTCAGTCCATGACCAGGACCGCGAGGCTCGGCCGCCCGGCGTGGACCTCGACGTCCACGCGCTGCTCACCCGCGACGACCGCGTAGTGACCCGGAGCGGTCGCGAGGCGCGCGACGCCGAGCCGCGCCGGGAGCGTGCTCCACGACCGCGTGTCGGGGGTGTCGGTGGCCTCCATGGTGCCCGAGAGGATGCCGCCGAGGAGGTGGCCGAGGCCGCCCTTCTTTTCGCCCTTCCCGTCCGCTGAGGCGACGGTCCGGCGAACGGTCTGTCGCGACATCGCCCGGGTGATGGCCGCCCGCGCGAGCACCGGCCCGACGCGGTCGAACTCCGCCCGCGCCGTCGCCGCCAGGTCCGCCCAGACGACGGTCAGCGCGCGCTCGCCGACCGACACCGCCACGTCGTCCATCGGGCGATCGGCGCCGAGCCCGACCAGCCGGAGCTCCTTCACGCCGAGCTCGCGGAGGTTCTGAGCCGCCGTGGGCTGCGCGGCGAGGGTCGCGACCGCGTCGACGGCGACGGGACGCGAGACCTTGGCCGGGAGGCGCCCCCCGAGGACGAGCACGACGATCTCGCCGGTCCCCTCGACGCCTTCGGCCGCGAAGAGGCCGGGCATGGCCGCGCTCGCCTGCTCGCGGTAGAGCCGCGCCCCGCGCGGTCGTCCGGCGGCCTCGTGGCTGACCGCGGCGAGGAGCCGACCGACCGCCAGCACGCGCCCGGGGTCCTGACTCCGGTCCGCGAAGAAGCGCGCGACGACCTCGAAGCGCCGCGCCTCGACCAGCGCGCCGCGGGCGTCCCCGGCCGCGAGCCGCGACGCCATGCCGAGGACGTTGACCATCAGCTTCTCCCACGCGGGCGAGCGGTAGGGCCGCGCCGCGTCGGCGAAGAGCCAGCTCGCCGCCTCGCCGGCGTCGTCCGGGGTGAGGTCGACGACCTCGAGCAGCGGGTCGGCCTGGGCGAGCGCACCCGCGGCGACCGCGGGGAGGTCCTGGTGGAGCGCCACGACCGCGAGCTCGAGCCGGAGCAGGACGCCCTCGGGGCCGTCCCGCCGGCCG
>SBGO01000646.1 GCA_006226565.1 Deltaproteobacteria bacterium | reverse complement strand
CGGGCGGCGCTCGCCGCGCGGTGGTGGCCGTCGGCGATGTAGAAGGCGTCGAGCGGCCCGAAGGCGGCCTCGAGGGCGGCCATCTCGTCGGCCGGCACGGCCCAGATGGTGTGGACGACGCCGTCGTCCTTGCCGGTGACCTCGAGGCTCGGCGGGCCGGCGGTGAGCCGCGCGGCGACGTCGGCGAGCGCGGCCGAGGCGCGGCAGGCGAGCAGGATGGGGCCGGTCTGGGCGCCGCACGCGAGGATGTGGCGCGTCCGGTCGTCCTCCTTCGCGGCGCGGGTCAGCTCGTGGCGCTTGATGCGCCCGGCGCGGTAGTCGTCGACCGACACCGCCCCGACGAACCCGGTCTGCACGTGGTCGCCCTGGCGCAGGCGGTAGATCCACAGCGTCTCGCCAGGGTCGCGGACCAGGATGCCCTCGTCGAGCATCCGCCCCAGCGCCTCCGCGGCGAGGGCGTAGACCGCGTCCCCGTGCGGATCGACGTCGTCGGGCAGATCGATCTCCGAGCGCGAGATGTGGAAGTAGCAGGCCGCGTTGCCCTCGGCGTAGGCGCGGGCCTCGGCCGTCGACACGACGTCGTACGGCGGGCTCAGCACGCGCTGCGCGTGGGCGGGCGCGGGACGAATGGCGCGGAAGGGGTAGAGCTTCATGCCCAGGGGTATACGTCCGGCGGGCAGCGGCGCCAAGCCCGACCTTCGCCCACACGTCCGCCCCCGGACAGGGCCTGCGGTGCTGCGGGCCATGCGATGACGATCACCTGGCGCTTCGCTGCGGGGGCGCCGACGATAGAACCTCTCGCGTCATCCCACCGCGAGCCTCCGCTGCTGGCACGCGCGAGCGCGCACCAGCGCCGGAGGCCCGCGGCGGGAACCCTCTGACGCGAGAGGTTCCAGGCGCCCCCTCCGCTACGCTTGTCGGTGAACAGTCGCGGCGGGGCGCCACTCCCAGCGATCAGCCGTCGAGCGCGACGATGCGCCCGAAGCGGGCCGCCGTCGCCAGGTCCGGGTCGGGCCGGGCGGCTCGGAGGTGCTCGTCGACGAAGACCGTCAGCACGTCGAGCTCGGCCGCCCGCCGCGCCGGGTCCGCCTCGGTGAGCAGATCCTGGGCGAAGGCGCCGGCGAAGAGCGCGTCCCCGAGCCGCTCGACGTGGGGGCGGAGCAGCAGCGCCGCGGTGCCCGGGTCGGGCAGGGCGAGGATGGCGCCGAGGGCGTCCTCGGCCCGGTCGAGGGCCTCGTGGGCCGGCGCCAGCGCCGCGTCGATCGCCGCGTCCCCGGTCGTGAGGTCGCGCCGCAGCACGGCGATGAACGGCGCGTGGAGGCCGTGCTTGGCGAAGTCGCGGTGGGTCTGGGCGATGAGGGTGTTGTGGGTGCCCTCCCAGTTCTCGTAGACGACGTTGTCGCGCAGGAGCCGCGGCAGGACGCTGAAGGTCTCGATGGCGCCGTTGCCGCCGAGGGTCTCGATGGCGGTCAGCACCACCCGGTGCGAGTGCTGGCACGAGCGCATCTTGGCGAGGTTCGTCCCGACCCGGAGCCAGGCCAGCTCGTCGCCCGCGAGCTCGCCCCGCTCGGCCCGGTCGAGCCCGTGGGCGAGCCGCATCGCCCCGGCGGTCAGCGCCTGGCTCGACGCGCGCATCCGGGCGACCATCTCCTGCACCAGCGGGTACTGCGCGATGGGGTGGCCGAAGGCGACCCGGCTCTGGGCGTAGGCCTGGGCGACGAGCCGCGCCCGCCGCGCGATGCCCGCGGTCCCCACGGTGTTGTAGAGGCGCGAGGTGTTGATGACCTGCGCCATCAGCGTGCGGAAGCCCTTGTCGACCGGGCCGACGGCGTAGCCGACGGCGCCCTGGAAGTCGATCTCCCCCGAGGGCATCGAGCGCGTGCCGATCTTGTCCTTCAGCCGCCGCACGGTGAAGTGGTTGACGGTGCCGTCCTCGAGCAGGCGCGGCACCAGGAAGAGCCCCAGCCCCTGCGTCCCGTGGCCCGCGACCCGCGCGGTCATCAGGATGAGGTCCGCGTCGGAGTTCGAGCAGAACCACTTCTCGCCGGTGATGCGCCAGCGGGTCGTGCCGAAGCCCTCGCCGTCGGGGGTGGCCTCGACCGCGTTGAGCCCGACGTCGGAGCCGCCCTGGACCTCGGTCACGAACTGCGCGCCGTCGAGCCGGTCCGCATAGGTGTTCGTGAGCACGCCGCCGAGCCAGCGCGCCTTCAGCGCGTCGCTCCCCTCGGCGCCGAGCGCCTTGACCACGCCCGCCGTGCAGGCGACGGGGCAGTTGTGGCCGGCCTCGCCGACGTGGCTCGAGAGGTAGAAGAGGGCGAGCGCGCGCACGTTCGACGCCGGCTCGGCGTAGGCCGCGATGACCTCGCCGTCCTCGTAGATGTGCCGGCCGCAGTCGTGATAGCTCGGGTGGTGTGCCACCGCCTCGATGCGCTCGCCGAGCGGCGACCAGCGGTCGAGCTCGGGCAGATTGGCGCCGCGGTTGTTGATGACGGCCGCCTCGTCGAGCGGGCCCGCGCAGACCGCGCCGAACGACGCGAAGTGCTCGCGATGACGCAGGTATCGATCCTGCCCCAGGAAGGTCTGCAGCAGCCGCACCAGCTGGCGGTCCGACGTGTAGAAATTGGCGGGCTGGCGCTCCCGCCAGGCGTGAAGATCCCTGCGTGCTTTCACGGGGTTGGAGGCCATCATCTGCTCCGGGCTGGCGCTGATTGAGCCGTCATTCATTTTCACTTGATTTCCGACTCGCGAGATCTATACCTGTTGTCTCTGGTCGTATGCGAGCCGAGTTGCCTTAAAAGGAGCACACCGTGGCCGAGTTCTACGCCGACATGCGGGACATCAGGTTCAACCTCTTCGACTTCCTCGACATGGGGGCGTTGATCGAGCACGAGCACTTCAAGGATGTCGACGTCGAGGTCATGAACGATGTCCTCGACATGGCCTTCACCCAGGCGGCCGAGGTGCTCTTCCCCGTCAACCAGTCGGGGGACCGGGAGGGCGTGCACATGGTCGACGGCACGCCGGTCCTGCCCAAGGGCTTCAAGGAGGCCTACAAGGTCTTCTCGGAGAGCGGCTGGAACGGCATGTCGATGGCGGTCGACGCCGGCGGTCAGGGCTTCCCGATCGCCGTCCACATCGCCGCGCAGGAGCTCTTCACGGCCGCCAACGTGAACTTCATGTTCACCCCGGGCCTGACCCACGGCGCCCTCGGGCTCGTCAAGGAGTTCGGCACCGCCGACCAGAAGGCGCTCTACTTCGACCGGATGCTCGAGGGCACCTGGTCGGGCACGATGTGCCTCACCGAGCCCGCCGCCGGCACCGCCGTGCCCGATCTGAAGTCGACCGCCACGCCGATCGAGGGCAAGCCCGGCTTCTACAAGATCAAGGGCCAGAAGATCTTCATCTCGAGCGGTGACCACGATCTCACCGAGAACATCGTCCACATGGTGCTCGCCCGCGTCGACGGCGACCCGATGGACTACCGCGGCGTCTCGCTCTTCATCGTCCCCAAGATGAAGGTCGACGCGAAGGGCAAGATCCTCGGCCGCAACGACGTCACCTGCGTCGGCGTCGAGGAGAAGCTCGGCATCCACGGCTCGGCGACCTGCTCGCTCAGCTTCGGCGACGACGACGCGTGCGAAGGCTGGCTCCTCGGTCAGAAGGGGGAGGGCCTGCGCATCATGTTCCAGATGATGAACGAGGCGCGCATCGCCGTCGGCATGCAGGGCGTCGCCCAGTCGAGCCTGGCCTACGAGTGGGCCGTCCGCTACGCCAAGGAGCGCATCCAGGGCACCCGCCTCGCCGACGCCCGCAAGGAGAACCCGGAGCGCGTCGCCATCATCGAGCACCCCGACGTCCGCCGCATGCTCCTCAACATGCGCGCCATCTCCCAGGGGGGCCGGGCGCTCATGCTCTACGGCGCCTACTGCATGGACCGCGCGGAGGTCGCCACGGACGACAAGGAGCGCCAGCGCTACATGCACCAGGTCGAGATCCTCACGCCGATCATCAAGGCGTGGTGCTCCGACGAGGGCTTCCGCGCGTGCGAGATGGGCATCCAGGTCCACGGCGGCTACGGCTACGTCCGCGAGTACGGGATGGAGCAGCTGCTGCGCGACGTGAAGATCGCCAGCATCTACGAGGGGACCAACGGCGTGCAGGCCATGGACCTCCTCGGCCGCAAGCTCACCCGCGGCGGCGGCATCATGCTGATGACGATGCTCAACGAGGTGAACCGCACCATCAACGGCCCCGACAAGGACGGCCAGTTCAAGCCCGAGCTCGAGGCCCTCGCCAAGGCCCGCGACGCCATGGCGGCGACCGCGATGGGCTTCGCCGGCCCGATGAAGAAGGGCGACATCGACTACCCGGCCTCGCACGCCACGAACTTCCTGCAGATGTTCGGCGACACCATCGTCGCGTGGCTGCTGCTCCGCCAGGCCATCAAGGCCGCCGAGATGTACGCGGCGCGCCTCGAGCTGAAGAAGATCGACCCGGCCGACCCGAAGCTCGCCGAGTTCCTCGCGGACGACGCCGAGGCCCGCTACCTCGCCGGCAAGATCGACACCGCGCGCTTCTTCGTCCACAACGTGCTGCCGCGCGTCAAGGCGCGCGCCGCCGCGGTGAAGAGCGGCGATCGCTCGGCGCTCACCACGGTCTTCTAGGCCGATCCCCGTCGCGCTCACGAACGCCCGGGTCGCCGCGTCGGCCCGGGCGTTCGCTTTTTGATCCAGCGCCCATTCCCACGCCGCCCGCGGCGAATGCTGGTATGCTCCCGCGCATGTGCAGGATGTTCGGGTTTCGCAGCGTCATCCAGAGCCAGGTCCACCGCTCGCTGGTCCAGGCGGACAACGCCCTCGCGGTTCAGAGCCAGCACCACCGGGACGGCTGGGGCGTGGCCTACTACGTCGACGGCGCGCCGCACCTGACCAAGAGCGCGACCGGCGCGCTCGACTCGACGCTCTTTCGGCGCGTCAGCGGGCTCGTCAGCTCGGAGACGGTCGTCGCCCACATCCGCCAGGCGACCCAGGGCAACCTCTCGGTCCTCAACTCGCACCCGTTCCAGTACGGCCGCTGGGTGATGACCCACAACGGGGACATCCCGCGCTTCGAGGAGGTGCGCCCCGAGATCGAGCGCGCCATCGCCCCGCGCCTGCGCCGCTTCATCCTCGGAGACACCGACAGCGAGCGCATCTTCTTCCTCTTCCTGAGCGAGCTCTGCCAGTTCGGCCCGCTCGGCGGCAACTTCGTCGTCGACGAGGTGATGACCGCCCTCGAGCGCGCCGTCGCCAAGATCCGCGCCATCTGCGACGGCCGGCCCGACACCAAGGCGAGCCTCCTGAGCGTCATCATCACCAACGGCGCGGTGCTCCTCGCCTACCAGGGCGGCAAGGAGCTCTTCTACTCGACCTACAAGACGCGCTGCGCCGACCGCGACAGCTGCCCGTCCCTCAAGCGCGAGTGCGAGCACGCCACCGAGAGCGGCTTCGTCAACCACCTCATCGTCTCGAGCGAGCCGCTCCTCGGCGAGAACGTCTGGCTGCCCCTCGCCGAGGGGGACCTCATCGGGGTCGACTGGCGGATGCGGCTCGTCGACGGCCGCCGCGCCAACCCGCAGGCCACCTCGAGCGAAGCGCCGGCCCTTGGCTGAGCACGGGCTGGCCACCGTCCCGGCGCTCCCCCCCGCACCGGTGAAGCCCCGCCGCCGCCTGTCGAGCAGCGTCATGCGCTGGCTGACGGACCTGCCGGGGCGCACGGGCGATCTCGTGCTCCCGTCGAGCCACCCCGAGCGGGTCCCCGAGGCGTCGATGCCGCTGGGCGAGCTCGCGGCGATCGTCCGCCACTCACCCCGCGGCAACGCCTACCTCTCCCTCGAGCCCGACCTCCGCACCTTCGCCACCGACGACGGCGCGCTGACCTGGGCCGCCGCGCCGCGCCACGCCCTCTCCGTCGGCGGCGTCCACGTCACGGGCGACGGCACCCGGCTCCTGACCGACTTCCGGGACGCCCTCAGCGAGGCGCGCTTCTCCAAGGTCATGCTCTTCCCGGTCGCCGCGGCCGAGCGGCGGCTCGTCCGCTCGGCCGGGTTCCGGTCGCTCATGGTCGGCGCCGAGGCCTTCGTCGACACGGCGACGTTCACCCTCGCCGGGCGCAAGCACGCCGACCTCCGGCAGATGGTCAACCGCGGCAAGAAGCGCTACGGGGTCACCGTCCACGAGGTCGACCCGCGGCGCGTCGCCGCGAGCCTCGACCACCTCTATCACCACTGGCTCGACGGCCGCCCCCTGGCCGATCCGATGGCGCTCCTCATCGGGACGCCGTGCTTCGACCGGCCCCTCGGGCGCCGCTACTTCGCGGCGCGCAGCGCCGATCGCCCCGACGCCGTGGCCTTCGTCACCGTGACCCCCGGCTGGGACGGCCGCGGCTGGGGCGTCGACGTCATGGCGCGCGAGCCCGACGCGCCCGCAGGGGCGATGGACGTGCTCCTGACCGAGGTCATCACGCGGCTCGCCGACGAGGGCGTCGAGGTCGTCTCGCTCGGCGCCTGTCCGATGGCCGAGCGCACGGCCCTGCCGCGACGGGACTCGCGCTTCCTCCGCGCCATCTTCCGCTGGCTCTACCGGAGCTCCCTCGGAAACGGGCTCTTCCCGTTCCAGAGCCTCGCCCTCTACAAGGACAAGTTCCGGCCGCGCTGGGAGGCGGTGCACATCGCCTCCTGGCCGAAGCTGAACGCCTGGTCCCTGTACGCCGGCTGCCGCATGTGGGGCCTCTTCGGACGGCCGCCGCTCACACCGCTGCCCGCGCCCCCGAGCGAGCCGCGCCGGCTCGGCGTGTAGGGGCGCAGGGGAGGGCGCTCAGGCGCGGTCCGTGGCCGCGTCGACCGGCGTGGCCTTCAGGAGGTCCACGAGCACGCTCGGGGCGAGGCTGACGAGGAAGCCGCGGCCGCCGCCGTTGATGTAGATCCGCTCGAGCTCGAGGATGGTCCGCTCGACGTAGACCGGCAGCTCCCTCTTGGTGCCGAAGGGCGAGGTGCCGCCGACCTGATAGCCGGTGTGCCGCTCGGCGACGGTGGGCGTGCACGGGACGATCTTGCGCTTGCCCAGCTCGCGCGCGAGGGCCTTGGTCGAGACCGAGCGGTCGCCGTGCTGGAGCATGATGAGCGGCTCGCGCTCCTCGTCCTCCATCACCAGGGTCTTGATGACGATGTGCTCGTCGACGCCGAGCTCCTGCGAGCTCCGCCGGGTGCCGCCCTTGTCGACGTAGTCGTAGGGGTGCTCGGTGAACTCGACCCCCGCCTGGCGGAGGGTGAGGATGGCGCGCGTCACGGGGTTCTTCTTCTTCTTCGACATGAGGCCACTCCTGCCCCAAGCGCGCGCCCAAAGCAACCGGCGTCTCGGGGTGTCGACGTCCCGGGGGCGTCGCGCGGGCCGCGGCTCACCGGTCGAGCACGGCCCGGAGCGTGACGTGGGTCAGGTGGAGGTCGAAGGGCTTGTCGAGGTAGCCGGCGACGCGTACGTCGCCGAGCCGCTCGCGGACCGCGTGCTCGCTGTCGGCGCTGTAGAGGACCACCGGGAGGTCCGGGGCCGACGCGCTCACCGCCCGGACCACCTGCGCCCCCTCACCCCCGCCGCGGCTCGCCGCGAGCACCACGTCGAAGCGCTGCGTCTCGACCGCGCGCGTCGCCTGGGCCGCGTCCCGGGCCGTCTCGGTCTCGAGGCCGAGACGCCCGAGGAGCCGGGCCACGATCCCCGCCACCTCCGGCACGTGGTCGACGACCAGGGCCCGCCCGCACAGCGGCGCGAGGCGGTCCTCCGGCGCGGCCTCGCGCCGCTCGGCGCGGGTGGAGGCGACCGGCAGGTAGACGTCGACGCAGGTCCCGCGACCCGGCTGGCTCCTGACCGCGATGCCGCCGCCGTGGGAGCGCATCACCCCGACCACCACCGAAAGCCCGAGCCCGCGGCCGGTGAACTTCGTCGTGAAGAAGGGCTCGAACATGCGCGCGACGGTCCGGGCGTCCATCCCGATCCCATCGTCCCGCACGCAGCAGCGGATGTAGGGCCCCGGCGGGAGCTGGTCCGGGTCCTGGAGGCCGGGGGGCTGCGCCGTGGCGCTGACGTCGACCCGCCGCGTCTCGACGGTCACCGATCCGCGCCCCGGCGGGAGGGCCTCGAGAGCGTTGGCGACGAGGTTCTGGATGACCTGGGCGAGGTGGCTGCGGTCGCCGTGGACCGGCGGGAGCTCCGCGCTGAGCTGGAGGTCGACCCGCGGGTCGTCCGCTCCGCCCGGGAGCTGCGCCAGGGCGCTGTGCACGAGGGCGTTCGCGTCGACCGACGTGCGGTGGAAGGGCGCCTTGCCGGCGTAGGCCAGGAGCTGCTTCGTCAGCGCCGCCGCCCGCTGGGCGGCGACCCAGATGTCGCGCACGTGGGCGAGCGCCGACGACTCCGGCGGGAGCTCGAGGAGCGCGAGGTCGGCGTTGCCGAGCACGACCGCGAGGAGGTTGTTGAAGTCGTGCGCCACGCCCCCGGCGAGCACCCCGAGGCTCTCGAGGCGCCGCGCCTCGAGGGTGCGCTGCTCGTAGTGGAGGCGCTCGCGCTCGGCGGCGACGCGGTCGCGCAGGTCGAAGAGGACACAGCGCGTGCCGACGACGCGCCCCTGGCTGACGATGTTGGCGGCGCGCAGCTCGATCGGGATGAGCGTGACGCCGTCGCGGTGCAGCACGTGGTAGGTGCTCGGCGGCAGCTCCGCGCCCGCCATCCGCCGCGCGAAGTTCTCCATCACGCGGGCGCGGTCGACCGGCGCGACGACGTCGATGAGCGACAGGCCGCGCCACTCGTCCTCGCCGTAGCCGGTCAGCTCCAGCCCGTAGCGGTTGACGAAGACCAGGCGCCCCTCGGCGTCGGTCTCGCTGATGAGCGCTGGGAGCATGCTCGCCAGGTCGTGATAGTGCCCCTGGGCCTCGGTGGCCCGCCGCTCCGCGTCCTGCAGCGCGTGCGCCGCGTCGTCGTCGGCGCGTGAGGGCTCGCCGCCGGGCGCGCCCGGACGTTCGGCCGAAGGTGGGCCTTCGGTATGCGCTGACGGCTTCATCGCGCCTCCTCGCCGGCTCCTCTCGCGAGCGATGATAGACGGGGCGGGACGCGAACACCAGTGATGGTGCACTGCGTCACGCTGTCGCGGAGGGGCATTACACCCCTCACTTTGCACTGCGGTGTGCGAAACCCCACATGCGTAACTCATCGGTGAGCGTCGAACCCCGCGAGGTCATTGGCCGTGAATTCCGTGCGCAGGCTGGCACGCAATGTGCTTCCCGGCGGGGGTCGCATTTGAGCCGCGTGTCTCGTGCTCTCCAGCACCCGCGCGACCGATGGGATCACCGCGAACGAGGAGCTGCGCCCATGCGCCCGCGAGTCACACTGGACGGCAACGAAGCCGCCGCGACCGTCGCCTACATGGCGAGTGAGGTCATCGCCATTTACCCGATCACCCCGGCCTCCCCGATGGGAGAGCTGGCCGACAAGTGGGCGGCACAGGAGCGCCCCAACATCTGGGGCTCCGTCCCCAGAGTCGTCGAGATGCAGAGCGAGGGGGGCGCCGCCGGCGCCGTCCACGGCGCGCTGCAGACCGGCGCCCTGACGACGACCTTCACGGCGTCCCAGGGCCTGCTGCTGATGATCCCGAACATGTACAAGATCGCCGGTGAGCTGACCCCGGCGGTCATCCACATCGCGGCGCGCTCGCTCGCGACCCACGCCCTGTCGATCTTCTGCGATCACAGCGACGTGATGTCGGCGCGGGGCACCGGCTTCGGGATGCTCTTCGGCAACTCCGTGCAGGAGGCTGCCGACATGGCCCTGGTGGCCCACGCCGCGACCCTCGAGGCGCGGGTGCCCTTCCTCAACATCTTCGACGGGTTCCGCACCTCCCACGAGGTGAACACCGTCGAGCTGCCGACCGCCGACGACGTCCGCGCCCTCCTCGACGAGGCCCGGATCCAGTCGCACCGCGCCCGCGCGCTGCGCCCGGAGGCCCCGGTCATCCGCGGCACCGCGCAGAACCCCGACGTCTTCTTCCAGGCGCGCGAGGCCTGCAACCCCTACTACGCGGCCGCGGCCGACATCGTCCAGGAGACGATGGACCGCCTCGCCGGCCGTCTCGGGCGCAGCTACCGGCTCTTCGAGTACGTCGGCGCGCCGGACGCCGAGCGCGTCATCGTGATGATGGGCTCCGGCGCCGGGGCCGCCGAGGAGGCCGTCGAGCGCCTCGTCGCCGAGGGTGAGAAGGTCGGCCTGGTCAAGGTCCGCCTCTTCCGCCCGTTCTCGGTCAAGCACCTGCTCGCGGCGCTGCCGCCCACGACCAAGGCCATCTCGGTCCTCGACCGGACCAAGGAGCCCGGCGCCCCGGGCGAGCCGCTCTACCTCGACATCGTCGCCGGCCTCGCGCGGGCCTTCGGCGAGGGCGCCGCGCCCTTCGCCAGCTTCCCGCGCATCGTCGGTGGCCGCTACGGCCTCTCGTCGAAGGAGTTCACCCCCGCGATGGTCAAGGGGGTCTTCGACGCGCTGAACGAGGACCCGGCGGTCCACGACTTCGTCATCGGTATCGAGGACGACGTCACCAAGCGCAGCCTCTCCTACGACCCGACGTGGTCGACCGAGAACGCCGACACCGTGCGCGCGGTCTTCTTCGGGCTCGGCTCCGACGGCACCGTCGGCGCCAACAAGAACTCCGTGAAGATCATCGGCGAGGACACCGACAACAACGCGCAGGGCTACTTCGTGTACGACTCGAAGAAGTCCGGCTCGATGACCGTGTCCCACCTGCGCTTCGGCCCGCGCCCGATCAACTCGACCTACCTCATCGAGCAGGCCGGCTTCGTCGCGTGCCACCAGTTCACCTTCGTCGAGCGCGTCGACCTCCTCGACCGCGCCGCGCCGGGGGCGACCTTCCTCCTCAACAGCCCCTTCCCCAAGGAGGAGGTCTGGAACCATCTGCCCGCGCGGATGCAGCGGCAGATCCTCGACAAGAAGATCACCATGCACGTGATCGACGCCGACTCCCTCGCCCAAGAGGTGGGGATGGGGCGTCGCATCAACACGATCATGCAGGTGTGCTTCTTCGCACTCTCCGGTGTTCTGCCCCGCGACGCGGCCATCGAGCGCATCAAGGCTTCCATCGTGAAGACCTACGGCAAGCTCGGTGAGGCCATCGTCAAGATGAACATCAACGCCGTCGACCAGGCGCTGAGCCACCTCGCCGAGGTCGACGTCAGCGGCGCCGAGGTGAACGGCTTCGTCATCCCGCCGCTCGTCGGCGACGACGCCCCCGCCTTCGTCCGCGACGTCACCTCGGTGATGATGGACAACGCCGGCGACAGCCTGCCGGTCAGCGCGATGCCGGTCGACGGGACCTTCCCGGTGGGGACGACGCAGTTCGAGAAGCGCAACGTCACCAACGAGATCCCGGCCTGGGATGCGGACATCTGCATCCAGTGCGGCAAGTGCGTGATGGTCTGCCCGCACGCCGTCATCCGCGCCAAGGTCATCGCCCCCGAGGCGCTCGCCGACGCGCCGCCGACGTTCAAGACCACCAAGCCGCGCTGGAAGGGCATGACCGATCAGGCCTACAGCCTGCAGGTCGCGCCCGAGGACTGCACGGGCTGCAGCCTCTGCGTCGAGGTCTGCCCGGTCAAGAACAAGAGCGAGCCGCGCCTCCGGGCCCTCAACATGGTCCCGCAGGAGCCGCTCCGCGACTCCGAGCGCGAGAACTGGAACTTCTTCCTGAAGCAGCCCGAGGTCGGCCGCGATCTCCTCGACTTCCAGAAGGTCAAGGACACGCAGCTCCTCCAGCCGCTCTTCGAGTTCTCGGGCGCCTGCGCGGGCTGCGGTGAGACGCCGTACATCAAGCTCGTCACCCAGCTCTTCGGCGACCGCATGGTCGTCGCCAACGCCACCGGCTGCAGCTCCATCTACGGCGGCAACCTGCCGACGACGCCGTGGACGACCAACGCCAAGGGCCGCGGGCCGGCGTGGGCGAACTCGCTCTTCGAGGACAACGCCGAGTTCGGCATCGGCATGCGGCTCTCGATCGACAAGCAGACCGAGTACGCCCGCGAGCTGGTGCAGCGCCTCGCCTCGGACATCGGCCAGGAGCTGGCCGACGCCGTGCTGGCGGCCGACCAGAGCGACGAGAAGGGCATCAACGCCCAGCGCGAGCGGGTCGACGCCCTCCGCGCGGCGCTCGCCGACGTCGAGACCGGGCCGGCGCGCGACCTCAAGGCGCTCGCCGACACGCTCGTGAAGAAGAGCGTGTGGATCATCGGCGGCGACGGCTGGGCCTACGACATCGGCTACGGCGGGCTCGACCACGTCCTCGCGAGCGGTCAGGACGTCAACATCCTGGTCCTCGACACCGAGGTCTACTCGAACACCGGCGGCCAGGCGTCCAAGGCGACCCCGCGCGCGGCGGTGGCGAAGTTCGCCGCCAACGGCAAGCCGCAGGCCAAGAAGGACCTCGGCATGATCGCGATGGCCTACGGCGACGTCTACGTCGCGCGCATCGCGATGGGGGCCGACGACAAGCAGACGGTGAAGGCGCTCCTCGAGGCCGAGGCGTGGCCGGGGCCGTCGCTGGTCATCGCGTACAGCCACTGCATCGCCCACGGCTACGATCTCAAGGACGGCCTGAAGCAGCAGGACCTCGCGGTGAAGTCGGGCCACTGGCCGCTCTTCCGGTACAACCCGATGCGCAACGAGGCCGGCGAGAACCCGTTCACGCTCGACTCGAAGGCGCCGTCGGTGCCGCTCAAGGACTACATCTACAACGAGACCCGCTACACGATGCTCGTGCGTTCGAAGCCCGAGGCGGCCAAGCAGCTCCTCGACGACGCGAGCGGGGACGTCTCGGCGCGCTGGAGCAAGTACGCGTTCCTCGCGGGCCAGACCGGCACGAAGGCGGAGGGCAAGTAAGATGATCGATCTGTCGACCAAGTACCTCGGCCTCGAGCTCTCGAGCCCCCTCGTCTGCTCGTCGTCGCCGATGATGCAGGACATCGACAACATCCGCCGGATGGAGGACGCGGGCGCCGCGGCGGTCGTGCTCCACTCGCTCTTCGAGGAGCAGATCACCCTCGAGAGCCAGGACCTCGACCGCAACCTCTTCCACGGCGCCGAGAGCTACGCCGAGGCCACGTCCTACTTCCCGGACATGGCGACGTACAACATCGGGCCCGACGCCTACCTGGAGCACATCCGGAAGGCCAAGGCGGCCGTGAAGATCCCGGTCATCGCCAGCCTCAACGGCATCTCGTCGGGCGGCTGGATCGGCTGGGCGAAGCGGATGGAGGAGGCGGGCGCCGACGCGCTCGAGCTCAACACCTACTTCATGCCGACCGACCTCGACGTGTCGGGGTCGCAGCTCGAGGAGATGTACCTGGAGCTGGTGCGCGACGTGAAGCGGAGCGTGTCGATCCCGGTGGCGGTGAAGCTGTCGTCCTTCTTCAGCTCGATCCCGAACTTCTGCGCGAGCCTCGATCAGATCGGCGCGGACGGGCTGGTGCTGTTCAACCGCTTCTACCAGCCAGACTTCGACCTCGAGGCGCTCGAGGTGGTGCCGCGGCTCGAGCTGTCGTCCCCCCAGGAGCTGCTGCTGCGGCTCCACTGGATCGCCGTGATGTACGGGCGCCTCAACGCCGACATGGCGGTGACCGGCGGCGTCCACGGGGCGACCGACGTGGTGAAGTCGATGATGTCGGGCGCCAAGGTCGCGATGATGACCTCGGCCGTCCTCCATCACGGCATCGACCACATCGCGGCGGTGCGGCACGAGCTGGCGCAGTGGCTCGAGACGCACGAGTACGAGTCGATCGTGCAGATGCAGGGCAGCATGAGCCAGCGCAAGGTCGCCGAGCCGGCGGCCTTCGAGCGGGCCAACTACATGAAGGTCCTGCGTTCGGGGGCCTGGAGCCACCGCTAGCGTGCATGAGGCGTGGGGACCGGGCCAACGCGGCCCGGGCCCCACGCCTCCCCGCCCGGCGTCAGACCATGCGGGCGCTCGCGACACCGTCGCGGCGGGTCTGGCGCCGGGCACGGGTCATGCGCTAGCTTCGACGGCCCGAACGAGGACGCCGCGGAGCACGCCATGGCCAACGATCGAGACGACAACCCCTTCGCCGCGCTGCAGGGGCTCAGGGACGCGCTCCCGCCGGGACCCGCGACAGCGGCGCCCGAGGCGGCGGGAGAGAAGGCGTCGGGGCCGACGAAGATGGCGCGCGCGGTGGTCCGGATGCAGCGCAAGGGCTACGGCGGCAAGACCGTGACCCTGGTGGACAAGCTCGAGCTGCCGCCGGACGAGCTCGAGGCGCTCCTGAAGAAGGTCAAGGGCCACCTCGGCCTCGGCGGGCGCCGCGACGGTGAGCTGCTGGTCCTCCAGGGGGACTGCCGCGACCGGGTCGCCGCCTACCTCACGAAGCTGGGGGTCAAGAAGGTGACGCTCGGATGAGCGCGCGGGACGCCGCGCGGCTCCGCTACACGACCCTCGCCCACGGCGCGCTCGAGGTCCTCGACCCGCTGCCGCCCGAGGCGATCGGCGAGGCCCTCGACGCCCTCGCGCTGCCGGCGGCGCCGCGGATCCTGGATCTGGGCTGCGGCAAGGGGGCGCTCCTCATCGCGGCCGTCGAGCGGCTCGGCGGGGAAGGGCGGGGCATCGACCTCAACCCGGCCTTCGTCGCGGCGGGGCGCGCGCTGGTCGCCGCCCACGGGCTCGCCGACCGGGTCGCGCTCGAGCTCGGCGAGGTGCGCGCGGACGCGCTCGAGGCCGGCGCGTGGGACCTCGTCCTGTGCGTCGGTGCCCGCCCCCTGGGGCGGACCCTCGAGGAGAACCTGACCGCGCTCGCGCGGCTCCTCCGGCCCGGGGGCGCCGTGCTCCTCGGCGAGGGCTACTGGCGGCGGGCGCCCGATCCCGACTACCTCGCGCTCCTCGGCGCCGGGCCCGAGGAGATGCCGAGCCGAGCCGAGCTCGACACCCTCGCGGTCCCGGGGCGCCTGCGCGTTCGCCGCGTGATCGAGGCCTCGACCGCCTCGTGGGACGCCTACGAGGGCGCCTACCTCGCGAACATGCTCGCGTTCTGCGCGGCCCACCCCGAGGACCCCGACGCGGCGGCCTTCGAGGCCCGCGCGCGCGGCTGGTACGCCGCCTACGAGCGCTGGGGCCGCGACACCCTCGGCTTCGCCCTCGTCGCCCTGAGCTGAGCCCGCGCGCCCTCGCCGCGCATCTCCCGACGTCGCCGCGGGGGCGAGTCCGCAGCGGACGACCCGTTCTCGCATTGCCGCGTCGCGATGGACCCCGTGGTGCGTCCAGGCTTCGGAAGCGGCTTGGAGCAGCGATTGAACCACGAAGGTCACGGAGGACACGAAGGTGGCTCTCTCCGTGTCCTCCGTGAGCTCCGTGGTTCGAGAATCGGAGCGCCGTCCTGTCGAGGCCTTGGCGACGTCCTCCGGACGTCCGCCCGACGACGGTCGCTAGCCGCGATGTCGATCAGATGGGCCGCAAGTCGCTGAACCGGAACGCTTTTTTTACCACGGAGAGCACGGGGCTCACGGAGGGGGGAGCGGGTCGCACCCGGTTTCGGATCGAGCGGCCACACATCCTCCGTGCCCTCCGTGGTCGTCGTGGTGGGCAGATGTGTTCGATCTCAAAGGGTTATCCCTAAGTGGCCGGTGTTGTCGCTAGCCGCGGACCTGCCCGTGGGGCGTCCCCTCGGTGAAGCCGGCGAGGGACTGCACCCCGACCACCGCCTTGTCGGCGAAGCTCGGGAGGTCGTGGGCGGCCACGTAGGTGAAGGACGAGCGGAGCCCGGTGATGATCTCGAGCAGGATGGCCGCGACGCTCTCGCGCCCCGCCTGGAAGTAGATGCGCGAGGTCGAGATGCCCTCGCGGAAGAAGCTCTTCTTCGCGCGCTCGAAGGCGTCGAGCCCGGCCGTGCGCTCGGCCACCGCGCGGGCGCTCGCCATCCCGTAGTTCTCCTTGTAGCGCCGCCCCTCGCGGTCCTCGCGGATGTCGCCCGGGCTCTCGAAGGTGCCGGCGAGCCAGGTCCCGACCATCACCCGCGACGCCCCGGCCGCGAGGTAGAGCGCCACGTCCCGCGGCGCACGCACCCCGCCGTCGGCCCACACGCGCTTGCCGAGCCGCCGCGCCTCGGCCGCGCAGGCCCGCACGGCCGAGAAGCTCGGCCGCCCGACCCCCGTCTGCATCCGGGTCGTGCACATGGCGCCCGGCCCGACGTTGACCTTCACGACGTCGGCGCCCGCCTCGACGAGGGCGCGCGTCCCTTCCGCAGTGCACACGTTGCCGGCCACGAGCGGGGGGATATCGCCCACCGCGGCCCGCACCTCGGCGATCGCCTCGATCATGCGCCGCTGATGGCCGTGGGCGGTGTCGAGGACGATGACGTCGACGCCGGCCTCGACGAGGTCGCGCGCCTGCGCGCCGGCCCCGCCGCCGATGCCGACCGCGGCGGCCACCATGAGCTGGCCGGCGCCGTCGAGGGAGGGGTGGAGGACCTCGAGGCGGACCGCGTCGTCCCGGGTGAGGATGCCGGCCACGCGCCCGGCGGCGTCGACCACGGGCGCCGACTTCACGCGCGCGTGCTCGAGGGTGAGGAAGGCCTCGCGGTTGGTCGTGTCGGGTCGCAGCGTCACGACGTCCGTCGACATCAGCGCGGCGGCCGGCGTGTACTGGTCCTGGTTTCGGAGGTCGGCCCCGGTGACGACACCGAGGAGGCGCCGATCGTCGTCGGCGACCAGCACCATGTCGTGCGACCGCTTCCAGAGGAGCCCCTGCACGTCGCGCAGCGTCGCCGTCGGCGAGACCACGAGCGCCGTGTCGTGGCGCGGGTGGGCGCCCTTGATGTGGCGCACGATGCGGCGGACGGTGCCGAGCTCCATGTCCTGGGGCAGGACCCCGAGGCCCCCGAAGCGCGCCATCGTCTCGGCCATGCGCTTGCCGGTGACGGCGTTCATGTTGGCCGAGACCACCGGGTGCGAGCCGCCGGGGAAGTCGTCCGGCGTCAGGTCGACGTCGAAGCGCGAGGTCCCGTCGAAGCGGTTGGGGACGAGGAACACGTCGTCGAGGGTGAGCTCGAGCGCGGCGTCGTGATCGGGATGCAGGAAACGCATCGCCTCCGACCTCCGGTGTGGGTTCAGGGCGATTGAACCACTCCCGGCCGGTTCGGGGAAACGGGGCGCGGGCGGAAGGGGGGATGGCGGGAGCGTGTGCGAGGGCGGAGGCGGAGGCGGACGCGGACGCGGACGGGGGAGGCGGAGGCGGAGGCGGACGGGGGAGGCGGAGGCGGAGGCGGGCGCGGCGGAGGCTGGAGGGAGACGAGTTGGGCTGGGTCGCGGTCGTGGGACGCCTGAGGGTAGCCGCGTGCTCGGGCCTCGCAAGGCCAGGCCGTCCTCGCCGTCCTCGCCATGCTCGCTTCGCTGCGCGTGGCTCCGGGCGGCTCCGGGCGGTGGCGACTGCGTCGCCAGCCTTGCGGGGCCCTGCGCGCGCGGCTGGGGGATGGACGTTCCCCGTCGGCGACAGGGCCGGCGGAGGGACGACACCCACCTTCCGAGGAGCCGCTCACATGCTTCGCATCTACCCCGTCGCCCTCCAGCTCGCCGCCGACGCCGCCCGGGCCGCCGAGCTCATCGCCCGCAAGGACCCCGACCTCGCCCGACAGCTCCGGCGCGCCTCCGTCAGCGTCCCGCTCAACATCGCGGAGGGCTCCCGGGCGCGCGGCAGGAACCGCAACGCACGCTACTCCGACGCCCTCGGCTCGGCCCTCGAGACCCGGGCCTGCTACGACGTGGCCGCTGTCGTCAACTACATGCCCGAGCCCAGCGACGAGGTCCGTCAGCGGCTCGCTCGGATCATCGGGACCCTCGTCAACCTGACGCGGTGACGGCGGCGTGCCGCGGGGGACGCCAAGGCGCCCCTCGCGGCACGGTCACGCGCCCACCAGAGGGCCCTCTACTCTTCCGCCTCGGCCTTCTTGACGGTGTTGCCCATGCCGCTCTTGGTGACGGCCGGGGCCTTCTTCGTCTCGTCGATCGCCTTCTTCCAGGTGACCGTGTTGTTCGCGCCGCTCATGGAGACCTTCGCCACGGCGTCGACGTCGACCGTGTTCGACTGGCCGTTGACCGTCAGGTCCGGCACGTGCGCGATCGAGACCTTGTTGTAGGCGCCGTTGACCGTGACCCCGCCGCAGTTTCCGGTGAGGGTCACCGTATTCTGGGCGCCGTTCACGACGACGCTCTCGCCGTCGCTGCAGTCGTGGCTGACCGTCTGGGCGGCCTTGTCGACGGTGAAGCCGGCGCGCTCGCCAGCGAGGGCCGTACCGGAGAAGCACAGCGCGAAGAGCCCAAGGGCCACGGTGAGATGCCGCATGTTCCTACCTCTCGTCACAGGGGGGGAGGCAGACCTTAGCGCGTTCCCTCCGCGCTGTCTCGCCACCCGAACGGGGGCGTGGACGCGTATTCCCTCGAAAGCATTCACGGCCGCGCATGTCGCAACCACACGGCGCCGCCCGGGCTCGCGACTCCGGTCGGCAGGTTCGCCTGGTTGGTCCCACAGGGGTCGTGGGTCGGCCAGTTGGCCGTCGTCGAGCCATCCCAGTAGTAGTAGAGGTCCGGACCCGCGAGGGACGGCCCGTGGGGCCCCCAGCCGAGCCCGTCGGGCGCCACGCCGTCGCACGCGGGGGCGACCTCGGCGACGACGCGGCAGGTGACCGGGCCGCCGACGCCGCGGGCGAGGCTCCCGCCGGCGGGCGCGCAGACGAGGTGGTCGTTGACGTTCGAGGTCACGAGGAGCTCGTCGCCGAGGTGGCGCCAGAGCCCCCACGCGATGGCCCCGGGGCTCCCCGCGTCGGTCGGCGGCGTGGTCGAGACCGGCGCGTCGGCGTCCTCCACCGGCCAGTCGGGGCGCGGCGTCACGGCGTTGGCGGGGGAGGTGAAGTCGCCCGGCGCGGTGAAGCCGTAGACCCAGGCGAGGGTCCAGCCGCCGCCGTCGGTCGTCATGTCGCAGACGCCGCGGAACGCCGCGTCGCCGCCGTCGCCGTCGGGATCGAGCCAGGCGGCGCCGCCGTCGGCCACCCCCGCGTCCTGGACGTGGGCGCAGCTCTCGCCCGGGTTGTCGACGGTGCCGACCTCGGCCCAGCCGCCGACGTGGTAGAGGTCCAGGATCTCGGTCGCCGTCAGCGCCCGGTCGTAGACGCGCACGTCGTCGAGCGCGCCGCAGAGCGGCTCGAGCGCCACGCCGTCGGCGAGCCCGGAGAGCCCGAGGAGGAGGCGCCGGCTCTGGATCCGCTGCCCGCCGGGCGCGGCCACCGTCGCGCTGAGGCGGCCGTCGAAGTAGAAGGCGACCTCGGTGCGGCTCTTGACCACCGTCACGAAGCTCCAGCGGTCGGCCGGCAGGCAGCCGCCGTCGGAGGCGACGCGCCCGCCGCCGGCGTAGCCGAGGCACGCGCGCTCGCCGGCGAGGAGCACCGCCGAGCGGGCGACGTCCGTGTCGCCGCCCGCGGAGAGGACCGCGCCCGCCTCCGCGCCGAGCTCGGGCTTCACCCAGAAGGCGTAGGTGGCGAGCACGTCGCCGATGGGGTGGCCGGACTTGGACACCTCGACCCGATCGCCGGCGGCGCAGAAGCGCAGCGCCATCTCGGCGCGGCCGAAGCGGTCGGCGACCGGCGTGGCGCCGACGACCTCGCCGTGGGCGAAGAGGCCGCTCGAGTCGAAGCCGTCGCCGTCGAGGCGGTAGTGCCCGACGAGCCCACCCGAGACCCCCTCGCAGGCGCCGGTCAGCTTCTCCTGGCCGGCCACGCACTCGCCGTAGACGGTGACCCGGGCCGTCGCGTGCGTGTCGCCGCGGGTCGCGGTGACCGCCGTGACCCCGGCGGCGACCGCGGTCAGCTGGCCGGCCTCGTCCACGGTCGCGACCCCGGGGTCGTCGACGCTCCAGGTGACCGTGCCCGTCGCGTCCGCGCTGGTGCCGTCGTCGAAGCTCGCGTCGGCGGCGAGCGACCGCGTGTCCCCGAGCCAGACGGCCACCGCCCCGGGGGTGATGGTGAGCCCGGTCAGCGTGGCCCCGCAGGCGCCCGGCGGCAGCTCCTCGTCGGTCAGGCCGTCGCAGTCGTTGTCGAGCCCGTCGCAGCTGACCTCGGTGGCCTCGTAGCCGGCGACGCCCGCGTACACGCAGGTCGGCGTGTCGCCCTCGCAGGAGACCGACAGGAGGCTCGGGTCCGCGCCGCACACGCCCTCGGTCCGGCACACCACGTCGAAGAGCGGCGACAGGTCGGAGTTGTCGACGCCGTCCTCGCCGTCGTACTGGTCGGGGATGCAGTCGCCGTCGACGTCGTCGACCGCGCTCTCGACGGCGTTGGGCTTGCCGTCGCCGTCGTCGTCGACGTGCGCGAGGTCGACCAGCTCGGCGTCGTCGCGGGCGCCGTCGCGGTCGCTGTCGGGCGAGAGCGGGTCGGTGCCGAGGACGTCGATCTCCAGGCGGTTGATGAGGGTGTCGCCGTCGTCGTCCGCCTCGGGGTCGAGGCAGTAGCCGCCGGCGCAGAGGCCCGTCTCGCAGTCCGAGCCGCCCGTGCACGAGCTGCCGATGGTCCGCGGCTTCGGGTCGTCGCCGCAGCCCCCGAGCCCGAGGAGCCCGGCGAGCGCCGCCGCGACCGCCGCCCGGGTCCCCCGACGCCGCAGCAGCGCCAGGGCCAGGAGCCCGGCCAGGAGCGCCAGCGCCGATCCGCCGCCGGTCCCGGCGCAGCCGCTCTCCTCGGCCTGGGTGCCGACCTGCGGGTCGCAGGCGTCCCCGATGCCGTCGTGGTCGAGGTCGAGCTGGTAGGGGTCGGCGTCCTCGGGGCAGTCGTCGTCGACGTCGAAGACGCCGTCCCCGTCGGCGTCCTCGCAGGCGTCGCCGACGCCGTCCCCGTCGCCGTCGGCCTGGTCGGGGTCGGCGGCCGTCGGGCAGACGTCGCAGGCGTCGCCGACGCCGTCCCCGTCGCGGTCGCGCTGGAGCGGGTCGGACGTCCCCGGGCACACGTCGGCGGCGTCGGGGAAGCCGTCGCAGTCGCCGTCCTCGGCGACCGAGGTGGCGCCGGGGTCGGTGTCGTCGCAGTCCTCGGCGGTCGTGAGGCCGTCGCAGTCGGCGTCCTCGCCGAGCACGGTCGAGGCCCCGTCGCCGTCGTCGCAGTCGTCGCCCTCGGGGCAGTAGGGGTCGATGGCGGCGTGCCCGTCGTCGTCGGCGTCGACGCAGCGGGTGTCGCAGGTGCCGGTCTCCTCGGGATCCTCGTCGTCGCAGTCGACGAGCGCCGGCACGCCGTCGCAGTCGCCGTCGTCGACGATGGCGCCGAGGTCCTCGTCCTCGTCGTCGCAGTCGTCCTCGCCGAGGACGTCGTCGCAGTCGGCGTCGAGCTCGAGCCAGGTGCTCGCGTCGTCGTCGTCGTCGCAGTCGTCGCCGAGGCCGCAGGCGGGGCTCCGGGCGAAGTGCCCGTCGCCGTCGGCGTCGACGCACTCGGCGCAGAGGCTCGTCACGGCGGCGTCCTCGTCGTCGCAGTCGGTCGCGGTCGGCACGCCGTCGCAGTCGGCGTCGTTCGCGGTCGAGCCGGTCACCGCCGGGTCGGTGTCGTCGCAGTCGGTCGCCTTCGGCACGCCGTCGCAGTCGGCGTCGCCGGTGCGGTCGAGGGTCACCTCGGCGTCGCCGTCGTCGCAGTCGCGGGCGGTCGGGACGCCGTCGCAGTCGGCGTCGTCGGCGTTGGTGGTGGTGATGGCCGCGCTCGCGTCGTCGCAGTCGGCGGTCGTGGGGACGCCGTCGCAGTCGGCGTCGGTGGCCGCGGTGGTGGTGATCGCCGGGTCGGCGTCGTCGCAGTCGGTCGCCTTCGGGACGCCGTCGCAGTCGCCGTCGTCGGCGCGCGAGCGGGTCTCGCTCGCGTCGTGGTCGTCGCAGTCGAGGGCCGTCGGGACGTCGTCGCAGTCGGCGTCGAAGAGGTTCGAGCGGGTCTCCTGCGGGTCGCCGTCGTCGCAGTCGATGGGGGTCGAGACGCCGTCGCAGTCGGTGTCGTTGACGTTGGTCGTGCGGCGCGCCGGGTCGCCGTCGTCGCAGTCGATGGCGCTCGGGATCCCGTCGCAGTCGAGGTCGCCGGTGGTGAGCGTGGTCACGTTCGGGTCGGCGTCGTTGCAGTCGTCGGCGGTGGAGACGCCGTCGCAGTCGGCGTCGTTCACGTTGGTCGCGGTGACGGCCGCGCTGGCGTCGTCGCAGTCGATGGCGGTGGGGACGCCGTCGCAGTCGGCGTCGTCGACGTCGGTCGCGGTCACGGCCGGGTCGGCGTCGTCGCAGTCGATGGCGGTCGGGACGCCGTCGCAGTCGCCGTCGTCGAGGGTGCTGGTGGTCACCGTGGCGTCGCCGTCGTCGCAGTCGATGGCGGCCGGGACCTTGTCGCAGTCGCCGTCGAGGGCCACGGCGATGGCGGTGGCGTCGGCGTCGTCGCAGTCCTCGGCGGTCGGGACGCCGTCGCAGTCGGCGTCGCCCTCGGTGGTCGTGGTGACGCTCGCGTCGGCGTCGTCGCAGTCGAGCTCGGTCGGGACGCCGTCGCAGTCGGCGTCGCCGGCGTTGGCCCCGAGCAGCGGGTCGGCGTCGTCGCAGTCCTCGGCGGTCGGGACGCCGTCGCAGTCGGCGTCGTTGGTGCTCGCCCCCACCGTCGGGTCGTGATCGTCGCAGTCGAAGCCGGTGGCGCACCAGGCGTTCGCGCCGTCGACGCCGTCGTCGTCGAGGTCGGCGCAGACCGGGTCGGTGCCGGCCAGGAACTCGTCGACGTCGGGCACCCCGTCCCCGTCGGCGTCGGTGCCGTTGTCGTCGGCCACCCCGAGGTCGCCGAACCAGTCCTGCTCCCAGTTGTCGCCGAGGGTGTCGCCGTCGCTGTCGTCCCACTCCCCGACGTCCGTCGGGAAGGCGTCGGCGCAGTCGAGGTGGCCGTCGCTGTCGCTGTCGACGCACGGGCCGTAGTAGCGGACGCGCAGGGTGTAGCGCGAGGTCGCCGTGGGGTCGGCGGGGAGGTAGCGCGCGTCGACGCGCTCGACGGCGTCGGCGCCGCCGAAGAAGAAGCCCTCGGGGCCGTAGCTGTTGGTGCCGATCCAGGTGATCGGGTCGCCCGAGGTGCTCGTGACGATGACGGTGGCGTTGTCCTCGCTGGTCGCGTCGAGCTTGAGCTCGCGCGCCTCGGCGGCGCGCGGCATCAGGAAGGAGGCGCCGGTCGCGCCGTGGTTGCCCTCGGTGGAGGCGCCGGAGCGGCCGAAGCTGCTGAGCAGGCTCCGCGTCGTGACGAGGCGGATCTGCCAGTCGCCGTCGCTGCCGGCGGCCGGCCGGACGCGCAGGGTGTTGCCGCCGGTCGCGAAGTCCGCCGCCAGCATCGGCACCTGGAAGTACGGGGTCCACGCCAGGTCCCCCGCGGCGGGCAGCTCGAGGAGCGGCGCGCCGTTGAGCTCGAGCTCGACCTCGCCGTCGGTGTCGACGTCGAAGCCGCGGAGCTCGAGGAGCTGGTCGCCGAGCTCGGGGGCATACATCACGAAGCCATTGGGGTGGCGCCGGTCGTAGGCCGCGCTCGAGTCGAAGCCGAAGGGCTCGCCGAAGGTGAGGAGCCCGAGGTCGTAGACGCCCCAGGTCGCGCCGGCGGACTTCTGGCGGAGCTCCACGCGGTTGTCGCCGAGGGTGAGGAGATCGGCGGTGGGGACCGCGAAGAGGGCCGGGATGGAGCTGCCCGACGTGCTCCCCACCGGGAGGTAGCCGAGGAGCTCGCCGTTGAGGTAGACGGCGACCTCGTCGGCCGCGTTGATGCCCCACGCGGTGATGTGGATCCAGTGCTGCGGGACGTTGCTCGTCCGCTCGAAGACCGCGACCAGCCGCGTCAGGTGCTCGTTGGTCCCGAAGGCGTGGCCGTACATGCCGTCGTGGTACTCGCCCATCACGAGCCGGATGACGCGGCCGGCCTCGTTCGGATCGGTGGGGGCGCTGTCCTCGCCGTCGCAGACCGAGTCGTGGTCGGAGTCGCCGGCCAGCGGGTCGGCGCCGAGGAGGACCTCGAGCCCGTCGCTGAGCAGGTCGTCGTCGCTGTCGCGGTCGCTCGGGTCGGTGCCGGCGGTGAGCTCGCCGAGGTTGTCGAGCCCGTCGCTGTCGTAGTCGCCGGTGGCGGTCTGGCTCAGCGAGCTGAAGCGGTCGTACTCCCACCAGTCGGGGAGGCCGTCGGCGTCGGCGTCGTCGCTGCGGGTGCGGCCGTCGAGGGTGAAGCCGAAGGGGACGCTCGCGCTGCCGGTGTTCGTGACGCGCAGGTAGTAGCTGCGCCCCGGGCGCCACGGGTGGTTGAAGGCGTAGCTGTTGTTCGCGTAGAGGCCGGTGTCGAGGGTCCGGTTCGAGGTCGTGGCGGCCGACCAGTCGGCGCCGCTGTCGGGGGGGATCGTGTCGAGCGAGAGGCGGTAGGTGAGGCCCGCGCCGCCGACGGACTCGGAGATCCAGCGGGCGCCGTCCTCGGGCACGTCGATGCGGTAGAGGCGCTCCTCGCCGGGCGTCAGGGTCCCCGACGCCTGCCCGCCGGCGAAGGCGAGGAGGCCGTCGAGGTGGCGGCGCTCCGCCGAGACGCTCGAGGCGAGGTCGTAGACGGCGTCGGTCTTGGCGTAGACGCCGAGGTAGTAGGTCGTCCCCGGCGACACGAGGCCGAGGGGGAAGGTCGTCGTCCCCTGGTCGTCCACGAGGTGGGGCAGCGTCGCGCCGAAGTACGACAGGCTCCGGTCGTCCTCCCAGTCGCGGATGGCGCCCTGCGGGGAGCTCGTGCTGGGCACGGTCGTCGACGAGCCGGGGAGGCTCCGCTCGCGGAGGAAGACCACGACGTCGCCCTGCTGCTGGACCAGGCTCAGGTTCCAGGCGAGCGGGGCGCTGTCGGCGTCGTTCGTGGACGTGTCGGCGGTGACGACCTTGTAGAAGCGCATGTCGCCGGCGGCGAGGGCGTGGCCGGCGATGGCCCCGCCGTCCTGGGCGAGGTCGTCGACGGTGCCCACCGCGAGGCGCAGGCGGTAGCGGACGTTGGAGCCGTCGGCGGCGACCGCGACCCAGTAGTCGCCCGGGGCGAGCTCGGCGCCGTAGCGCGTATTCGCCTGGGCCCAGTGCCCGTAGGAGGTGCCGGCGGACTGGGTGTCCGACCAGTCGTAGAGCGAGCCGGAGCTCCCGCTCGTGCCGTGGCTCCGGGTGGGGGCGCCCTCGCGGCGGACGTAGAGCTGGGGGTTGCCGCTGATGGCCTCGAGCTGGGTCCGCATGAAGCCGGCGTTCCCGGGCGGCACGCTGACCCGGTAGAAGTGGTAGCGGTCCTTGCCGAGGTCGACCCCGGGCCCGCCGGTCGACGGGTTCACGGTTGCCGAGCCGTCGGGCTGGACGCCGGTGTCGCCGAAGGTCGGGTAGGTCAGGCCGGGCGCGACGGCGGTCTGGCCGTCCGCGGGCAGCGACCACTGCCGCAGCGGGGCGATGGGCTGGCTCGTCAAGGTGTACTCGGTCAGCCCCTGGGCCTGCACCTCGACGTACCACGTGCCGGGGCTGAAGAAGGGCGGCGCGAGCACGGTCTGGAGGGCGCTGCTCGTCAGCGTCGTGGTGCCGCTCGGCGCGCCGGGGAGGCTCCCCTTGCGGACGCGGAGGGTGGCCTTGCCGGCCTGCACCTCGAGGCCGAGGACCCAGCCCGGCGCCGGCAGGGCGTCGCAGTCCTGGGGCACGTCGACGACGTAGTAGCGCGTCTCGGCGTCCTCGAGGGCGTCGCTGACGCTGCCGCCCTCGAAGGGCAGGGTGGGGACGCCGGTCGCCGCGACGACCAGGTCGAAGGTGGCGTCGGCCTCCTGGGAGCTGCTGGTCCGCTCGGCGTGGACGACGATGACGACGTCGCCCTGGCGCCCGACGATCTCCTCGGCGAGGTACCCCTGGCCGTGGGTCGAGCCGCCGCCCTCGCTGGGGCGGTAGGCCGAGGCGTAGGGCGTCGGGACGCCGGCCTCGAAGAAGGGGTAGACGGCGGCCGAGAAGGCCGGTCGGCCGACGGTGTTCTCGAAGCGCACCTCGAAGGAGGGCACGTTCTCCGGCACGCGCAGGCGGTAGATGCGCTCGTCGCCGTAGTGGAGCGCCTGCGCGTTCCAGCGGACGGGGGCGGCGGCCGAGAGCACGACGTCGCTGCCGCCGAGCTCGGGGGCCTCGCCGACGCTCTCGACGCGGAAGCTGGAGGTGCCGGTGCCGATGTAGCTCGTGGAGTACGGGTCGACGCCCTCGGCGCCCACGGCGAGGTAGAAGGTGCCGCCGTCGATGGCGACGTCGCCCGACTCCGGGTAGCGGTAGAAGTGCTCGTCGCCGGCCTTCTGGCGCCGCACGCCCTCGTAGTAGCTGGTGCTCGTCGAGGTCGTGCTGGTCGACGCCTGGGAGTTCGGGAGGCCGCCCTCGCGGACCGCCAGCATCGCCTCGCCGGCGGTGGGCGTGACGTGGACGCCCCAGCTGCGGGCGCCCTCGGGCACCTCGACCTTGTAGTAGGCGACCTCGCGGGCGGGGAGGTCGGCGATCTCGGCGGCGCCGCCGGCGAAGGGCAGCGGGGTGACCTGGATGGCCCACGGGGCGCCCTCGGGGGTGTTCCCCTCGCCGATGCCGCGGCTGACGAGCTCGTAGGTCATCGGCGGGTAGGTCGTCGAGGTCCAGGTGTCGGACACGCCGACGACGTAGCTCCCCGGCGACAGCGGCGTCCCCATCCCCATCGAGACGCGGCGGCCGTTCTCGTCCGGCGGCGAGGCGCCGGCCTGATACGGCGGGTAGGCGCGCCCGGTGAGGTCCGACGTCGGCGCCCAGAGCCAGCCGCTCTCCCAGTGGTCGCGGCGGTAGCTGGCGTAGGTGCAGCAGGGGTTGTTGCTGAAGTTGGCGGGCAGCTCGTCGCGGCGGATGGCGAGGCGCGGCCGCCCGGAGGCGACGTTCTCGAGGCGCAGGTCCCAGCCGACGGCCTCGGGCGGGACGGTCACGCGGAAGTAGCGCCAGGAGCCGGGCTCCTGGTCGGTCACCGCGAGGACGCCGTCGTTGAAGGGCAGGGTCGCGTCCCCCTGGGCCACGACGCTGAGGTCGTAGCTGGCGGGCGCCGGCTGGTAGCTGGCCGGGTCGCGGTTGGCGACGACGAGGACGGTGTACTCGCCCTGGGGCGCGACGACGTTGAGGATGTCGGGGCCAGAGGTGAGGACGGTGCCGCCGCCCTCGGCCGCGGTGTAGTGCTGGGTCGGCGTCGGGACCGGCACCGGGCTCAGGCTGAGGTGCGCCTGGGGGCCGCCGGTGACGTTGTCGAGCCGCACCTGCATGCTGTTGATGCCCGCGGGGACGGTGAAGCGGTAGAGGCGCTGCTCGCCGTAGTCGATGGCCTCGGTCGGCCAGCTCAGCGGCGCGTCCGTGGCCAGCGGCGCGGCGGCGACGGCGACCGGGGCCTCGCCGACGCTCTGGACGGTGAAGCTCGACGCGCCGGTGCCGATGTAGCCGCTGTTGTAGGGGGCGACGCCCTCGGAGGCGACGGCGAGGTAGTAGGTCCCGCTGGTGATGGTCTGCTGGTTGTAGGGCGGGTACTTGTAGAAGAACTCCGGCCCGTCCTTCTGGAGCTTCGCCCCCTCGAAGTGGTAGGTCGTGTCGCTGTCGTAGCTCCCCGCCTGGCTGTTCGGCAGGTGGCCGGCGCGGACGGCGAGCATCGCCTCGCCGACGCTCGGGCGCACGTCGACCCGCCAGCTCGGCGCGCCCTCGGGGACCTGCACGCGGAAGTAGGCCAGCTCGCGGGCGTCGAGGTCGGTGACGGTGGCGCTGCCGCCGGCGAAGTCGAGGTCGGTCACCTGGATGGCCCAGTCGGTGGCGTTGTCGTCGGAGAGGCCCTGGCCGATGCCGCGCGAGACGAGGCTGTAGCTCATCGGGTCGCCGGTCTGGCTGGTGTAGCTGTCGCCGACGCCGACGACGTACTCGCCGGGCTCGAGGGGGGCGCCCATCCCCATGGTGGCGACGCGCCCGGTGACGTACTCGGCCCCGATCGAGGCGACGTAGGGGGCGTAGGTGCGCCCGGTGATGTCGCTGCCGACGGCCCACTGCCAGCCGGCGTCCCACTGGCCGCGGTAGTAGACCGCGGAGGTGCAGCACGGGTTGTCCTGCCAGCCGTCGGGGAGGTCGCCGCGGCGGATGACCATCCGCGGGGCGCCGCTCGTGACGTTCTGCAGGCGCAGGTCCCAGCCGAGGGGGCCGTCGGGCACGGAGACGCGGAAGTAGCGCCAGGTCTGGGACTCCTGGTCGACGACGTCGGCGACGCCGCCGTTGAAGGCGACGACCTGCTCGCCGCGCGCGACGACGCTGAGGTCGTAGCTGGCGGGCACCTCGCTCGAGCCGTCGCGCCGGGCCGCGACGACGATGGTGTAGGTGCCCGAGGGCTGCGCGATGGTCTCGATGCTGTCGCCGGTCACGACGGGGCTGCCGCCGCCCTCGGAGGCGGCGTAGGTCTCGCTCGGGGTGGGGAAGGGGGCGTCGGCGGTGGCGGTGAACCACGGGGCGCCGCCCGTCGTGGTGAGGCGGATCTCCATGCTCGAGATGCCGGCCGGCACGGTGAAGCGGTAGGCCTGCTGGGCGCCGTACTCGAGGGTCTGCGCGGACCACGTCAGCGGCGCGTCGGCGGTGAGCGGGGTCTCGGCGCCGCCGCTCATCGTGACCGGGCCCTGGCTGCCGAGGGTCCACGAGGAGGTGCCGGTCCCGATGTAGCTCGTGGAGTAGGGCGACTGCCCCTCGCTGGCGACCGCGACGTAGTAGGTCCCGCCCGCGAGCGCCGTCTCGTTGTAGCCCGGGTACTTGTAGAAGAGCTCGTGGCCGACCTTCTGGCGGCGGGTGCCGGTGTGGTTGCTGCTGTCGCTGTCGTAGGAGCCGGCGTTGACGTTGGGCAGCGCGCCCTCGCGCACGGCCATCATCGCCTCGCCGTCGTCGGCGGCGAGGCGGAGCGCCCAGCTGGGGGCGTCGGCGGGGACCTCGACCTTGAAGAAGTCGACGTCGCGCGCCGGGCGGGCGGTGCGGGTGACGGCCCCGCCGTCCCACGGGAGGTCGGTGACCTGGATGGCCCACGGTTCGCCCGGGGTGGCGTCCCCCTGGCCGACGCCGCGCGAGGTGAGGGTGTAGCTCATCGGCGCGGTGTTGTTGCTGCTCCAGGTGTCGCTGACGCCGACGTAGTAGGTGCCCTCGGAGAGCGGCGAGCCCATGCCGGCGAAGAAGCGGCGACCGCTCTCGTTCACCGAGGTCTGCCCCTGGACGTAGACGCCGTAGGTGCGGTTGGTGAGGTCGGTCCCGAGGGCCCACTGCCAGCCGCTGTCCCAGTGGTCGCCCTGGTAGAAGTAGGTCGGGGTGGTGTTGAAGGCGTCGGGGAGCTGGTCGCGCCGGACGACCATGCGCGGCGCGCCGGCGGTGACCGGGTCGAGGGCGAGGTCCCAGCCGGTGGCGTTGGCCGGGAGGATGACCTTGAAGTAGCGCCAGCGGCCGCTCGGCTGGTCGGTGACGGCCACGGCGCCGCCGTTGAGCGTGACGGTCTCGGGGAGGATGCGCCGGGTGCGGAGCGCGAAGGCGCCGAGGGGCGCGCTCGGGTGGTAGACGCCGACGTACCAGATGTCCGCGGGGTGGTTGGGGCGCTCGAGGAAGCCGGTGGTGGAGCTGTAGTCCACGCGCGCGCTGTCGTAGGTGCTGGTGGAGTTGTTCTGGCGGTAGCGCCAGCGGTTCGGAACGGCGTTCCGGCGGACGGCGATCTCGGTGCCGGCCGGGGCGCCCTCGACCTCGAGGAGCCAGCCGAGGGTGCCGACCTGGGAGGCGATGTCGGGCACGCGGAAGAAGCGCCAGCCGACCTGATCGGCGTGGGCGGCGTCGTTGGCGACCGGCGTCGGGTCGTTGATGAAGGGGATGTCGGTGACGGTCGGGTTGCCGCTGCGCAGGGTGAAGGTCGCGCCGGCCTCGCAGCGGACCGAGACGTACCAGGTCCCGTTGGTGAGCTCGGGGGGGACCTGGGTGACGGTGTCGGTGAGCGCGCCGGCGGCCTCGGAGAGGCCGTTGTTGTTGGTCGCGTTGGGGACGGCGCCCTTGCGGACGTAGACGTCGGCTTCGCCGCCGGCGGGGGTGACGGCGGCCTGCCAGGCGATCTGGTCGACGGGGACGTCGATGGCGTAGGTGACCCAGGGGAAGCCGGCGTCGTCGGCGCCGGGGAGGGTGAAGGCGAAGGTGTCGCCGCTGGCGCCGGGCTCGGCGGTCGGGACGCGGACGCGGTGCTTGCGCGAGTCGACGGCGATCTGCTGCCCGGGGGTGACGTCGGGGCCGCCGACGGCCACGAGGTACTGGGCGGTCGTGAGGTAGGGCGGGACGAGGAGCGCCGCGTCGGGCGAGGTCTGGTCCCAACGGTTGCGCGACGGGATCGGGGCGCCGTCGTCGTCGACGTAGAGGGTGGCGCCGGGGGCGGCGAGGCGCCAGGCCAGGGTGTCGGAGGGGACGCTGGCGCGGACCCAGGCGGCGCCCTCGAGGCCGATGGTGACCGTGCCGCCGCTCGAGGCGTCGTCGGCGAGGGGGCCGAGGTCGACGACGTGGAGGTCGCCGGAGACGACGCTCCAGGCGCTGCCGGGGGTGGCGCGGACGCGGAGGTACCAGAGCTGGTTGTCGGCGAAGTCGTTCTTGTGGAGCACGACGGCGTCGGAGCCGACGCGCTCGCTCCGGTAGCTGCCGTTCGCCGGGGGGCTCCCCTGCTGCATGTAGAGGTGGGCCTCGCCGGCGGTGACCGGCAGGAGCGTGCGCCAGCCGCCCCAGGTCGAGAGCTCCGTCGTCATCGTGAAGAGGTAGTCGCCGCCCACGTCGTCGGGGGCCGCGAGGAGGGCCGTCCCGTCGGCGGTGGCGCCGTCGTCCCAGGTCAGGGCGCGGGCGTAGACGGGGTCGGCGCGCAGGGCGCAGTCCGCCGTGGCGTCGGCGTGGACCTCGACGAACCAGGCGTCGTCGGCCTGGGTGTCGGCCTCGGCGAAGAAGAGGGTGTGGAGCGGGCCGTTGTAGCGCGCGTCGCGGACGGTGCCGGTGGCGGCGTCGCGGCGGACGAGGAGGTCCGCGTTGGCCGAGCACGCCAGGGCGAGGCGGAGGCCGTGGTGGGTCGCCGGGACCGTCAGCCGATAGTGCCGCGAGGTGTTCGCGGCGAGGCTGGCGGTGGCGGTGGCGGGCGCGGTGAGGGCGATCGGCTCGTCGGGGTCGCCGGCGAGGCCCGCGGCGCGGACCGACGGGATCGTGGAAGGCGTCGGATCGCCGGCGTCACAGCTGGCGAAGAGCGGCGCGACGAGCGCGCAGACGGACGCGAGCGCAAAAACGCTGTGTCTCGACACGGCGTCCCCCTCGGATCTGGCGTTGGGCGGGGCCGGCGCGCTCCTGCATGCGCGCCGACGCAGGCCAGAGGCTACCAATCGGGGGGCGGGAAAGAAAGGCAGGACCGCGCTCTCGGGCTGCACCGGAGCTTGCTCGAGCCCTGTGCGTTCGCGATAAGGGGGCGCGCGCCGGACCCCACCCCCGGCCGCAGGACCTCCCATGCTCGACGCCCTCTGGCACACCACCCTGGCCCTCGCTCCGTGGCTCCTCCTCGGGCTCGTCGCGGCCGCGGCGCTGCACGTGCTGGTGCCGCGCAGCGTCGTGCGGCGTCGCTTCACCGGGCCGTCGGGGGTCCTGCGGGCGGTCGCGCTCGGCGTGCCGCTGCCGCTGTGCAGCTGCAGCGTGATCCCGGCCGGCATCGGGCTGAAGCGGAGCGGGGCCAGCGACGGCGCGGCGATGGGCTTCATGATCAGCACGCCCCAGACCGGGGTCGACTCGGTGCTGGTGAGCGCCTCGCTGCTCGGCTGGCCCTTCGCGCTGCTGAAGGTCGCGGCCGCCCTCGTGACCGGCGTGGTCGGCGGGCTCTGGATCGAGCGCGTCGGCGGGGCCGCGGGGAGCGGGGCGGCGGTGGCGGAGGAGCCGGTGGCGCCGCGGACGTGGGCGGGCGCGCTGGACCACGCCCTCGACATCCTGGGGACCATCTGGCCGTGGCTCGCGGTCGGCGTCGGCGTCTCGGCGGCCATCGAGGTCTTCGTCCCGGTGGACGCCCTGGCCGCGCTGTCGGGCGCCGGGGGGCTGTGGGCGGCGCTCGCGGCGCTGGTGGTGTCGCTGCCGCTCTACGTCTGCGCGACCGGGTCGGTGCCCATCGCGGCGGCGCTGGTCGGGGCGGGGCTCCCGCTGGGCGCGGCGCTCGTCTTCCTGATGGCCGGCCCGGCGACGAACCTGGCGACGATCGGCGCCGTCTACCGGACCTTCGGGGGCCGCCGCCTGGCCGTCTACCTCGCGGTCATCGTGGTCGGGAGCGTCGGCTTCGGCCTGGGCTTCGACGCGGTGCTCGGGTCGGAGATCGCGGCGGTCGCGGGGCACGCGGAGGGGCCGGCGACCTGGTGGGAGCTGGGCTCGACCTTCGCCCTGCTGGCGGCGGTCGCCTGGCTCGCCGCCGGGGACGCGCGCCGCTGGTGGGGGCGCCTGGCGACCCGGAGCGCCGCGGGGCAGGCGGTGGTCCTGACGGTGGACGGGATGACCTGCGGCCACTGTGCGCTGAAGGTCGAGACGGCCGCCCGCGGGGTGCCCGGGGTGGCGGCGGTCACGGCCTCGGTCGACGAGCGGCGGCTCGTCGTGAAGGGCGCGATGGACGAGGACGCGCTGCGTCAGGCCGTGGAAGCGGCGGGCTTCACGATTCAACGCTGACGGGCCAACGCCGGCGGGCCAACGCCGATGCGTGGACGGTCAGTCGGCGCTCGCCCTCAGCCCCACGCGGGCGGCCCAGCGCGGCCCCAGCTCGGCCACCGCGCGCGCCTGCCGCTCGAGCGCGGGGTCGAAGATGCCCTCGACCGCCAGCGCGCGGCGCACGTCCGCGAGGTAGTCGACGCCGGCCGGGCGCGGCGCCGGGATCCGCGGCGTGGCCGCGACGAGGATGCGCGCGCGCTCGCTGTCCGGGACCGAGGTCGGCAGGACCAGCGGGCAGTCGGCGTTGGCGAGGTACAGGAGCGCCTCGACCGCCGCGCCGTCCGCCAGGCCGTGGACGGTGCGGACGACCGGCACGTAGCCCGAGTGGCGCGTCGCCTCGCCGCGGTGGAAGCCCTCGCGCGCGTCGAGCTGCACGATGAGGCTGGACGCGACGTGCTTGGGGTAGGCGAAGACGCAGCCGACCACGTGCGCGTCGGGGTCCGGCTCGAGCCCGAGCGCGAGCGAGTCGGCGTGCCCGGCGTGGACGAAGGCGCGCGAGGCGGCCGGGTCGTCGGCCCAGCTGTGCTCGATCCGCGCGCCGCGCGCCGGTGAGCGCTTGTTGAAGCGGCGCGAGAAGCCGTCGAGGCGAGCCCAGAAGCGGTGCGACACCAACTCGGGGAGCTCCGGGTCGGAGATCAGCGAGCCATACGCGAACACCAGCAGGGTCCCAGCCATGGGCGGACAGTATGTGCGCCCGCCGGCTTTGGCTACCAGAACGCGGTTTCGGGCGGCCCTTTCGCGCGCCTCCGGCGGGCACCGCCGCGGGGGCGGGCCACGCGACATCCCGGCCGCGCCGGTGGACGCCACGTCGGCCCGCTGATAATCCAGAGGATGTCGTTTCAGAAGAGGTTGCGATGGCGCGCGGGAATCGGTTCGGGGTGTTCGGGGGCGTCTTCACGCCGTCGGTCCTCACCATCCTCGGCGTCATCATGTACATGCGCCTGCCCCGCATCGTCGGCGAGGGCGGGCTCTGGATGACCCTCGGCATCATCCTGGCCGCGCACGTCATCAGCGTGACCACCGGCCTGTCGGTGGCCTCCATCGCGACCGACAAGAAGGTGCGCGCGGGCGGCCCCTACTACATCGTCTCGCGCAGCCTCGGCCTCCCCATCGGCGGCACCCTCGGCCTCGCGCTCTATGTGGGGCTGTCGTTCTCGGTCAGCCTCTACCTCATCGGCTTCGCCGAGTCGCTCCTGCCGCTCCTCGGCTACGCCCCCGACGACATGGACGCCATCCGGGTCGTCGGCTCGCTGACGCTGCTGCTCGTGACCGTCGTCACGATGGTCAGCACCTCCTTCGCCCTCAAGATCCAGTACGTCATCATGGCGGCCATCGCGCTGTCGCTGGTGGGCATCTTCTTCGGGAGCCACGAGCTCGGACCGGCCGCCGCCGGCCCCGCCCTCGAGCCGTCCTCCGGGGGCCGCTCCCTCTCGGTCCTCTTCGGCATCTTCTTCCCGGCGGTGACCGGCTTCACGGCCGGCGTGAACATGTCCGGCGACCTGAAGGACCCCAAGCGGGCGCTGCCGCTGGGCACCATCGGCGCGATCGCGGTCGGCCTGGCGACCTACGTCGGCCTCGCCGTGTTCCTCGCCTTCACCGTCGACCGCCAGGAGCTGCTCGACAACCCCGAGGTCCTCCTCGACACCGCCGTCGCCCCGTGGATGGTCATCGCCGGCGTCTGGGGCGCCACGCTCTCGTCGGCGATCGGCAGCATCCTCGGCGCCCCGCGCATCCTCCAGGCGAAGTCCCTCGACCGCCTCACCCCCGAGGTCTTCGCGCGCGGCCGCGGCAAGACGAACGAGCCGCGGAACGCGCTGCTCCTCACCTTCGCCATCGCCGAGGCCGGCATCCTCATCGGCGAGCTCGACGTCATCGCCAGCATCGTCTCGATGTTCTTCATCATGACGTACGGCTTCCTTAACCTGAGCTGCGCGGTCGAGAGCTGGGTCAGCCCCGACTTCCGCCCCGAGTTCCGGATCCCCATCTGGGTCAGCATCCTCGGCGCGCTCGCGGCCGTCGTCGTGATGGTGCAGCTCAACTTCCTCGCGATGATCGCCGCGACGCTGCTCCTCATCGCGCTCTTCCTGCACTTCCGCCGGCGCGAGCTGCGCCTCGAGGCCGGCGACACCTGGGGGGGCGTCTGGTCGTCGCTGGTCCGCTCCGGTCTCCGTCGGCTCGAGCAGAACGTCGACCATCACCGCAACTGGCGCCCCAACGTCATGGTCTTCACCGAGCGCGACGCCCCGAGCCGCGCCCCGCTCCTCGGCTTCACCCACACGCTCCTGGCCGGCCGCGGCATCATCACCGACTTCGAGCTCGTTCCCGCGGAGGGCGACAAGGCCGAGGTCCCGCACGCCCTCGGCGTCGCGGCCCCGGCGCCGGCCGAGGACGCGCGGACGGGCTTCTTCCACCGGCCCACGCCCACCGACGACATCTACCGCACGATGGAGGCGGTCTGCCGCTTCTACGGCTTCTCCGGGGTCGAGCCGAACACCGTCATCGTCGACTGGTACGCCCACCGGCACGCCGCCGACGGCTTCGCCTCGCTGCTCGACAGCGTCCGGGCGCGCGACCTCAACCTGATCGTGCTCGGCCACGACCCCGAGCGGAGCTTCGGCGCCCAGCGGCGCATCGACGTCTGGACCGGGCCGGGCGGCGCCGACATGTCGCTCGCGCTGGCGCTCATCCGCTTCATCAGCGCCTCGCCCGACTGGCGCCGGTGCGAGCTGGCCTTCGTCATCGCGGCCGGCGACCCCGCGCACGCCGATCGCCTGCACCAGCAGACCCAGCGGGTCCTCGACGACAACCGCATCCAGGCGCGGGTCGTCGTGACCCACCTCCCCGACGCCGACGCCCTCGAGGAGCGGATGCGCCAGGAGTCCGGCGCGGCCGACCTCATCATCGCGAGCCTGCCGACGACCCGCCGCCGCACGCCGGCCGAGTGGATCGCTCGCACCGAGGCCCTCATCCACGCGACCTCGGGGAGCCTCCTGCTCATCCAGGCGTCGCGCCGCTTCGACGACACCTTCCGGGTCGACGCCGGCTTCACCCTGCCCAAGGCGCGGGCGGGCGTCCGGGCGCTCCCCGTCACGCCGACGGGGGAGGGGGCGGCCGCGCTCGCGCCGCTCGTCCTGCCGACGCACCCCGAGCTCGAGCCCGAGGCGCGCCGCTTCTCCGAGGCCCTGGAGGGCGCCTTCGAGGCGCTCCACGCCCGCGGCCTCGCGCCCCTCTACGAGCAGCAGCGCGCGCTCGTCGAGCGCCTCTCGGAGAGCGTGGAGAAGCACCTCGACGGGCTCGCCCGGTCGCTCGCCGCGGACGTGCCGGCGCCCCGTCGCAAGAAGGCCATCGCGCGCGCCCAGACGGGCATCGTCTTCCAGGCGCGGCGCGTCCTCGAGGAGGTCGCGGAGGGCGACCTGCCCGCCATGCGCGATCTCTTCGCCGCGGCGGTCGAGACCTGGCGCGGCGCCGTCGCCGACCTCGAGCGCGAGGCGCCCGCGGTCCTGCGCGTCGACCGTGACCCCGCCGAGGTCGCCCCGGCCGAGGGCGACGCCGGGGCGCTCCGGCGCTTCAAGCGCCGTCGCCGCTTCGGCGCGTGGATCGGGCGCCGCCCGCCGCGCATCCGTGTCCGCCCGCAGGTGCTCTACCCGACCTATCTCGTCGACCACGGTGGCGCTGCGGTGTTCCGCGCCTGGGAGCGCTTCGCGACGTCGAGCCAGCGGCTCCTGAGCGACCTCGTGCGCCACCAGACCGGGGTGGCGGCGCGCCTCGACCAGCTCGAGCGGCTCGCCCACGAGGGCGGCGACGTCGCGGCGGCGTTGGCGGAGGAGCAGGAGCGCGCGCTCCGCGAGCTCGAGCAGCTCGCCGAGGCCCTCGACGAGGACCGCGCGAGCGAGGCGCGGACGACCGCCGCCACCGGGCGGGACCTCGCCCAGGGCTACTGCGACGACCTCGACCGCCTCGACGTCATGCGCTTCGCCCGGCGCGAGCGGCGGGTGTCGCGCGCGGCCCGCCTCCGCTCGGAGCAGCTGCCGGAGCTCCCGGACCAGTGGCTGACGACGCAGACCCTGCTCCTGCACCGCGGCGAGATCACCCTCGAGATGGTCGCCTATCAGCGGCGGCTCGCGGTCCTCGTGGAGCGCACCCTCGGGCAGCTCCGCGGGCGGCTCCAGCGCGACCTGGTCGCGCCCTACGAGGAGCTCCTCGCCGAGCTCTCCGACTTCCGCGAGGCGATCCGCGCCGGGCAGCCGGAGACGCTCGCCGTCTCCCACGAGTTCAAGCCCCGGGTCGAGCTCGGCGCCGTGATGGACGGGCTCGTCCAGGAGACGCAGGCGGCGACCCTCGAGCTCCCCGTGTCCATCGACGTCGTGCCCAACGACGCCCTGGCGCAGCTCGAGGCGCACCCCTTCGAGGAGGTCGAGGGCGCCGCGGTCGGCCTCCAGCGGGTCGTCGAGTTCATCGTCGACGCCGAGCTCGTGGGCGAGCTGGCGGAGTCGACGGGCGCGATCCCCGAGCACGAGCGGCGCGCGCACCAGGTCGGGCGCGACGTGGTGCGACTCGTGTCGTACAGCGCCAGCGACCTCATCGCGGTCGACGTCGAGGAGGTCGACGAGGACGCGCGGGCGCAGCTGCTGCCGCTGCTCGACTCGGGCATCGCCCGGGTGGGCGCGGAGCTCGAGACCCTCGAGGGCCTCCACCCGGCGCTCGCCGAGCGCGTCGCCAAGCGCCTCGCGAGCATCCGCGAGCGGACCGGGACCTGGGCCATCGCCGACGCGACCGAGGGGCTCAAGCGCTACACCAAGACGCGCCGGGGGCGCGTCGCCTCGGCGTTCGGCGAGATGGCGCGCGGGGTCGGTCGCGCCGCCAAGAGCGCCGTCGTCGGCCTGGTCTACCGCCGGAGCCGCGGCGTGCTGCTCGCGCGGCGGCTGAAGCCGGGCGTGCGCGCCGGCGACGCGGTGGTCGACCGCGCGCTCGAGCTGGCGCGGACCTGCGCGCCGTCGCCGGAGGTGCTCTCGGAGCTGCCCTTCTACTACCGGCAGCTCTTCCTCGGCCGCTCCGCGAGCGATCACACCTTCTGGGTGGGGCGGCAGGAGGAGCTCGGCCGGGCGGCGCGCGCGGTCGAGAACCACCGCGCCGGCTACTCGGGCGCGCTCGTCGTCGTCGGGGACGGCGGCAGCGGAAAGAGCGCGCTGGCGCAGATGATCGTCCGCACGCACTTCGAGCACGAGCGCATCTTCAAGCTCGTCCCGCCGCCCGGGGGCTCGGTGTCCCCGGCGGTCTTCGCGGAGCGGATGCAGGACGCGCTGCAGGTGCGCGGGAGCCTGGACGAGGTGCTGCGGACGCTCCCCGAGCGCTCGGCGCTGGTGGTCGAGGACGCGGAGCTGTGGTGGGAGCGGAGCCCGGACGGTCTCGCGGTCCTCGACGTCCTGCTCGAGGCGGTCGAGCGCCACGGTGACCGCTGCCTCTTCGTGCTCGACCTCAACACCCGCGCCTTCCACGCCATCGACCGCTTCCGCGGGCTCGCGCAGCGCGCGCTCGGCGTCCTCGACTGCGGCCCGGTGGACTCGCGGACGCTGCAGGAGATGATCGAGCTCCGCCACGGCTCGACGGGCTTCGGCTGGGAGCTCGAGGGGCGGCCCTCGGGCGGGCTCGGCGACTGGCGCCGGGCGCGCTTCTTCGCCGGGCACTTCGACGCGGCGCACGGGCTCGTGGGGCCGGCGCTCCAGGGGTGGCTCGTGCACGTCGAGGAGCTGCGCGGGGAGACGCTCGTGATGCGGCAGCCCCGGGTGGCGGACGACGGCGTGCTGGAGGAGCTCGACACCGGGGCGCTCGCGCTCCTGGTGCAGCTCGTCCTGCACAAGTCGCTGACGACGACGCGCCTCGCGCGGGTCACGCGGCTCGCGCCCGAGCGCCTCGACGCGGAGATCGGCGCGCTGGTGCGGATGGGGCTGGTCGTGCGCGAGGGGGAGGACGCCCTGGCGCTCAACCGCTACCTCCAGCACCTCGTCACGCGCCACCTCGAGGACCGGGGGATGCTGCCATGAGCGCGCTCCTCGCCGCCGTCGAGCCGACGCCCCACCTGCAGATCTCCGCGGTCGGCATCATCGTCTTCGTGGCGGTCGGGCTCGGGCTCATCGGGCTCTTCCAGGGGCTCCGCTATCTGCTGCGGGTGTCGCGGGTGTCGCGCCGGCGCCGGGTGACGCTGCACACCTCGCTGACGGTGGTCGAGACCATCGCGGGCCTGGCCTACGTCGTCTCGTCGGTGCCGATGATCTTCCAGGGCGAGGCGCAGTACTCGCCGTACTTCGCGGTGCTCGTCGTGGTGGCGGTGCTGTGGATCTCGTGGGTGGCCATCCGGGACCTCGTGCACGGGGTCTTCTTCAAGGCCGGGCGCACCTGCCGGCCCGGCGACCGCGTGGTCGTCGGCGACGTGGACGGGCGCGTCCACCGGCTCGGCTACCGCGTGCTCGAGGTCACGACCGCTCAAGGCGACGACGTGCTCGTCCCGTACAGCCAGCTCGCGCGGGCGACCCTCACCCGGCGGGCGGCCGACGTCGGGGCGGTGCGCCACGCCTTCACGCTGGCGCCGCCGCCGGGGGTGCCGCTGACGGCGGTCACCGAGGCGGTCGAGCTCGCGGCCTTCACCCACCACTGGGCGTCGGCGGCGCACCCGACGCAGGTGACGCTGACCCAGGACGGCGCCCTCGAGGTGGCCGTCTTCGCGCTCGACGGGCTACGCGGTCCGGAGATCGAGGACACCGTCCGGGCCGCCGTCAAGGCGCTGTCCGAGCCGAAGCGCCGCGTGCGCTAGAGGGCGTCCACCGCGGTCGGATCGAGGGCCAGGGCGCGGGCGGCGAGGCGCTCGGCGGCGTCCCAGGTCTTGGCGTCGACGCAGCTCATCGCCGCGCGGAGCAGCGCCACGGCGCGGGCGCGCGGGTCGCGGACGGGGAGGGCGTCGAGGGCCTGGACCGCCTCGAAGGTGCTCTCGAGGCCCGACACGAGGAAGACGCGCAGGACGCCGAGCTGCGTGAGCTGGTCGAGGGTGAGCGCGTCGGCCTTGCGCTGGCCGCGGCCGCCCCGCCGCGCGACCAGCTCGGCGACGTTCGCGCCCGCCTCGATCGCCTCGATCATGGCGTGGACGTCGTCGCCGTCGCGGGCGAGCGCCGCGTAGCTGTTGTGGGCGCTGTCCGGCGGCCGCTCGGGGTGCCGCCAGACCTCGGTCGCGAGCTCGAGGAAGCGCGGTCGGAGCCGGTCGCCGTCGGGCCACACGGCGTCGACGTCCCGGAAGAGGCCGACGCGGAAGTCCCGCGGACGGGGGTCGCGGGCGTGCCACACGGCGCCGAGGAAGAGGAGGACGACCGGCGGGGTCGCGGCGCTGGCGGCGATGACCGCGAACGGCGCCTCGTCGCCGGTCGCGGCGGCGTAGATCCCGGCGGCGATGAGGGAGAGGGGGAAGAAGCCGAGGATCGCCCCGACGAAGACGATCGCGAGCATCTCGCCCCAGGCGCCGGGGCGCGGCAGGACGCCGCGGAGGCGTCGCCGTCGCCGCAGCGTCCGGAGGGCGTCGCGAGCCGCCTCGG
>SBGO01000527.1 GCA_006226565.1 Deltaproteobacteria bacterium | reverse complement strand
ACTCGAGGCGCGCGGCGCCGTCGAGCCACTCGCGCAGCTGGGGGCGCGCCTCGATCGCGCGGGTCACCGCCCCGTAGGGCTGCCAGGAGCCGAAGGCGAGCCACAGCGGACCGAGGTGCAGGGCGAGCAGGCTCGGCCTCGGAGGCGCGGTCGCGGTCGCGGCCTCGAGCGCGTCGAGCGCGTCGGCGAGGCGCCGCTCGTCGTCGCCGCTCGCCTTGCCGGTGAGCCGCGGCACGAGGTGCTCGTCGGCCACCACCATGGCGTGGCGGTGCAGGGCCCGGTCGCCGAGGTCCCGCGGCAGCGCGTCGGCGAAGCCGTAGCGCTCCGTGAGGTACTCGAGGATCACGCGCGACTCGGTCAGGACGAGCTCCCCGTGGACGAGGAGCGGAATCCGCCCGCTCGCGGAGTAGCGCTCGAGGCCCTCCGGCCGGTCGCCGACGAGCGACTCGCGGCGCTCGACCGGGCAGCCGAGGTGCTCGAAGAGCGCGAGCACGCGGTGCGCAAAGGGGCAGCCCCGGTCCGAGAAGAGCACCGGGATGGAGCCGTGCGGTCTCGGCGCGACGGTCATGCCACGCTCATCGCGGCTTTGGCAGGCTGCGCCGCCGCGGCGACGCGCCCCTCGGAGCGACGGGTCTCCGCGCCCGCGTCGAGCGCGGGGCGCACCGCGAGCGACTCGGGGAAGAGCTGGGCGCGCAGGCGCTCGGTGTAGCGCACGAGCTGCGGCAGCGAGGCCGCGTAACGGTAGAGCGGGTTGTCGCCCGCGACGTAGAGCGACACGCCGAGGAAGCCGAAGATGCAGGCGTCGAGGGTCGACGGCCGCTCGCCGAAGAAGTAGGGCCCCTCGCCGAGCAGCGCGGCGAGGGCGTCGAGGTCCGCCTTGCCCTGCGCGATGATGACGTCATCGGCGTGTCGACCCATGCCGCGCGCGTAGAGCTGCTTGCCGAAGGCGCGCTTGAGGACGGTCGGCACGAGCCAGCGCAGCGGGATCGGCATCGCCTTCGCGAACTCCGCGAGGCGCTCCGCGCCGCCGCGACCGAAGAAGAGCTGGTGCTCGAAGCACTGGTGGTAGTGCTCCTCGAGCATCCGCTGCACAGAGGTCGCGAGCGCGCGCTGACCGGCGTCGAGGTGCGCGTCCAGGTCGACGCCGTAGCGCGCCGAGAGGTGCTCGATGATCAGCGTCGAGTCGCCCATGCGGACGTCGCCGTACGCGATCCACGGCGACTTGCCCTTCGGCCCCTTGCCGGGGTTGTTGGCCTCGACCCACGCGAAGGGCACGTCCGCCATCCGCAGCCACGCCGCGAGCTTGAGCGGAAACGGCGCCGCGGTGGCGAAGGGGACGCCCCACCCGGTGCCGAACGCGAAGAGCCGAATCCCATCCGATGCGCGCTGGTTCATCCCTCAATCCTCCCTGTCCGTCCGATACATGCCACCTTAGCACCAGAAGTTGACCTGTGTTAGAAAAAATCTACCGTGGGTAAATCTTGATGACCCGTGGTAGAATTTCGCTGTGACTGAGCTGATGACACGAAAGGAGCGGCGGCAGGAGCAGGCGCGCGAGGAGATCCTCGACGCCGCCCGCCAGGTGCTGCTCGACCGGGGCCTGGCCGGGTTCACCCTGGCCGCCGTGGCGCGCGAGCTGCAGCTCACGAAGGCTGCGCTGTACTACTACTTCGCCTCCAAGGAGGTGCTGGTCTTCGAGATCGTCTACCGCGACCTGCACGCGCACGCGGAGGTGGTCGGCGACGCGGTGGACGCGACGACGAGCGGCGCGGCGGCGCTCGAGGCGCTCATCCGCTCGTCGAGCGGGCACTACGGCGATCGGAAGGACCAGCTGCGCCTCGCCTATCTCGTGCCCCAGGTCGGCGGCGCGACCTCCCCGCGCTTCACGCCCGAGATGCTCCAGCGCGTCCGCCCGTTCAACGACCGCATGTACGGCGCGGTGGCGCAGCGCATCCGCCGCGATCAGGAGGCCGGGCGCGTCCCGGAGGGCGTCGATGGGCGCCGCCTCGCCTTCCTCGCCCACACCTCGGTCATCGGCATGCTCACGGTCGAGGGCCTCGTCGAGGTCGCCGACGACGCCCCGCTCATCCACTCGCGCGAGGCGATGGTGGACGAGCTCGTGCGCACCTTCCGCGCGCGCCTCGCCCCGTCGCCCTGAGCCCCGTCGCGGGCGAGCACCCGCCGCCCCGGCGCGTCAGCGCGTCCCCGTGGCGCCGGTGAAGACGCGACGGCGGGCGATGACGCGCGCGTTCCCGTCGGCGTCGTGGGCGCGGACGTCGAGCAGGTGGGCGCAGGCGGGCAGGTCGGAGACGGGGACGGTCACGCTGAAGCCGATGGGATTGGCGCACATCCCGAACCCCGGCCATCGCGTGCAGATGTCCGGCCGTCGCACCGTGAGCTCGCTCCCATCGACGACCTGACCGTCCACGCGGACGTAGACGCCGGTGACGCCGTGGTTGTCGAGGGCCCATCCCGTCACGGTCACGCTGTCGCCCAGCGCCTCGTCGGGTGCCGGGGTCTCGATCTCACCGAACGGGGCCAGGTGCGTGTCGAGCCACCCGACCCGCTCCGCGATGGTCGCCTGCGAGCCGAGCAGCAGATAGGCGCGGGAGCGCACGCTGCCGTAGGCGGGGAGGCCGAAGGACCACTTGGCGCGGACGTTGTTGAAGATGCCGGCCTTCTGCCAGGCCTGAAACGACGTGCGGTAGCCCTCGTAGTAGATCCCGACCCCGTAGTCGTGCGCGGCGTTCTGCAGGGTCGCGTAGCCCCCGGGGCTCGTGAAGCTGCGCGTGAAGAAGCCGTCGTTGGCGGGGATGTCGACGGCGACCGCGGCGCCGGTCGAGTCGAGGATCTGGTCGAGGTTGGGCCCGTACGCCCCGTAGCTCGCGTAGAGCGTGGGGAGCTCCTGTTCGGTCGCCGCGTGGTCGAGATCGGCGAGGTTCTCGACGAACATGTCCATCTCGACGACGTCGTCGGCCACGAACCGGAGGCGCTGGGTGTAGCGGACGTCGGCCCCGAGGACCGCGAGGTCCGGGTCGGCGCAGCCGTCGTTGGTGCACGTGGTGGCGCCCCAGTCCGGGTTCCAGTGGAGCGGGTGCACGACCGCCCGGAGCGCGCCGGGGTCGGCCGTGGCGCTCTCGACCGGGCTCCCCACGCCGCACTCGTTGCCGCCCTGCACGGGGTTCCAGCCGAGATAGGTGATGGAGTCGGCGCAGGGGGTGCCCGAGAACCGGCACGAGGCGGTCGCGGCGCACACCTGGCGGAGGCGGTCGCGGTCGTAGAGCGCGATCTGGACCTCGCGCCCGGTGTCGTGGCCGTCGATGACGTTCGTCTCGTTCATCCCGGGGGCGCCGTCGGCCTGGCCGAAGAAGACGACGCTCGCCCCCCAGGCGCGGCGCACGCCGATCTTGACCGTCTCGGACGCGTTGTAGAGGTAGTCGTCGGTCGACTCGCCGACTCGGACGCGCTCGGTGCGGCCGAGCTGGACGAGCCCCTCGAGCGGCGACCCCGGGTCGCTCGCGTCGACGCTCGCCGGGCAGGTCCACGTCACACCGACCAAGGCGGTGTCGCGCCCCCCCGTGTCCTCGGGCGCGGTGTCCGTCGCCGCCGAGGTCTCCTCCGAACACCCCATCGACAGCGAGCCGAGCGCCACGGCGCACGCCACAGACAAGCCCGCCGCCGTTGGCGTGCGCCTCCAGGTCGTCTGCCCTCCACGCATGCGTGCCTCCGACCGGGACCCACCCCGGGGCCGAGCGCGATGTGAATGTGGCTTGCGGCAAGCCTACCCCGGGGGCGGTGATGTGGCATCCCCCGAGGTGATCACGGAGATCGCTCAGGCGTCCCGCGCGGCCGCGACGGCGGCGCTGGTGGGCCGCCCTCGAGCCACACCGCAAGACGGGCGGCGAAGACGCGGCGGAGAGGGTGGCGCGGGCTCGCTCTGTGCGGCGCGGAATCAGGGGGCGCGCACAACCCTGTGTTGCGATTTGATCTACATCAAGAACCGTGCTCCATTCTGAGGATTCCGCGTATTCTCAGAACCGAAAACCTACAGCAGTGGGGACGACTCCATGCGAACGCAGCTCTATGTCGTGATGTGCCTCTGTGCAGCCTCGGCGCTGATCGCCTGCACGGGCGCCGATGGCGCCGAGGGCGAACAGGGTATTCAGGGCGCGCAAGGCGAGCAGGGCCTCCAGGGCGAGCAGGGCCCTCAGGGCGAGCAGGGCCTTCAGGGCGAGCAGGGCCTCCAGGGCGAGCAGGGCCTCCAGGGTGACAAGGGGGATCCCGGTGACACCATCGTCCTGTCCACCAAGGCGCGCTACGGGCTCGAGATCTCCCCGGTGCCGGTCGACCTGAGCGGGCTCGACGGCGACGCCGTCGAGAGCGTCGGGCGCGGCTCCTACCTCCTGAACGCGGTCGCGGACTGCACCGGCTGCCACTCCAGCCAGGCCGGCTTCCTCGCGGGGAACAACGACTTCCCGATCGGGCCCTTCCAGGATGGGGACAACACGGTCGACGGGCACGTCTTCACGCGCAACCTGACCCCGGACCCGACGACCGGGCTCAAGCTGACCGAGGACCAGTTCGTCGCGGCGCTGCGGCGGGGCATCGACCACACCGACCCGACCGGGCAGACGACCCTCGTCGTGATGCCGTGGGCCCAGCTCCGCTGGATGACCGACCGCGACCTCCGCGACCTCTACCGCTACCTGCGGCGGATCCCGGCGGTCAGCAACGCCGTCCAGGCGGACGTGAAGCCGCAGATCCCGCCCGCCGCCTATGGGCCGTCCCCGTTCGATGACGACGTGCCGATGTTCGGCGACGGGGACGTCGAGCGACCGCTCCCGGCGGCCTTCGACCCGGCCCTGGGCCACCCGACGAGCCTGGCCGCCGAGCCCTACGACCTCGACGAGGTGCTGCGCGGCCTCGCCATCTCGCCGTTGGCGGACGACGCCCTCGTCGCGTCGCTGCCGCCGGACTACCAGGCGCTCTACGGTCGCGGCAGCTACATCGTGAACGGGCCCGGGCTCTGCAGCGAGTGCCACACGCCGAGCTCCCGGGACCTGGCGACCCTGAAGATCAACACCTCGCAGTTCCTCGCCGGCGGCCAGGCGTTCGCGGTCCCGCCGCCGCTCCAGCCGATCATCGGCCAGGTCCGCACGATGAGCGCGAACCTGGTGGGCTACGACCACGGCTTCACCCTGCCCTTCGCAGGGTTCGTCCAGACGCTCGTCACCGGCCTGTCGTTCAGCAAGGGCGAGCCCCATGTGCTCGGCTGGCCGATGCCGGCGGAGTTCCGCAACATGTCGGTGTACGACAAGGAGGCGGTCTACCTCTACCTCGCGTTCCTGCAGGACAGCGACCTCGTCGGCGGCGACTCGCCGCACCAGGCGCCGGCGCGCTACTGCGCGACCGCCGACGACTGCGCCGACGGCGAGACCTGCGCCGACGTCACCGTGGCCGGCGCGCCGACCAAGGAGTGCGTGGGCAAGGCCTGTCAGGAGGACGCGGACTGTGACGCGTGCCAGACCTGCAACGGCACCACGAACAAGTGCGATGCGGAGTCGCCGACCTCCGCGTGCGTGATGACGTCGTTCTGATCCCAGGCGTGACGATGCCCGTCGCCGGTCAAGGGGCCGGCGGCGGGCACTCGCCGAGCCCGTCGATCCAGCGGCGGACCACGTCGACACCGGGGTCGTCGAGGATGAGGGTGGCGATCGGCGGCATCTGGTTCCCGTCGCGCCGCGCGAGCCGGAAGAAGAGCTCGCTCCCATCGGCGTCTCCGGGCGTGATGATCGACGCGTCCGGGAGCTGGGAGAGCCGGTACTTCGGGGTGAGGCCGCAGGTGTGCGTGTCCGCGAGGGGCGTCTCGTAGCGCAGATCGACGGCGACCGGGGTCGAGCCTCCGGGCGTGTGACAGTGGGCGCAGTTGGCGTAGAGCCAGGCGCGTGCCCGGCCCTCGAGGGGGGCTGACTCGTCGCGGGGATCGGGGAAGCGCGGGAGGTCCTCGGGCGAGGCGGGCAGCGGGTCGCCGAAGAGCCCGATGTGGTCCATCGCCGCGAGCTGGTTTTCGACGAAGCCGTCGTAGTCGTGCTCGGTGTTCATGCGGCCGGTCTGCGGACCGAGCGCGCGCCCCGCGCCCGCGTTGTGGCACAGGAGGCATTGGGAGCGGCTCGGGAAGGTGTGGAGGTGGACGCTCGCGCCGCCGTCGTCGACCGCGCCGGGGGCCATCGGGTAGGTGCCGATCTCGGCGCCCTCGAGCAGGAAGGCGTCGCGCCGCTCGCGGTCCCACATGTAGCTGTAGCCCTCCCACGCGGTGTCGGAGTCCTTCTTCAGGAAGCGGGTCTCCATGAGGACGGGGGCGGTCGCCGGGTCCTGGTCGTCGTCGAGCAGGAACTCCTTCGCGAGGAGGGTGCCGTCGGGGAAGGTCCACGCGCCGACCTCGGTGAAGCCGATGGTCGCCTCTCCCGGCAGGGCGATGTAGCGGCGCTTGATGGCGCCGTCCGACCACAGCGGCGCGAGCACCTCGTAGGGCACCAGCGAGGGCGCCGGCGCGCCCGACGGGAGCTCGAAGCAGCCGGTCGCGCTGACCGTGGCCGGGAACTCGGGCGGCGCCGTGGCCGGGCGGACGAGGCGGTGGACCGCACCGTCGGCGTCCACCGCGAGCTGGTGGCCGTCGGCGTCCTCGCCGAGCGCGCGCAGCGGGGCCGGCAGGGTGGCGATGATCTCGTCCGAGCGGACGAGCGCGCCGTCGAAGCGGAACGCGCGCAGGACCGGGGAGCAGGTGTCGCCGTAGACGACCGCGCCCTGGATGTCGGGGAGGGTGGTGTCGCGCGACGTCGTGCCGACCACGACGCCGCAGCCGGCGGCGAGCGCGCCGGCGGGGGCCGAGGCGACGAGGGGGGAGAGCGGCGCGTCGGGCTCCTTGGCGGGGGCGACGATGAGGAGGGTGCCTTTGCTGGCGCCGCCGGCGTCCGCGCACCAGAGGCGACCGACGACGCGGTCGACCGCGCAGCTGGTCGGGGCGCCGAGGCCGCTGGCGAGGACCTCGGGGCGGACGCCCTCCCGCGCGACGAAGGGGTTGTCGTCGGGGATGGCCGCGCCGCTCCCGGCCGGGCCGCTGACGTCGAGGCGGAGCGCCTTGCCGAGGAGCGAGGTCGGGTCGAGGGGCGCCGCCGGGTCGCCGCCGTCGCCGACCGCGACGACGAGCGTCCCGTCGAAGAGGAACGCCAACGCTCCGCCGGCCCGGGTCGCGTCGCTCAGGGCGACGGTGAGCAGATCTTCGCGGCCCTCCACGGCCGCGAGGCCGCTCGTCGGATCGATCGGGAAGCGGGCGATGACGAGCCGCGTGGGGGCGCCGTTGGGGACGAAGGCGACGACGAGCGCTCGGCCGTCGGGTCGGAGCGCCGCGCCGCGGAGGCCGTCGGGCGCGCAGCTGGCGCTCAGATCGAGGGTCGTCTCGGCGTCACCGCCGTCTCCCGCGGCCTCGAAGGTGCGGACGTGCCCGTCGCGATCGGCGAGGGCGAGGCGCCCGCTGGCCGGGGCCGGGGTGAGCGCCCGGGCGCCCGGGGCGTCGAGGGACGGGAAGGCGGGCTCGATGGCCACGGGAACGATCGCCAGGGGCGGCGCTCCATCGACGCGGCAGGTGGTGTTGACCACGCGCTCCTCGAGCCCGTGCTCCCGCGGGGGGGACGTGTCCTCCGGGGCCACGCTGTCCGGCGCGTCGCGGGTGTCCCCCGTGTCGACGACGTCGGGTACGTCGTGGTCGGTGGTGTCGGTGGTGTCGGTGGCGTCGGCGGTGTCGGTGGCGATCGATTCGCCCCCATCGTCCGCGCAGCCGGCGCCGGTCGTCACCGCCGACAGGATGCACACGACGCACACGAGTCTGTGGGTCATCACGCCCTCCAGGGCCCGCAGACGGCGCAGGTGCGCGAGGGCTCGCGCGCTGGATTCCCGTGACGTCTCGGCTGTGGGTCGAGCGTACGCTCAGTCGGGCCTTCGTGCGAGCGAGGTGCCTGCTCAGGGCGTCCTGGCGGCGGCCTCCAGGGCGGCGACGAGGCGCTCCATCCAGGGATAGCCGAGGGCGGCCTGGGCGCGCTCGAGCGCCGCGCGGGCGCCGTCGAGGTCCCGGGCGGCGAGGGCGCGCGCGGTGGGCAGCAGCACCGGCTCGATCTCGCCCCAGGCGCCGGCGTGC
>SBGO01000435.1 GCA_006226565.1 Deltaproteobacteria bacterium | reverse complement strand
CGCCTCCTCGGCCGCCGCGACGTCCGCCTGGAGGGACACGCCGACTTCCCCGCCCTGTGGGCCGCGCTCGCCGCCGCGCATCCGCTCGAGCGCGCGCCCGACGGCCGCCTCCGCGCCGGGGCCCTCCCCATCAACGACCCGGTGCGGGCGGAGGTCGCCCTCGGCGTCCTGCTCGTCTCGCCGACGCCGCTGCCGCCGCGGTGGGCTTGCGCGAGCCTCGCGACCACGGCATGACCAGAAGGCCATGCGTATCCATCACCTGAGCTGCGGGACGATGCACCCGGTCGGCCTCGGGCGCCCCCTGGTCTGCCACGTCCTCCTCGTCGAGACGCCCCGCGACGGCCTGGTCCTCGTGGACGCCGGCCTCGGCACCCTCGACCTCGAGCAGCCCGAGCTCCGCCTCGGCCGCCTCTTCACGCGCGTCACGCGCCCGGTGCGCGACCCGCACGCCGCGGCGGCCCACCAGCTCCGCGCCCTCGGCTTCGCCCCGCGCGACGTCCGCCACATCGTCCTGACCCACATGGACCTCGACCACGCCGGCGGTCTCTCCGACTTCCCGCGCGCGGCCGTCCACGTCCACACCCGCGAGTACGCCGCCGCAGTGCGCCACCCCGACTGGCGCTCCCGCGGCCGCTACGTCCCGGCGATGTGGGCCCACGGGGTCGACTTCCACCACTACGCCGACGCTGGCGACGCGTGGCGCGGCTTCGAGGCCGTCCGCCAGCTCGACGGCCTCCCCCCCGAGATCCTGCTGGTGCCGCTCCACGGCCACAGCCGCGGGCACACCGCCGTGGTCGTCGAGACCGCCGGCGGCGCCGTGCTCCACGCCGGCGACGCCTACTTCGACCACAGCGAGGTCCACGGCGATCCGTCCCGCTGCCCGCTGCTGCTGCGGGCCTTTCAGGGCGTGACCAACGTCGACCGCCGGGCGCGGCTCGTGAACCAGGCGCGCCTCCGCGTCCTCGCCCGCGAGGCCCCCGAGGTCACCATCTTCTCGGCCCACGACCCCCACGAGCTGCCCGCGGTCTGACTACTTCCAGACCTCGCCGCACCAGGTCTCGACCGCGACGGTCACCGTGAGCGCCGCCGAGCCGTCGCCGACCGCGCCCGTCAGGCTCAGGGTCGGGTCCGTGGCCGTGCTCGGCTGCGCGAAGGACGCCTGGGTGGTCGAGCCGACGTCGAGCGGCTCGACCGCGGCCGGCGCCGCCCACGCGCCGGTCCACGCGACGTGTCCGAGGTGGGCCTTCGTGAAGGCCTGGAGCCCGCCCTCGATCTCCATCGTCGCCGCGGTGGCGACCGCGGGATCGCACGACGCCTCGTCCGCGCTCGCGTAGAACGCTGAGATGGTCTCCGACCCCTCGAGGGCGGTCAGCTCGACGTCCGGCCCGTCGTCGGGGCTCCACGCGAAGCGGTAGACCACCTCGCCGCGCACGAGCGTGCGGCTGCAGCCCGCGGCCGCCGTCGCCATCGCCGCCATCGCCATCATCACCGTCAGCCCGCGCGTCATCGTGCCCTCCTCGGCCGCCCGCCATCGACGCTTTGACGACGAGACAATTCTTTCACAATCTCGTCACCGCCGGCTGACCACGCGCCGCGTCTGACCCTCTACGCTCGGGGCGTACCGGTCACCGGAGGACCACCATGCCCGCACTCCCTCGCCCGCTCGCTCTCGTCCTCGGCGCCATCGTCGGCCTCGGCGCCTGCGCGATGCCGACCCGCGCCAGCGCGCAACACGTCACCGTCCAGGCCGGGCTCGACCACGGCACGCTGCCCGCCGACACCAAGCACACCGCCTACCTCCGCGTCGCCCTGCGCGGCCAGGAGGGGCTCGGCGAGGCCGCCACGCGCCCGCCGATGAACGTCGCCATCGTCATCGACAAGTCCGGCTCGATGCAGGGCAAGAAGATCGAGTACGCCAAGGCCGCCGCCCGCGCCGCCCTCGATCGCCTCGACGAGCGCGACATCGTCAGCGTCGTCGCCTACGACAGCACCGTCGAGGTGCTCGTCCCGGCGACCCGCGCCAGCGACCGCGCCACCATCCTGCGCGGCATCGATCGCCTCCGCGCCGGCGGCATGACGGCGCTCTTCGCCGGCACCAGCAAGGGCGCCGCCGAGGTCCGCAAGTTCAAGGACGCCAAGACCATCGACCGCGTCATCCTGCTCTCCGACGGGCAGGCCAACGTCGGCCCGCAGTCGCCGGGCGCGCTCGCCAGCCTCGGCGAGTCCCTCCGCCGCGAGGGCGTCGGCGTCACCACCATCGGCATGGGGCTCGACTACAACGAGGACCTGATGGTCGCCCTCGCGCGCCGGAGCGGCGGCAACCACTTCTTCGTCGAGGATCCGTCGCAGCTCGCGCGGCTCTTCGCCGAGGGCTTCGGCGGCCTGGCCTCCATCGTCGCCCAGGAGGCGGTGGTCAAGGTGACCTTCGCCGAGGGCGTGCGCCCGGTCCGCGCGCTGGGCTTCGACGCCGACATCATCGGGCAGACGCTCACCACGACGCTCGCCCAGATCTACGGCGGCGAGAAGGAGCAGCTCGTGGTCGAGCTCGAGGTCTCGCCGCGGAGCGCCGGCACGACCCACCCCATCGCCCGCATCGAGGTGAGCTACCACGACGTGCTGACCCGCGCCGTCGACCGCGTCGAGACCTCGGTCGCCGCGACCTTCACGAGCGATCACGCCGCGATCGAGCGCAGCCTCGACCGCGACGTCATGGTCGCCGTCGTCGAGCGCCTCGCCGTCGACAAGAGCCGGCTCGCCGTCCAGCTCCGCGACGAGGGCAAGGTCCGCGAGGCCCAGGAGGTCCTGCGCAAGAACCAGGCGTGGCTCGACCAGGAGGCCGTCCGCCTCGACTCCACGCGGCTCCGGCGCCTCGGCAAGAAGAACGCCGACAACGCCGAGCGCGTCGAGGACCCGGGCGATTGGAACAAGACCCGCAAGGCGATGCGCTACGACAACTTCGCGCCGGACTACGACGGGGTGAACTTTTGACGGTCGGGGCGGCGTCGGCGTGAAGGTCGCTCGCTCCGGCGTCGGCGCCTCGTCGCGTCGGCTGGTCGCGCTCCTCGCCGTGATGGTGGTGGTCCCGGTGGGCGCGCTGACCTGGCTCGGCGCGCGCGTCGTCGGCCAGCAGGAGGTGCTCGCCAGCCACCAGGTGAAGGCGCTGCTGATCGATCGCCTGCGCGAGGTCGACGCCTCGATCGCGCAGCTCATGGACGCCCGCGAGCGCGCCCTCCTGAAGCTGGCCGCCGCCGTCCCCACCGGCACCGACGCCATCCGCGCCTTCCTCGCCGGCGACGGCGGGGGCGCGGAGGTCCTCGTCGTCGACCTCGAGGGGCGGGTCCTCTACCCGCCCCTCGGCGCGCCCATGAGCGCCCGCGAGCAGGCGCTCCTCGACCGCACCCGCACGGTCTGGGACGGGGACGCCCTCCAGGCGGCGGTCGCGGTCAACCGCGCCGGGGAGCGGCCCGGCGTCGACCACGCCTGGTACGGCTACTTCTACGGGGGCGGCCTCAACCTCCTCCTGTGGCGCGCCGAGGGTGACCGCGTCGTCGCCGTGGAGCTGTCGCGCATCGCCGTGATGAGCGACGTCATCGCGCACCTGCCGGCCACGACGGTCGATGGCGAGGCCCCCGGCCGGCCGGAGAGCCGCGTCGTGCTCGCCGACGAGAGCGGCGAGCCGATCTATCAGTGGGGCCCCTACGAGCCCCCGGCGGGCGAGGCGCCGCGGGCCGCGCTGGCCCTGAGCCCGCCGCTCGCCGCCTGGAGCCTGCGCGACTACAGCCCCGAGAGCGCGCTGCCGACCGGGCTCACCGGCGGCCTCACCTTCAACCTCGGCGCGGCCCTCCTCGCGGTCGCCCTGGCGCTCGTCGCCCTCGCCATCTACCTCTACCGCGTCCGCACGCGCGAGATGCAGCTCGCCGCCCAGCGGGTCTCCTTCGTCAACCAGGTCTCCCACGAGCTCAAGACGCCGCTGACGAACATCCGCCTCTACGCGGAGCTGCTCGCGGAGGAGCTCGACGTCGACCCCGAGGATCCCGACGCCGACGCCGGCGACCCGGCGGCGCGCCACCTCAAGGTCATCACCGGCGAGAGCCAGCGCCTGAGCCGCCTCATCGCCAACGTCCTCACCTTCGCCCGCGGGCAGGAGGGGCGCCTCGCCGTCCGCCCGCGCCCGCGCGTCCTCGACGACGTCGTGCGGGCGGTGCGCGCGACCTTCGCGCCGTCGCTCGACCAGGCGGGCGTCACCGTGGTCCTCGACCTCGACGCCGCCGACCGCGTGCTCGTCGACGCCGACGCCGTCGAGCAGATCCTGGCGAACCTCCTGTCCAACGTCGAGAAGTACGCGCGCACCGGGGGCGAGGTGCGCGTGACGACCCGGCGCGACGGCGACGTCTCGACCGTGACGGTCGCCGATCAGGGGCCGGGCATCCCCGCCGCGAGCCGCGAGGACGTGTTCCTGCCGTTCCGCCGGCTGAGCGACAAGCTGAGCGACGGCGCCGCCGGCACCGGCATCGGCCTCGACATCGCGCGCCAGCTCGCGCGCCTCCACGGCGGCGATCTGCGCCTCGTGGACGCGGCGCGCGGCGCGTGCTTCGCGCTCACCCTCCACACGCCGCCCGCCCGAGGAGAAGACGGACCATGAAGGTGCTCATCGCCGAAGACGACGCCCACATCCGCCGCGGCCTGAAGGAGGTCCTCGAGGCCGAGGGCTACGACGTCGTCGAGGCCGCCAACGGGCGCGACGCCCTCGACCTGCTCGACCCCGAGCAGCCCGACTTCGCGCTCCTCGACATCATGATGCCCGAGGTCAACGGCTACGACGTCTGCCGCGACTACCAGCGGCGCCGCCCGGAGATGCCGGTCATCTTCATCAGCGCCAAGTCCGAGGAGATCGACCGCGTCCTCGGGCTCGAGCTCGGCGCGGACGACTTCATCCCGAAGCCCTTCGGCGTGCGCGAGGTGATCGCCCGGATCCGCGCGGTCACGCGCCGCGCCTACGCCTCACGCGGCGAGCAGCCGGGCGAGGAGGTCTTGGAGATCGACGGCCTGGTCGTCTACCCGCGGGAGCTCCGCGCGAAGAAGGGCGACGCGATGATCGAGCTGAGCCTGCGCGACGTGCGCATCCTCAAGCTCCTCCACCGCGAGCGCGGCCGCGTGGTCACGCGCGAGATGCTCTTCAACGAGTGCTGGGGGATGAGCTACCTGCCCAACAGCCGCACCATCGACCAGCACATCTCGAAGCTCCGCAAGCGGGTCGAGGACGATCCGAAGAACCCCGCCCTCATCAAGACGGTGCACGGCGTCGGCTATCGGATCGACTAGCGGGGCGCGCCCCTCAGCTGGCGGCGGTCCGGCCCGGCGTGCCGCCCGAGAGCCCGCCGAGGACGAGGTCGTCCACCGGCGCGAGGAGCTCGGTCAGGCGGCCGACGATGGCGCTCACGTCGTGGTGCTTGCGCTCGCCGAAGAGCGTGATGTCGAGGACGAGGTTCGACACCGCCATCTCGACCAGGGTCGGCTCGTCGGTCACCACCGAGCGGTTGTGCTCGGTCGGCTCGGCCTCGCCGACGAGGAGCTTCTCGTGATCGCAGATGAGGATGAGCTTGTGCTGCCAGTGGGCCTCGAGCTCGGCCTCGCCGATGTCGTAGCTCAGCACCTCGCCCAGGGTCTCGGGGACCTGGGTGAAGGAGAAGACGACCACGTCGATGCCGCGCGCCGCCGCACGCTCGAGCGCCGGCTGGAGCGCCATCACCTCGCGCCGCCAGACCGAGATGTGGACGCTCCGCCTGGCGTTGCGGATGAGCGTCTCGGCCTGCTCGAGGAGCCCGCTGTAGCCGATGAGGGTCCACGTCGTCGCGTCGGTCGTCGGCCGCTCGAGCTTCGACATCGCCGTCTTGAGCGAGTCGAGGCTGCGCGTGAAGCGCGACTCGAGGAGCTCGAAGAGCTTCTCCGGAGGGAGCGGCAGGAAGCGCGCCGGGTTCTGCTGGATCTCGTTGATCAGCCCGAGCCCGACGAGCCGCCGCAGCACCGTGTAGATCGCCGACCTGGGTACCCCGGACCGCGCGGCGAGCTCGTAGCCGGTCGCCGGGTGCTCCTTCAACAGCGCGATGTAGGCGCGAGCGTCGCTCAACGTGAAGTTGAGCGTCTTCATCGCGTCGACGATCTCCTGCTCGGCTTCGGACGTCACGATCACGTTTCACCTCGGGACCCCGCCCCGAGGACAACGCGACCGGCGTCGCGCAACTCACGACGCCGACCGAGCGTGGCTGCTCGAGCAGGTCAGTGACTCGGTTATGAGTCACTTGATGCACCGCGTCAAGCCTGCCGAGCGCGGTTCGCACAGCGCTGTGAACGATCGCGGCAAGCCCGCCTGAATCGTGCCTCCGCGCGCCGATCGAATCCAGCCCTCCGACGAAAGCAAAGGGTTCCGGCGGCGTCCGACGGAACCGGTCGGATCGGCCCGTTCTCGGCTTCGCCTCCGGGGGCCGTAGTGCTAGACTCCGGACCGCCCCCCAACGAGGAGGAGACGAGCCGATGGACACGTCGATCATCAGCAAGATCCAGAAGGCGCGCGAGTACGCCGAGGATCGCTCGCGCTTCCTGTTCAACTCGCTCGCCGTCCAGTTCCACGGCACCAACGCCGAGCACCAGGTCTCCTGGGACGGCGCCGCCTGGCACTGTGACTGCCATTACTTCGAGACCCACAAGTACTGCGCCCACACGATGGCGCTCGAGCGGCTGCTCGACGGGATGCTGCCGCCCTCCGCGACGGCCTGATCCGTGCGCTGACGCGCGGGACGCGGCGCCCGGCGTCGCGCCCGCGCCACGCACACCGTACATCGTCGCTCCGAGGCTCGGAGCTGGCGTCCGGCGCACGGCGCGCGATCGTCACGCGCGGCCGTGAGCCCGGTTGGCGTCAGTTCGGCACCACGAGCACCGGGCACGCTGCCTGAGACAGGATCCGTCGGCTGACGCTCGCGCTCCACCCGTCTTCGTCCGGGGTGAGGCCGCGGCTGCCGAGCACGATGAGATCCGCCTCGACCTCGCGCGCCGTCCGCATGATCGCGGCGACCGGCTCGCCGTAGGCGATGCGGTGGTCCACCTCGTCCACCGAGCGCCCCATGGCGTCGCAGGCGACCGCGAACGGCCCGCGCCGGGCGTCGAGGAGGTCCTCCGCGGCGTCGTAGTCGTCCGCCGCCGGCAGGATGTGGAGCAGCGTCACGGTGGCCCCGGCGAGGTCCGCCAGCTCGGCGGCGTAGCGCGCGCCGCGGGCGCTCCCCTCGGAGCCGTCGACGGGCACCAACAACGCGGTAATCGACTCGGACATGACGCCTCCCCGGGGTTGCGCGGCGAGTGGAGGGTACACGAAAGCGTGCCGCTGAGAACGGGGATAAGGCAACCTCCGCGCACACAGATCGGCCGATCCGTCGCGCTCAGTCCTCGGCCAGCTCGCGCGGCCTGAGCAGCGCGACGCGGCGCCACGGGTGGGCGAGGGCGGCGGCCCAGGTGGCGCCTTCGCCGACGAGCAGCGCGGCGTTGCCGGTCGTCATCGCCTCGTCGCTGCCGGTCAGGGCGTGGAGCGCCTCCTCCCAGCCGGGGTTGTGGCCCAGGACGAGGACGGTCGTGTGCTCGGCGGGCCAGTCGGAGGCCTCGTCACGGATCGTCGGCAGGCCCGCCATGTAGAGGGACTCGAGGCGGGTGATCCCGATGTCCTCCGCGGCGTCCTCGAGGGCGCGCATCATGCGCTTCCACGTCTGCCGGGCGCGGCGTGCGGTCGAGGTGTAGACGTGATCGGGCAGCCAGCCGAGGGTCTGCAGCTCGCGCGCGATCCGCGCGGCGTCGCGTTTGCCGCGCTTCGCCAGGGGGCGATCGTGATCGCGCTCGGCGTCGCTGTCCCACGCGCTCTTGGCGTGGCGCATCAGGATGAGACGGCGCTGCATGCGGGCCTCCGGGCGTCGTTGTGCAGGAGATAGCACGCATTTCGCGCCGGGGGGACCCTGGCCCGAGGGCACCGTTGATCGTATACCCGGAGGCCATGTCTCGCCGTCTCCTCTTGAAGGTCCTCGAGCGCGCGGTCATCGAGGCCGATCCCGCCGCGATCGCGCGCGAGCTCAGCGTGCACGGCGCGTGGACGCGGCGTCGGGTCGGGCGCCGCGCGGAGCGGCTGCTCGCGCGCACCCGGGCCGCGGTCGGGGAGGG
>SBGO01000529.1 GCA_006226565.1 Deltaproteobacteria bacterium | reverse complement strand
CGTCGTCGCGGCGTCGGCGGCCGCGGGGGGCGCCTTCTCCATCGGCGCGCCGTCCCCGCTGGGTGGGGTCGGCGGCGGCGCGTCCATCCCGGGCTTCGAGCACGCGCCCAGGGTCAGCGCGAGCGCGGCGGCGAGGGTCAGGCGTAGCGGTCGAGTCACGGCGGCTCCTCCGGTCGGCGCCGCCCACTCTATCGCGTCGAGCCGCGCGGCGCTTGCCTACGACGCGCGGCGCGGCGGTTGGGTCTGGGCGCGCCTCAGGGGGCGAAGCCCATCATGCGCGTGAGGCCGCGCGGCGCCGTCGGGTCCACGAAGACGCCGCCGAGGGTCATGAAGACCTCCTCGGCGTAGTAGTGGCTGCCGGCGACGTTGAGGTGCAGCTCGTCCCACAGGAAGGCGTCGAGGGCGGGCTTGTCGAGGGAGCCCTGCATGTCGGCGAGCATCAGGCCGTCGTTCTCGGCCATGCGGTCGCGCACCTCGGCGAGCTTGCCGTCCATGAGCGAGGCGGCCAGGTCCTGGTAGCTGCCGATGTATTGCGCCCACTGATCGCTCATCGCGTAGTTGGGGTAGACGAACCACAGGATGTCGGCGTCCGGCGCGGCGGCCCGCAGCGCGCTGTAGAGGGTGACGAGGTTCGCTTCGATCACGGCGAGCTCGGCGTCGAGGTCGTCGAGGAGCGCGAGGGCCTCGTCGATGGTGGAGATGTTGGCCTCGAAGGCGAGGTCCATCAGGTCGTTGCCGCCGAGGGAGAAGACGATGACGTCGGCGGTCGCGAGGTGCGGGGCGATGCGATTGTTGAAGTTCGAGGTGCCGGGCAGCCAGTCGACGGTCTGCGAGCCGGGGATCGCCACGTTGATGTCGTCGACGTCGGCGAGCGGCGTCATCATCGTCGTCAGCTGCTCGGGGAACCACGGCTCGGGGCCGTAGTGGGGGATGCTGTCGCCGAAGGTGAGCATCTCGACCGCGCCGCTGGCGATCGCCTCGGGCAGCCGCCTCCCGAAGTTGTTCGAGGTGGACTCGCGGTCGAGGTCGACCGCGAGCTGGTGCCAGCCGGCGCTCACGTCGACGAAGCCGTAGCGCCCGGGTCCGCAGTCGAGGGCGTCGAGGGCCTCGCCGCCGGCGCCGAGCAGGCGCACGCTGACGCCGGTCAGGGGCACGTCGTCGGCGCCCTGGGGCTGGTTGTACCAGCTCGACGAGGCGCCGTTGCCGTCCTCGTAGAGGTAGACCGTGATCGCGCCTTCGGGGCAGCTCGGGGGCGCGACCGTGTCGTCGCCGGCGGTGTCCGCGACGGTGTCGTCAGCCACGGCGGTGTCGTCGACCACGGCGGTGTCGTCGGCCACGGCGGTGTCGTCGCCGGAGATCGTGTCCGCCGCCGTGTCCTCGCCCACGACCGCGTCCTGCGTCGTCCCGGCGGTGCCGCCCGAGCTGTCACACGCGCCGAGGAACGCGATCCCCACCACCCACGAAGCTAGCGCTCTCATATCGCCCCCGTGTCGAGCCGGCGGCCATCATGGCTGGCCGCCCGGCTCGACGGAAGGCTTTTCGTCGCGCGCCCGGGTCAGCGCTTCAGCTTGTCGAGCGCCTTCTTCACCGCCTTCGAGGGGCGGACCTTGAGCGAGCGCTGGTAGGCCGCGCGCGCCTCGTTGGGCTTGCCGCGCTGCTCGGCGATCTGCCCGATGTTGTACCAGACCGCGCCCTGGAATTCGGCCGTCTCGTCGAGGCCGAGGGCGTGGTCGAAGTCGCGCGACGCCTCGAGGAGCTGGCCCGCGAGCATCCGCGCGTAGCCGCGCCCCGACCAGGCGCGCGCCGCGTCGCGGTCCTTCGCGATGGCCGCGTCGAAGGCGGCGATCGCCTGGGCGTAGTCCTTGCTCTTGGTGAGCTTGCGCCCCTGCTCGATGAGCTTCTGGGCCTCGGCCGTCGCCCGGTTCCGCTTGGGGGCCGCTGGCGCCGCGGTGCCGAAGCGCTTCAGCGCCTCGTCCCGGGCCGTCCCGCTCAGCGTCACCAGCGACCAGCCGACCGTCCCGCCGACCTTCGCCGCGGCCACCGCGCGCGCGACGTCCCGGCTCGGGCGCAGCGCGGGCACCACCTCGTCCCAGCCGATGGTCGCCTCCTCGTCGAGGGTGCAGTTGAAGGCCCACTCGGCCTCGGTGGGGTAGATGTAGGTGAGCGACGCCACGAGCTCGCCCTTCCCGGCGCCGATGGTGAGGCCGTCGAGGTAGATGAACGACTCGTCGCCGACGTCGACGCAGCCCTCCTTGGTCGCGCGCTCGAAGAGCGCCGCGGTGGGCTTGGCGCCGGTCTTTCGGGCGTCGACGAGGAGGTCGCCCGGGGCGACCCCCTCCTTCTTCGTCAGATCGACGGTGACGGCGTTGTCCTCCACGAAGCCGTGGGCGCCGCAGGAGTAGCCGGAGTGGGCGTGGTAGAACATGACGAGCGGCCCGGCCCCGCCGGTCAGGGTGATCGCCTCGTTCCAGGTGTCGCCCCAGATCTGGTCGCTGTCGCTGCTGGGGTTGGGGTCGACCAGCCACCACTCGGCGCCGCCGTCGAGGGGCACCGCGGCGAGGCCCGGCCAGTCGATCTTGGAGGTGTGCGCCTCCGCGGTCGGCTCCTCTTCCTCGAGCGCTTCGCACGGGACGACGGTGCGCTGGACGGTCTTCGGCCGGAGCGCCACGAGGTGCTCGCCGTCGGGCGCCGTCACGGCCTCGTCGCGGGTGGCGACGACCTTGGCGCCGTCGCCGTCCACCGTGACCCAGAAGGTCCGGTGGCCCTTCTCGTGCTGCTCCCAGACGAGGACGTCGGTCGCGTGGGCCGTCGAGACGAAGACGCCGGTCGCCGCCAGCGTCGCGAGGAAGAGTCGCATGGGTGCCTCCTGGATGAGGGGGATGGATACACACGCACGACGGCCGGGTCCAGCCGCCGCCATCCCACGCCGGTCCAACGGTGGAAGCGCGACAATCGGTCTCGACACTCCCGTTGGTGCACCGCGGGAAACCTGCTACGTTCGCGATATGCGCAACTTCGTGAGCCGCGGTCATTGGGTCGGTTGGGTCGCTTCCACGGCGATCGTCGCGTGCACCGGCGCCGACCCCGGGGACGCGGGCCCGACCGGGCACGTCGCGGTGAACGTGGCGCCGCTGTCCCTGCCCGGGATCAGCGACGCGACCTATACCCTCGAGGTCGTCGCGGGCGCCCAGACGGTGTGGACCAAGGCGGTCACGTCGAGCGCCTACGGCGACGGGGCCGGGAGCCTCAGCTACGTCGGGACCTGCGACGCCGACGCCGGCACCAACACCGTGCGGCTCACCCTCGACGCGCTCCAGACGGCGAGCGGCACCCTCGTCGACGGCGTCGACTACATGAACCCGGCGCCCGCCGGGAGCCCCATCGAGCTCGACGTCGACTGCGTCGAGAACGTCGACACGCCGGTCGAGTTCAACCTGACCGTGGCGCGCGCGGCGACCCAGGGCTTCTTCGACATCAGCGTCGAGTTCACCGACATCTTCTGCTCCGCCAAGGCGGACTGCGTCGACGCCAACACCGCCGGCGACCTGCACCTGCTGACCAACCCCCTCACCGGCGCGCGCGACCTGACCGCGGTCATCGGCTTCGCGTGCACGGCCGGGCCCGGCGCGTCGACCATCCTGCTGCTCGACCCGACCACGATCGTCTGCGACGGCGGCGGCCCCTACTTCACCGACGTGGCGGGCGGCCCCGGCAACCTCAACCCGCCCTTCCCGGGGCCGACCAACACGACCGACCTCATCTTCCAGGCCTCGATCTTCCGGGGCGGCGAGCAGCTCGCCGGCGCGGGCAAGGCCTACTGGAACGTGGCCCTGGGGCTCAACCAGGACGCCTTCAGCAACCTCGGCACCTGCGTCCTGACGGCGGCGGGCACCGCGGTCGAGGGCACGACCTCGGACGGCTGGACCCCGCCCAATACGCGCTACCCCTACGTGTCCTGGTACGTCCAGCTCACCGACACCGACGGCACCTTCATCTGCGGGGCCAACGAGCTCAACGGCGGCGAGGCGGTCATCGTCGACCACACCGACTATTACGGGCGCCCCTTCTTCGCGAGCTACATCGCGAGCTCCGGCACGATCCAGGTCAACTCGTCGCCCCCCGACGGGGCCAGCTACGTCTCCTGCGATCTCGACATCATCCCGGTGGGGCGGACGATGACCTGCGCCATCACGCCGCTCGCGACCGGCAGCTTCTACGCCCTCGGCCACGCCATCGACTTCAGCCCGAGCGCGGCGCCGAGCGGGGCCATCGTGTCGGACGTGACGCCGGACTTCGGCGACCGCCTCTACTTCGACTACCAGGCCGGCAACGTCGAGGAGACCGTCACCATCTCGCCGAACCCGGGCTCCTCGACGACGGTCGACGTGTTCGAGACGATCCAGCTCGAGCGCGGCTTCGACAGCGCGTCGGGCACGGCGACCCAGGGCTACCACTACGCCTGCGTGACGGCCCTCGGGACCCCGGGTGACGCCGACGCCGACTGCGTCCCGGCGACCTACCAGCTCGAGGCACAGTGGCTGCTCCCGAAGAACAACCTCCCGGGGACGGCCCCGGTCTACAGCTGCACGCGCCCCAACGAGACCTTCGTCACGACCAGCGCGACCTGCAACGGCGTGGCGGGCGCCACCAACGCCGGCGTCGTCGGCTACATCTTCAGCTTCCGACAGCTCGGCGTGACCGAGGCCGAGAGGCTCAAGCTCTGCGACACGGGCACGACCTACTTCATGTCGAGCACCGTCGACTGCGAGGGGCACACCATCGTCTCCACGCTCGGCTTCGCGCTCGAGAACTATTGAGGTGCGCCGGGGCGGTCAGTCGGGCGGGAGCATCTGCGCGAGCAGCGCCTCGCAGCCCCGCTGGTCGAGGTAGCGCGGGACGGCGTAGGTGAAGCGCGCCTCGCGGAGGGCGCCGGCGGCGAGGGCGGGGATGTCCTCGCGGCGGAGGGCCGCGAGGTGGGTGGGGATGCCGAGCGCGGCGTTCATCGCCCGGATCTCGGCGACGAGCCGCTCCGCCAGCGCGTCGTCGCTGTCGCCGGGGGCGCCGAGGCCGCAGTGGCGCGCGACGAGGGCCATCCGGTCGGCGCAGGCCGGCTTCGAGTAGTCGAGGACCCAGGGCAGGGCGATGGCGTTGCCGAGCCCGTGGGGCGTGTGGTAGCGGGCGCCGAAGCCGTGGGAGAGGGCGTGGACGTAGCCGACGCCGGCCTGGGTGAAGGCGAAGCCGGCCTCGTAGCTGGCGCGCGCGAGGGCCTGGCGGGCCGCGAGGTCGCGACCGTCGCGGACGGCCACCGGGAGCCAGCGGAAGATGTCGCGGGCGGCGTCGAGGGCGCGCGGGGTGGTGCGCGCGAAGGCGTTGCGCGAGAGCACGGCCTCGATGGCGTGGGTGAGCGCGTCCATCCCGGTCGCGGCGGTGATGTGCGCGGGGAGGCCGGTCATCAGGGTCGGGTCGAGGGCGACCGCGCGCGGGAGCAGCTTGAAGTCGAGGGCGGTGAGCTTGCGGCGGCGGACGGGATCGGTCACGACCGCGACGATGGTGACCTCGGAGCCGGTGCCGGCCGTGGTCGGGACGGCGTAGAGCGGAGCGGCGCGCCGGCGGACGCGGAAGAGGCCGGTCATCTGGGCCACGCGCACGTCGTTGGTGGCGCGCGCGGCGACCAGCTTGGCGAGGTCGATGGCCGAGCCGCCGCCGACCGCGAGCACGGCGTCGCAGCCGGCGTGCTGGTAGCGGGCGTGGCCCGCCTCGACGAGGGTGAGGGTGGGGTCGGGCTCGACGTCGTCGAAGCGCGCGACGGCGACGCCGCGCTTGCGGAGCGCCGCCTCGAGGGGCGCGACGAGGCCGAGGCGCACCAGGGTCCGGTCCGTCACCAGCAGGATCCGCCGCGCGCCGAGCAGGGCGATGACCTCGCACAGCTGCAGCGCGGAGCCGGGCCCCTCGAAGCGCTCCGGCTCGCGGAAGGGGCTCAGCCAGGTGCCGAGCTTGAAGAGCTTCATGTAGGCGGCGTAGAGCGCCTGGTCCGGCCGGCTCACCCCCGGCAGAAAGTGTGAAGTGATGGGGTCTGACCCCGAGTTCTCACACTTTTTTCGACCGAGAAGGTGAAAATGTGAAGTTGTGGGGTCAGACCCCATCACTTCACACTTTCCCAGGCGGAGAGGACCGCGGCGGCGCCGAGGCCGCCGGCGGCGCAGATGCCGAGGACGGCGCGCTGCGCGTCGGTCGCGGCGAGCTCGTGCGCCATGGTCGCGACCATGCGCGCGCCGGTGGCGCCGAAGGGGTGGCCGATGGAGACCGAGCCGCCGTGCACGTTGAGTTTCGCCTCGTCGACGACCCCGACGGCGCCGTCCCGGCCGAGGCGCTCGCGGGCGAAGGCGTCGCTCGCCAGCGCCTGGGTGACGCTCAGCACCTGCGCGGCGAAGGCCTCGTGGAGGTCGACGCGATCCATGTCGGCCAGCGTCAGCCCGGCCCGGTCGAGCGCCTTGGGGATGGCGAGCGCCGGCCCGATGAGGAGCTGGTCCGCCGGGTCCACGCCGACGTAGGCCCAGGTCTCGAGCACCGCCAGCGGGGTCAGGCCGAGCGCGAGCGCCTTCTCCTCGCTCATCAGGAGCACCGCGGCGGCCCCGTCGGTGAGCGGGGAGCTGTTGCCCGCCGTGAGCGTCCCGTCCTTTCGGAACGCCGGCCGCAGCTTGGCGAGCCGCGCCTCGCTGGTGTCGGCGCGGACCAGCCCGTCGGTCGTCACGGTCTTCCCCCGCGGGGTCGTGACCGGGACCACCTCGCGGTCGAAGCGGCCGCTCGCGATGGCGGCGGCCGCGCGGTGGTGCGAGGTCGCGGCGAAGCGGTCCTGGGCCTCGCGGCTGATGCCGTTGCGGACGGCCATGCGCTCGGCCGCCTGGCCCATGACCTCGCCCGTCGTGCGCTCGGCGATCTCGGGCTTACGCGGCACGAGGTCCCGCTTCGGCGACAGCGAGGCGACGGCCTTCAGGTAGTCGAGCGGCCCGGACTTCTTGCTCATCGCGACCGGCGCCAGCTTGTGCACGAGCCCCTGGGGGAGCTCGATCCGCGCGTTGCTCGTGCTGTCGCTGCCGCCGGCGATGGCGACCTCCAGCTCGCCGAGGGCGATGCTCGCCGCCGCGTCGGTGATCGCCTGGAGGCCGCTCGCGCACGCCCGCGTCACCGTCCGCGCCTCGACCGACGCCGGGAGCCCCAGGTCGAGCGCGATCTCGCGGCCGACGTTGGGCGCGCCGCTCGGCAGGATCACGCCGCCCCAGACGATGGCGTCGATGGCGTCGTGGGCCACCGCCGTCCGCTGCAGGAGCCCCCGCACCGCGGCCACGCCGAGCGCGATGGTGTCCATCGCCATGAACGGCCCGAAGGCCTTCTGGAAGGGCGTGCGCACGCCGCCCACGATCACCACCCGGCGCGTCGCCGAGGCCGTCTTCTTCTGGGTCTTCGCCATCTTCTCCTCCGTCGCGTGGGGGGCGGGGCGCGGGCGTCAGGCGCCGACGAAGTTGCCGCCGCAGACGCGCAGCACCTGTCCGGTGAGCCCCTGGGCGCCCGGGCTCGCCAGGAACGTCACCGCCTCGGCGATGTCGATCGGCAGCCCGCCCTGGGAGAGCGCCGAGAGGCGCCGCGCGACCTCGCGGGTCACCGCCGGCATGGCCGCCGTCATCTGGGTGTCGATGAAGCCGGGCGCGACGGCGTTGACCGTCACGCCGCGCGCCGCGAGCGTGGGCGCGAGGTGCCGCGCGACGCCGATGACGCCCGACTTCGACGCCGCGTAGTTGGTCTGCCCGACGTTGCCGGCGATGCCGCCGATGGAGGACATCAGGACGATCCGGCCACCGTCGTCGAGCGCCGCGTCGAGCCCCTCGGTCATGCGCACGATGGCGCCGAGGTTGATGGCGAGCGTCAGGTCCCACTGCGCCGCGTCCATCCGGCCGAGGGTCTTGTCGCGGGTGACGCCGGCGTTGTGGACCAGCACGTCGAGCCGCCGCCGGAGCCCCTCGAGGTGGGCGCGCACGACCGCGACCACGCTCTCGTCGGTCACGTCGGCGAGGACCACGCTGCCGCCGACCTCCGCGGCGACCGCGCGCGCCCGCTCCTCGTCCGCCGGGCGGTCGAGGACGATCACGTGGGCGCGCTCGCGGGCCAGGGCGCGGGCCGTGTCGGCGCCGATCCCGCGGG
>SBGO01000550.1 GCA_006226565.1 Deltaproteobacteria bacterium | reverse complement strand
GGCCGCGGCCAAGCGCCCCGTCGTCACCCTGCCGGCGCCGACGACGGCCCACGCCGCCCTCCCCTGGTCGACCGACCTGGCCCGCCGCGCGACCCTCGTCCCGACCCCGGGCGGCGACGCGCCGAAGGCCCGACCGACGGGCGTCCAGGGCGAGTTCCTCGTGAGCTACGCCGGGATCCTCGACCAGGGCGACCACGACCTCGACCTCCACCAGGCCGAGCTCCGCAGCAAGCTCTACGTCCCCGTCGCCGACCTCGGCGGCGGCCAGCTCGACTACCGCCACGACGTCGCCGGCCGGGTCGAGCTCGGCCCCGACCTCGACCGCCGCCAGGGCGCCGACTCGCGGCCCTACTACCGCATCCGCACCCTCCAGCTCCGCTACCGCAGCGCCGGCTGGCGCGACGACGCCGAGGACCGCCCGCTCGGCGCCGTCGACGCCGCCATCGGCCGCATCCACCTGGCCGAGACGCCCTCGGTCGGCCTCCTCGACGGCGTCCGCGCCGAGCTCGCCCTGGGCAAGGGCTTCAGCGCCGGCCTCCACGGCGGCCTCGCCCCCCGGCTCTCGGACACCGGCTTCGCCACCGACACCTCGGTCGTCGGCGGCCACGCCACCTGGGCCCGCCGCGGCGACATCTGGCGCGCCCGCACCACCGTGACCACCGCCGCGTCGTTCTGGCGCGGGGCGCTCAACCGCGTCGACGTCGGCGTCAACGGCGGCCTCCAGTACGGCCGCGCCCTCGACCTCTACGCGACCGCCGTCGGCACCCTCGTCGACGACACCCTGCTCCCCGACGGCCAGCCGGCGGCGAGCCTCAGCCGCGGCTTCGTCGGCGTCCGCGTGCGACCGCTCTGGTGGCTGACCGTGGACGCCCACTACGCCCACGATCGCATCGTCGCCGACCGCGAGATGGTGACCCGCTTCGGCGCCGACCGCTGGATCACCGACCCGCGCGAGTCGGCCTGGCTCCAGATCCGCTTCGCCCCCGACCCGATGCTCTCGGTCTCCCTCTCGGGCAACTACGGCTTCGGCACCTCGACCGCCGAGCAGCAGGGCGGCGCGGCCCGCGTCGTCCTCCGCGACCTCGCCCTCGACAGCTCGCGCCTGGCGCTCGGCTACCGCTTCAACCAGACGAACGCCGTCCGCACCCAGGTCGCCGACCTCGACCTCGGCCTCCCCCTCGGCCCCGTCGAGCTCGGCGCGGGCTACGCCTTCACCACCTTCCAGTCCCGCCTGCTCGACGAGCGCCAGGACGAGCACCGCGTCGGCGGCGGCGTCGACCTCCTCGCCGGCGGACCGTGGCGCGTTCACGTCCGCGGCGAGTACGCGTTCGGCGACCGGCCGAGCCAGGTGCTCGTGACGGCCCAGCTCGGGTGGAGGTTCCGATGACCCGCACGCGGCTGTACTCCCTCACCTTCGCCGCGCTGATGATCGGCATCGCGCTGGCGCTGTGGCTCGAGGGGTCGAGCTTCTACATGACCCACCCCTGGGACCGCTCGATGCACCCCGGCTACGACGCCCTCCGCTCCGGCGGCAGCTGGGGCTTCGCCGAGGCCATCGTCGGCACCGCGCTCATCCTCCTCAACCTCACCTTCATGCTGCGCCGCCGGCTCAAGGCGATGCGGCGCTTCGGCGCGCTCCGGCTGTGGATGAACATGCACGTCGTGACCGGGCTCGTGGGCCCGCTCATCGTCGTCTACCACACCGCCTTCTACCCCCGGACGACCGTCGCCATCACCGCCTTCGTCTCCCTCGGCGTGCTCGTGCTGACCGGCGTCATCGGCCGCTTCATCTACGCGATGGTGCCGCACACCGTGGCCGGCGCCGAGATGGGCATGGGCGAGCTCGAGGCGCGCCTCACCGAGGCCCGCGACCACCTCGCGACCGTCGCGCGCCCCGACGATCCGCTGTGGCAGAAGCTCGACCAGCTCTCCCGGCAGCCGCTCGTGACGCCCAAGTCCAGCCTCGGCTGCCTCCTGCTCCTGCCCTACACCCTCGTCGCCACCGCGGGGCTCCGGCTCCGCCTCTGGAGCCTCCGCCGCTCCCGCCGCGACGTCGACTGGCACGACGTCTACGACATCGTGCGCATCCGCCGGCGCCTCCACACGCTCCAGCTCTACCGCCGCCTCCTCCGCTGGTGGCGCGCGCTGCACCGCGTCTTCGCGCTGGTGATGGTCGTGACGCTGACCGTGCACGTCGTGATCCTGATGTACCTCGGCTACGTCCCGGGCGTGGGAGCGTGACCATGGCGCGCCGCATCCTCATCGCGCTCGCCGCCCTCGCCGCCCTCGCCGGATGCGAGACGGAGTTCCCGGGCACCGCGCCGCCCGGCGCGTGCGCGGCGGGCGACAAGATCTGCTTCCACGAGCCCAACTCGGGCCGCAACTACGTCCTCCGCTGCAACGTCGACGAGGTGGAGGGCGCGATCTGGTTGATCGACGACGTGTGCGTCGAGCAACAGGTCTGTGAAGTCGACCGCTGCGTTGAGCCGAGCCCGTGAGTCGTTCACGGACGGTCCTGTCGTGGGGTGCCGCGCGAGCGTCGGAGGGGACGCCGCGCGAGGGGGTGAGCATGGTCAGGGGGACGCTTTGGGCGTGGCTGGGCGCGCTGCTGCTGATCGCGTGCGGGCGTGTGCCCGACGAGACCGCGATGGGCCACGCGATCGACGGGCAGAGCTGCTACGACTGCCACGGTGACCGCTACCTCGCGACGACCTCGCCGGACCACGTCGCGCTCGGCTACCCGCAGACCTGCGAGGCGTGTCACGGGACCGCGGCGTGGCGCCCCGCCTCGGCCGATAGCCACGACTTCTGGCCGCTGACCGGCACCCACACGCCCGGCGCCGTGAGCAGCGCCGGCGTCGTGACGCGTTGCGAGTCGTGCCACAGCGAGGGCTTCGACGGGACGCCGAACCGCTGCGACGACTGCCACCACGCGCAGTACGCGGCCACCACCGACCCGAACCACGTGGCCGCCGGCTACCAGACGAGCTGCGACGACTGCCACGACACCGACCGCTGGCAGGGGGCGACCGTCAACCACGACTGGTGGCCGCTCACCGGCACCCACGAGATCGGGGCCCTGAGCAGCGCCGGGGTCGCCACCCGCTGCGAGTCGTGCCACAGCGCCGAGGTCCCCTACGAGCAGACGCCGAGCGCCTGCTACGACTGCCACGCCGCGCAGTACGCGGGCACCACCGCCCCGAACCACGCCACCGAGGGCTACCCGACGAGCTGCGCCGACTGTCACAACACCTCCCGCTGGGAGGGGGCGACGGTCAACCACGACTTCTGGCCGCTCGTCGGCGTCCACCAGGTGGGCGCGCTGAGCAGCGCCGGCGTCTCGACGCGCTGCGAGTCGTGCCACACCGCGGGCGTCCCCAACGACGAGACGCCGACCGCGTGCGACGCCTGTCACCACGACAACTACGTGGCGACGACCGCGCCGAGCCACGCGCCGCTCAACATCCCGACCAGCTGCGACCAGTGCCACACGCCGCACGGCTGGGCCACGAGCACCTTCCCGCAGCACAACGCCCTCTTCCCGATCACGAGCGGGAACCACCGCAACATCAGCTGCCGCGAGTGCCACACCACGGCAAACACGTACAGCACCTTCTCCTGCACGGTCTGCCACCGCCTGTCCGAGATGAACGCCGAACACTCGCAGGAGGTCGCGAGCTACCAGACCACCCTCAACCAATTCGGCGTCGAGCCCGGCTGCCTGCACTGCCACCCGGACGGATCGAAGGAAGACAACGACTGACGGCCGCTGAGGACGCCGCGCCCACGGAGACGCCGGCTGCGGCGTCTCCGGCCGCGCGCGGGGCTACTCGAGCCAGCCGCCCGAGACGAGGACGATCCACTCGGCGCTCGTCGGGTCGAAGAGGCCGACCGAGCGCGGGTAGCGCAGGACCACGGCGTCGAAGACGTAGCCGCCCTGCCAGATGGCGGCCGGGAGCGCGGTGTCGGCGACGACGTCGAGGGCCGCGCCGACCGCCTCGGCGTCGAGGACGCCGCCGCTCACGAGGTCGAAGCCCCGCGTCGTCCCGAAGCCGCCGCTCGTCGGGTCGCAGCCGCTCGCGAGGTTCTCGGCCGGAGACCACGCGGTCGGCCACGTGATGTCGCCGGTGCCGTCCCAGACGATGCCGCCGCCGAAGACGGCCAGCCCCGTGCGGGCGCTGACGACGCCGACGCCGCCGAAGTCGCCGGGCGCCTCGTAGAAGACCCAGGCGTCCGCGGGCGCGGCCCCGGAGAGCAGCGTCCCGGCGGCCCCGAAGCCGGTGGCCTCCTGCGCGGCGGCGCGCGCCTCGGCCTCGGTGACCGCGGCGTAGGCCCCGGGGACGACGGAGTAGCCGAGGACGGCGCGGCTGTCGTGGTCGAGCCGCACCACGACGGTGAAGGCCTGGGGCTTCACGTAGAGCGTCGCGGCGAGGCTCGTGGCCGCGTCGTCGCAGGCGCCGGACGCCGTGTCGCCGCCGCCGTCGGGGCAGCTCGGCGAGAAGCAGGCATCGGTGGCCAGGCAGGCCCAGGTCCCGCCGGCGCAGGTGCAGGAGATGCTCGGGTAGCACTGCCCGCAGCAGCACTCCTGCCCGTAGTCGCAGTGGAGGCCGTCGGTCGCGCAGCTGTCGCCGAGGGGCTCCGACGCGGGGCAGGCGCCGACGACGTCCTCGGGCTCGTCGACGTCATCGACGTCCTGCGCGTCGCTGACGTCGGGCTCGTCGGTGTCGCCGCAGCCCGGGATCATGCACGCGTCGGTGGCGTAGCAGGCCCAGGCGCCGTCGCGGCAGTCGCAGACGGTGCTGGGGTAGCACTGCCCGCAGCAGCACTCCTGCCCGATCTCACAGGTCCCGGCGCCGGCGCAGACGCCGCCCGGCGTCGCCTCGTCGCAGCTCGGCGCGACGACGTCCACGGTGTCCACGCCGTCCGCGGTGTCGGCGGTCGCGTCGCCGTCGCCGCCGCTCTCCTCGAGGCAGCCGGCCAGGCCGAGGAGGACGAGGGCGAGGACGAGGACGAAGACGAGAGGGGCTGGGCGCTTCATGGGCGCGATCGTAGCGCCTCTGGCGGCGCCGCGGCAAACCGGTGCGCGACCGGAGCGGAGGCCCCGGTCATCGCTCCCGCGCGTCGACGCGCCGCGCGCTCAGGCGTCTTCGGCCGGCTCGGGCTTGAGCTCGTCCGGCAGATCGTCCTGGTTCGGGTCGATCGGCGAGAAGAAGGCGTCGACCAGCTCCTTGGCGCGATCGACGTGGCCGTGGACGACCTGGAGGTGGATGCGCACGGCGACCGGCGCCAGGTCGATGGACGAGGCGTTGCGCGACCCGTGGACGCGGAAGTCCACCTCGTTGTCGCGCATCAGGTCCTCGAGCTGCGCGATCACGTGGGGCTCCATCGTCGTGTAGATCGTCTCGTAGTCGCTCTCGGGGAAGCTCATCACGCCCTCCAAGGTGCCGAACGGACGGGCCCCGCGCGAGCCGATGACCGCGCGGGGCTCACCCCGTGATTGTCGCCCCTTGGAGCGTCAGCGCAAGCGCCCGCGCGCCAAAGTCGCTCAGCGCGTCCCTGTCGGCGGCGGACAGTCCAGCGAGCTGCCGCGCTTCTGGGCGTGCACCACCGCGATCGCCGTGAGGTTCACGATGTCGTCGGGCGTCGCGCCGCGCTGGAGCACGTAGAGCGGCAGCTCGAGCCCGCTCAGCACCGGCCCGATCAGCGAGACGTCGCCGAGGGCGCCGAGCAGGCGGAAGGCGATGTTCGACGCGTCGAGGGACGGGAAGACGAGCACGTTCGCGTGGGCCGACAGCTTCGCGTCCGGGAACTCCTTCATCAGCGCCGGCAGCACCGCGGCGTCCGCCTGCAGCTCGCCCTCGACCTCGCAGTTCGGGTGCCGCTCGGCGAAGAGCTCCGCGGCCCTCCGCATCTTGTCCGCCGACGGCGCGCGCACCGAGCCGAACATCGAGTACGACAGGAAGGCCACCCGTGGCCGGATGCCGAGCTCCGTCGCGAGCTCGGCCGTGTTCTCGGCGATCTCGACGAGCTGCTCCACGGTCGGTTCGATGTTCACCGAGGTGTCCGCGAGCAGGTAGTGGTGCCCGCTCTTCACCGCGATGTGCGTGGCGCTCACCGTCCGGTGCTGATGGTGGTCGCCGACCACGCGCAGCATCGGCCGGATGGCGTCGGGGTAGTAGCGCGTGCGCCCGGAGACGAAGACGTCGGCCGCGCCCTCGTGCACCATCATCGGGCCGAAGGTGCCGCGGCGGCTCATCTCGCGGAAGGCGTCGTCCATCCGCGTGCCCTTGCGCCAGCGGAGGCCGTAGAAGCGCTCGACGTAGCGCCGGTAGTCCGGGGAGTCGACCGGCTCGATGACCTCGACCCCCGGCAGCTCGAGCCCGAGCTCCGCCGCCAGCGCCGCCACCTTGCTCGGCTGCGCCAGCAGGATCGGCTTGGCGATGCCCTCGTCGACGATGATCTGCGCGGCGCGCAGCACCTTCGGGTCGTCGCCCTCGCCGAAGACGACGCGCTTGGGCTGCCGCTGCGCCCGGTGGATGACGCGGCGCACCGTCTCGCGCTCCGGCCCGAGCAGCTCCTCGAGCTGATCGCGGTAGGCGTCCCAGTCGGTGATCGGCTGGCGCGCGACGCCCGACTCGACCGCCGCGCGCGCGACCGCCACCGCCTCGCGGGTCAGGACGCGCGGGTCGACCGGCTTGGGGATGAGGTACTCGCGCCCGAACTGCAGGCGCTCGAGGTGATAGGCGCGCAGGACGACGTCCGGCACGTCCTCCTTGGCGAGGTCGGCCAGGGCCCGCGCCGCGGCGACCTTCATCTCCTCGTTGATGGCGCGCGCGCGCACGTCGAGCGCCCCGCGGAAGATGAAGGGGAAGCCGAGGACGTTGTTGACCTGGTTGGGGTAGTCGCTGCGCCCGGTCGCCATGACGACGTCGGGGCGCGCGGCGGTCGCCTCCTCCCAGGTGATCTCCGGCTCGGGGTTGGCGAGGGCGAAGACGATGGGGTCCTTCGCCATGGTCTTGACCATCTCGCCGGTGACGAGGCCCGCGAGGGACAGCCCCGCGAAGGCGTCGGCGCCGCGGAGGGCGTCGGCCAGGGAGCGCGCCTCGGTGTCCGCGGCGAAGGCCGCCTTGTAGGGGTTGTAGCGCGGGTGGGCCGGGTCGACGTCGTCGCGGCCGACGTACACGACGCCCTGCGAGTCGCAGAGCAGGATGTTCTCGTGGCGAACGCCGAGGGACTCCCAGAAGCGGGCGCAGGCGATGCCCGCCGCGCCGGCACCGGAGAAGACGACGCGGATGTCCTCGATGCGCTTGCCGATGATCTCGAGGGCGTTGAGGAGCGCGGCCCCGGAGATCATGGCGGTGCCGTGCTGATCGTCGTGGAAGACCGGGATGTCGAGGCGCTTCTGGAGCTCCTCCTCGATGTAGAAGCACTCCGGCGCCTTGATGTCCTCGAGGTTGATGCCGCCGAAGGTCGGCGCCATCACCTCGCAGGTGCGGACGATCTCGTCGGGGTCCTTCGACGCCAGCTCGATGTCGAACACGTCGACGCCGGCGAAGCGCTTGAAGAGGACGCCCTTGCCCTCCATCACGGGCTTGCCGGCGAGCGGCCCGATGTTGCCTAGACCGAGCACCGCCGTGCCGTTGGACACGACCGCCACCAGGTTGCCCTTGTTGGTGTACTGGTAGGCGTCGTCCGGGGTGTCGGCGATGCGCAGGCAGGGCGCCGCCACGCCCGGCGTGTACGCCAGCGCCAGGTCGCGCTGGGTGACGCAGGGCTTGCTCGGGACGACCGAGACCTTCCCGGGCCGCGGGAACCGGTGATAGGTCAGGGCCTCTTCGTCGTAGCTCATGTGCCTCCCCCTCTGAGCGTCTCGCTGCGGGAGGAGCCGCGCCGGTCGGTCGAGGCCACGGCGTGACGTCGTGGAGACGGCCTGGCCGGTGGAAGCGCCCGCTCGGCATTGGCGGGCGCCCTCTCGGCTCGGTGACTCGTCGCGCGGAGTATCTGCCCGCCGCCCCCGGACGTAAAGGCAATTCACAGCGTGAGAGATTCGCAGCACCCGGCTGGCCGCATCGCAACATGAAGCGACGCTCAACCAGCGCTGAGCGGACTCATCGCTGCTCACACGAGGCGCCCTGGCCGAGGCCCCCAGGGCGCACGGGCTGTCGCGCGTCGACGGGCCGGACGCGACCGCGGCGAAGGCCCACGGTCGCGCCCCCGGAGATCACGCCACGCGGCGCCGCCGGCGCAGGAGCCACAGCCCCGCCACGAGC
>SBGO01000498.1 GCA_006226565.1 Deltaproteobacteria bacterium | reverse complement strand
CCTGCGCGCCCGCGACGGTCGCGCGCGACGACAGCTGCGCCGTGACCGACGGGCGCTGCGCGGCCGAGGACTGGAGCTGCGTGGACGGCGCGCTGACGGCGACGGGCTCGGGCGGGACCGACAGCTGCGCGGGGCTCGACTACACGAGCTGGACGTGCGTGGCGACGAGCGGCGTGGCGGCGGACGCCTGCGTCGTGGGCGTGTCGAGCTGCGATGACGGAGACGGCTGCACGACCGACGCCTGTGACCCGGTCCTGGGCTGCACCAACGAGGCCCTCTGCGACTGCGGTGGCTGCACCTACACCAAGGGCTTCTGGAAGAACCACCCGGCGGGTTGGCCGGTGACGACGCTGGTCATCGGCGGGGTCGAGCGCGGCCAGGACGAGCTGGTCGCGATCATGGCCAAGCCGCCGCAGGGCGACGCGACCTACATCCTCGCCTCGCAGCTCGTCGCGGCGCGGCTGAACATGGCCGCGGGGGCCAACGACTGCTCGGTCCTCGGGGCGGCGGACGCGGCGGAGGCGCTGCTGGTCGACGTCCCGCTCGGCAGCAAGCCCGACGGCGAGGTCCGCGACCAGGCGATCTCGCTCGGCGTCCTCCTCCAGGAGTGGAACGAGGGGGCGGTCGGGCCGGGGCACTGCGACGACAGCGCGCCGCCCCCGGACGACCCGTGTGCGGACGCCGATACGCGCTGCGTCGACACCGACGCGTGCACGGTGGACAGCTGCGACGCGACCGGCGCCTGCGTGCACACGCCGATCCCCGGCTGCGCGGGCGGCGGCCACGGCTGCGTCCGGACCCAGGGCTACTGGAAGAACCACCCCGAGGACTGGGCCGTGACCCGGCTGACCCTCGGGGACGCGGACTACGAGCAGGCGCAGCTCCTCGCTCTCCTCGAGACCGCGGCGAAGAGCGACGTCACGTACTCGCTGGCGCACCAGCTCATCGCGGCCAAGCTCAACGTGAAGGCCGACGCGGACGAGGCGCCGATCGCGCAGATCCTCGTCGACGCCGACGCGTGGCTCGTCCAGGCGCCGATCGGCAGCCGGCCCGCCGGGGACCTGCGGCAGCTCGGGGTCGACCTGGCGGCGGTCCTCGACAGCTACAACAACGGCGAGCTCGGACCCGAGCACTGCGACTGAGGGCGACGGGGCGCGCGGCGTCGGCGGAGCGCCGGCGCCGCGCCTGGGTTTGCGACTCGGCGTCCGGTTTGGTTGATTTGCCCGATCGGTTGAGCTAGACGGGGAGCCTCCCCCGCACCCGGACTCGAAAATGCGCCTGGCTCCCGCGCTGCCTCTGTTTGCGCTGCTCGTGCTGTCTCCTGCCTGCTCCGGCGACACCGTCGCCGACCTCGTCTCGGCCACGAAGACCATCGGCGCCACCGGCGGGAGCATCGAGCTCCCCGGCGGCGTGGGCCTGTCGATTCCGGCAGGCGCCCTCTCCGGTGACGTCCAGGTCGGGGCCGAGGTCGTCTCGGACCTCGCCGGCGCCGGGCTCGAGGCGCTTCCCGACTACCTCGCCGGAACGCCGGCCGTCTCGGTGGCCTTGACGCCCCACGGGACGACCTTCGACGCGCCGGTGACGCTCGCGCTGCCGCTCCCCGCCGAGCTCGCGGCGGACCCGGGCAACCTCGTCGCCATGCGGCTCGCGAGCCCCGAGGCGACCGAGTGGGAGCCGGTGGGCCCCATCCGCTTCGTCGACGGCAAGGCGACCCTGGAGATCACGCACTTCAGCGTCTACACCGTGGTCCAGGCCGGGACCTGCCCGTGCTGGAACGGCAGCAACCTCCGGAGCTTCTACGCCTACGGAGAGAACCTCGTCCAGACCGGCGGGTGGCTTCGAACGCTCTCCCACCACCAGGACGACGGGACCATGATGCCGGGGTGGAGCCACGACAGGTTGCAGGTCAACTACTTCCCGCCTGGTCAGGGGTACAGCCAGGGCCAGCTCTCCGCCTTCTCCAGCGAGTCGAGCAGCTTCAGCGGCTACACGTGCTCGGCCCGCGCGCGAAGCGGGTACTACGACTTCCTCGGCGGCTTCCCCGCCACCGGCCAGATCACCTCCGACGTGCTCGGGAACAACGTCGCGTTGCTCACCAAGGCGGAGTTCCTGGTGTGCAAGGCCCTCCTTCTCGCGAGCGAGACCGGACCGCCGGCCCACGAGATCGGCGTCGCCGCGACCGGCCTCCCCGCCGGCGAGGCCCTCGAGCTGGCCCAGGGCGCCGAGACCTTCACCGTTCCGGCAGACGACGCCGTCGTCTTCGCCCCGCAGGTGGTCGCCGAGGGCGAGGCCTACGCCATCACCATCGCGACGCAGCCGGCCAGCGTGACGTGCACCCTGGACGCGAGCGCCGCGGGGACCATGGGGAGCGAGAACGTGCGGGTCACGGCGACCTGCGCCGTGCCGCAGGAGGTCTGCAACGGCCTCGATGACGACCACGACGGGGCCACCGACGAGGGCTTCGACGTCGACGAGGACGGGGTGACCACCTGCGGGCCCGATGGCGTCGCCGGCAACGCCGACGACGACTGCAACGACGGCGACGGGCGCGCCTACCCCGGCGCCGCCGAGCGCTGCAACGGCGAGGACGACGACTGCGACGGCGCGCCGCTCGCGGGCGAGACCAGCGACGGCGACTCCGACGGCGTGCCGGACGCCTGCGACGCCCACCCGAGCGACGGCTGCCCGCGCTTCGACGTCGCCTGGGTGCTCGAGGTGAAGGCCGCGACGGGCGGGAGCTGCTACGTGGACGCCGCGAGCGCGGACCTTCCGAGCCCGCTGGATACCGAGCTGGATCGCTTCACCGGCGCCTTCGTCGCCTACAACGCCGACAACTGGGAGGCGGTCGGGGTCGGGATCCTCGGGACCGACCTCTTCGCCATCGCCGGCTGCTACCAGGACGTGGCGACGGGCTACTGCACGGACAACGGGCGCACGCTGCTGCCGGCCGGCTCCGAGGCGGACCAGGCGATGTACGACGCCTGTGGCGACGTCGCCCAGTACGCCTGCGAGCTCTGAAGACGCGCGAGGGCGGTTTTCTTTTGAGACGGTGGCGTCCGTCCGTCCCTCCGACCAGCCCAGCTGACCCGGAGGATCCGATGAACCGCCTCGCCACCGCGCTGATGACCGCCGCCCTCGCCTTCACCTTCGCCTCGCCGGCGCTCGCCGAGGAGTCGGACCTGATGCGGGCGATGCGCAAGGTGTCGGAGTCGACGCGAAAGCTCTCCGACAGCCAGCGGAAGCTCCTCGAGGCGCGGCGCCGCTACGAGGAGAAGCAGCGGGAGCTCGTCGAGATGGCGCGGAAGGTCGCGGCGGTGATGGGCGGGCGCGAGGAGGCGCCGAAGCCGAAGCCGGTCGCCAAGCCCGTCACGGCGATCCCCGGGTCCTTCAAGGCCAAGCCGATCCTCCTCCGCCCGGTCGCCAAGCGGGCCCCGGCGAAGAAGCCGAGCAGCGCGCGCAAGGGCCGCCTCGCCGCCCTCAAGCGCCCGTCCCGCCTCGCGGCGCTGCAGGCGCCGGTCGCCCCGAAGGCCGCGCCGGCCCCGGCGGCCAAGCCCGGCAGCATCTACGAGCGCCTAACCTTCGGGAAGCAGCCCGAGCCCGGCAGCATCTACAAGCGCCTCACCTTGAAGCAGCGGTGAGACCCGGCCCAGCGGAGAAAGTGTGAAGTCGTGGGGTTTGACCCCATGACTTCACACTTTTTCAGTGGCTCTTCAGGAAGTCGCGGAGCTGCGCCAGCTTCTCGTCGGTGACGACGGGGTTGGCGCGGACGGCGAAGTCGGTCTTGCCGTGCTCGACCCCGTAGACGATGGCGCCGGGCCCGAGGCGCAGGGTGTCGATGAAGCCGATGACGGCGCTGTGGGCGTGGGTGGGGACGTGCCCGTCGATCTTCACCCGGTCCTCGAAGACGCGGATGGTGAAGAGCCGCCGCGGACCGCGGTTCCTGAGGGCCTGGATCACCAGGCCGAGGATGGCGCCGATGGCTGCGAAGATGAGGATTCGGACCAGCATCTGCTTCTCCCGCTGAGGCTCCTCCGGAGGGCGCGCGCGGCGCCGCCGGAAACGCCGTAGCACGTCGTGGCCGCGGGTGCATCCGACGGTCGCGCGGGCCGGGTGGCCGGGTTACCGTGTGCGCATGTCCGAGGATCCCCACGGCGGCCACGACGGCTCGCTCGACTACCACCGCCGCATGATCGGTGACCCGCACCGGGTCGACGCCTACGAGCGCGCCCTCCGCGCCCTCGTCGCCCCGGGGGACGTCGTCCTCGACGTCGGCGCGGGCACCGGCCTCCTGTCGCTGCTGGCGGCGCGCCGCGGTGCGCGGGTCCACGCGGTCGAGTCGATGCCCATCGCCGGCGTCATCGAGCGCCTCGCCAACGACAACGGCCTCGCGGCGAGCCTCGCCATCCACCGCATCGACGTGCGCGAGCTCGTCCTCGACGGCCCGGTCGACGTCGTCGTCAGCGACTTCATGGGGCGCTTCGTCGCCGACGACTTCATGCTCGAGGCCATGCGCGCCGCCCTGCGCTGGCTCAAGCCCGGCGGACACGTCATCCCCGAGGCGATCGATCTCCGCCTCGCCCCGGTCGAGCTCCACCACCTGCCGGCCCTCGACGTCTTCGAGGCGCCGATCGCCGGCCTCGACCTGAGCGCCCTGGCCGCGGTCGCCCGCTCGAGCACCTACCCCATCGTGCTCGACCCCGCCGCGGTCCTCGCCCCCGACGCCTCGCACGCCGTCGTCCGCCCCGGCGACGGCCTCGCCGCGTTCGCCGGCGCGCACGTCTTCACCGTCACCCGCGCCGGGCGCCTCCGCGGGCTGGCCGGCTGGTTCGAGGCCCGGCTGGCCCCGGGCGTCGTCCTCGCCACCGGGCCCGGCGTCGAGTCCCACTGGGACCAGCTCCTCTTCCCGCTCCCGGCGACCCGGGTCGAGGCGGGGGACGTGGTCGCCGTGCGGCTCTGGATCGACGACGCCGATCCCGACGCCTGGCTCTGGCGCTGGGAGGGCGAGATCCGCCGCGCCGGGGCCGAGCCTGTCCCCTTCTCGCTGTCGAGCCTCGGCCGCCTCGACGCCGGCGTCCCGCGCGATCCCCCGTGGCTCGATCACGCCGCCCTCGAGGTCCTCAACGAGGAGGGCGGCGCCGCCTTCGCCCGCAGGGACTACGCCGCCGCGGCCGCCGCCTTCGCCCGGGCGGTGGCGGGGCTCGGGCCGGAGCACGACGAGATCGCGCCGCTCCTGTGGGAGAACCTCGGCCTCGCCTACTTCCTCGACGACCGACCGGCCCACGCCGTCGGGCCATTCCTGCGCGCCCTCGACGGGGACCTCGCGAGCCGCGAGCAGTCGGCGCGCCTCCTCGTCGACGCCTGCGAGGGATCCGGCCGGCACCGCGACGCGGCGCGCTTCCGGGCAGCCTACGAGGCAAACTTCGGGGACCACCCGAGCCGCGACGACTGAAGCGCGCCGCGGTATTGCCGACCGCGCACGCCGAGGCTATCCAGTAGCCATGGCGAAGCTTCGTGATCACGACGACGAACACGACGAGACCCTCGAGCGGCCCGACGACGTGCCTCAGATCCGGGTCCGCCGGATGCACCGGCGCGACATCAACCGCGTCTGGGAGTTCCTCCTGAGGGTCTTCCGCGAGGTGAACCGCCAGACGGTCGAGTACCAGCGCCCCCGCTCGAAGCAGCGCTTCGTCGAGAGCTACGACGACGAGGGGGTCGTGCAGCTCCTCTTCGACGTCGACGGCGAGCTCGTCGGCTACGCGGAGTGCGCCTTCACGGTGACCGGCTCCGACAACTGGATCAACCCGCGCTACTTCGAGAACCGCGACATGCGGCCGATGTACGTCGAGGAGCTCGCGGCGCACCCGGCCTACCAGGGGCGCGGCGTCGGCTCCTTCATGCTCGAGCAGCTCGAGCACCTCGCGCGCCTCCAGGGCTGCACCCACCTCGTCCTCGAGGTCGCCGAGAACAACCAGCGCGCGCTGACCTTCTATCGCAAGCGCAGCTTCACCAAGCTCGACGCCTCGCTCTTCCTCGCCCGCAAGCTCGAGCGCGAGCCCGAGCTCCTCCCGCCGCGGGCGCTGCCGCCGCGCGACGGCAAGAAGGGCGACAAGGCGGCCAAGGCCGCGAAGGCGGACAAGCCCGCGAAGGCCAGCAAGCCCGCCAAGCCGGCGAAGGCGCTCAAGCCGGACCGGCCGGACAAGCCGGAGAAGCCGGACAAGCCCGCCAAGCCGGCTCGGGTCGGCGCGGAGGTCGCGCGGGTGGTGAAGGTGCTCGAGCGCGACGACGACAGCGTCTGAGCGCGCGTCGCGGGGCGCCCCGGGGGCGTCAGAAGGCGGGCCAGCGGGCGTCGCCGGCGGGCGTGACGGCCAGGGCCTCGAGCTCGACGAGCCAGGTGGGTCGGCAGATCGGGGCCTGGACGATGACGTGGGGGATCCCCGGGTAGCGCGTCTCGACGAGCGCGCGGGCGCGGGGCTCGTCGTCGGCGTCGCGGAGGTACACGACGAGGAGCGCGAGCTGCGTGCGCTCGACCCGCGCCGCGGCGAGCAGCGCGTCGACGTTGTCGGCCATCCGCGCGAGCTGGCGGCCGAGGTCGCCGACGCCGACGACGGCGCCGCTCCGATCGATGCTGGCGGTGCCGGAGACGAGGACGTGGCGCCGATCGCCGTAGGTGACGGTCGCGCCGCGCTCGAAGGTGACGCCGTAGTCGCTGGTCGGCCCGAGGTGCTCCGGCGCCGCGAGGTAGGCGATCTGCCCTGGGTCGAGCCCGGCGATCGACCAGGCGTCCAGCGCGACCTGGGCGTCGCCGCGCGCGGTGCGCCCCGCGATCCCGGTGCTGGCGATGAAGTGCGTCGCGGCGGTCAGGCCGTGGGCGGCGAAGACCTCGCGGCGCGCCGCCACCAGGCCGCCGTACTCGCGGTCGATGTCACGGACGAAGAACCAGGTCCGGACGGTGTGATCGGCCAGCCGCGCGCGAGCCCGAGCCAGCTCGCGGTCGAGCTCCGCGAGGATCCACCGGGTCTGGTCGGCGGTCGCCGGGCCGGCGTCACAGCCGGTCACGCCGGCGGTCCAGACGTGGACGCGGCCCGGACGCTGGAGCGCGACCGAGTGGCCGTCGCGCGCCTTCCGGAGCGGCCCGGCCGGGTCGTCGACGTGGTAGGCCCAGAGGGCCAGGGGGCGCCGCGGCAGCGGGGGCTGCTCGACGACGCTGACCGCGACCGGGTCCTCCCCGGCGCCGAGGACGGGGTGGGCGAGGAGCGCGCGCTCGTGGGCGGCGGCGTCGCAGGTGAAGAGGCGGCGGAAGACCGCGCTCTCCGCCGGGACGGCGAGCCGCGCGAGGGTGGCGGCGTAGGTGTCGGCGACGACGTCCGCGGCCTCCTCCTCCGGGAGGTCGGGCGCGGCCTCGACGAGGACGTGGACCTCGCGCGCGCCATCGGGGGCCGTGAAGGCCGAGACGCGGGCGTGGGCGCCGCCGGTGGGGCGCTCGGAGCCGGTCATCGAGGACCTCCTGGGCGCTCGCGCCGCGTCATGGCGCGGGATCGCCGCGGAGGAAGCCCGTCAGGAGGGCCGTCAGGGCGTCGGGGCACTCGACCTCGGGCATGTGGCCGCAGTCGTCGAGGACCTCGAGGCGGGCGTCGGGGAGGTGCTTGGCCAGGTGTCGGCCCGCGCTCGGGGCGATGACGATGTCGTCGTCGCCCCAGACGACCAGCGTCGGGGCGTGGAGGTAGGGCAGCCACGGCGTCGCGTCGAAGTCGACGGCGTTTCGGAGGTAGCCGCTGACGGCCTGGCTGTAGGCCCAGCCCTGCGGGCCGGCGCGCATCGCGAGGAGGCGCGAGAGGAAGGCGTCGGTCCAGCGGTTGGTCTCCGAGAAGACGAACCAGTTGGCGAAGCGCTCGATGAGGCCGTCGTCGACGGCGTGGAATAGGGCCGGCGTGAACCAGCGCTCGATGAAGAAGGCGAAGAAGCCGGGGACCGGGCCGCCGCCGAGGGCGTCGACGAGGACCAGGCGCTCGATGCGCCCCGGCTGGTCGTTGGTCACGGCGAGGACGACGGCGCCGCCCAGGGAGTTGCCGACGAGGGTGACGCGGGGCAGCCCCAGCGCGTCGAGCACGCCCTCCACGGCGCGCGCGGCGAGGGCGACGTCGTAGCGGCGGGCGGGCTTGTCCGAGCCGCCGTGGCCCGGGAGGTCGACGCGGATCACGCGGTGGTCGGCGACGAGGGCCGGGACGACCGCGTCCCAGACGCGGGCGGAGCCGGCCCACGGGTGGACGAGGACCACGGCCGGGGCGTCGCGCGGGCCCTCGTCGAGGTAGGCGACGCCGACGCCAGA
>SBGO01000534.1 GCA_006226565.1 Deltaproteobacteria bacterium | reverse complement strand
CAGCAGCGCCAGCACGGCGACGACGGCCCGGCTCGCGACGCGGCGCAGCGCGCGTGCCGGGTGGGAGCGCGCGGTGGGGCGCGTGCGGAGCGGGGTGGACATCGACTCCGAATCTAGGCCCGTGGGCGTCGGCGGCAAGGGCCGCCGGTCCCGCGCGCTAGAGGCGACGCCACTCGAAGCGGCGGGTCCCGGCGGTGATCTCGAAGTAGAAGCCGAACTCGAACACGATCTCGTTCTTCGGGTTCAGCAGCCCCTCGGGCGGGTTCGGGAACGGCTGCGCGCGCTGGAAGGCCTGGCGGGCCTCCTGGTCCATGAAGTCGAGCCCGGAGTTGCGGGTCGTCGAGAGGTCGAGCACGCGCCCCTGCTCGCTGAGCGTCACGCGCAGGACGGTGTAGCGGTCCTTGACCCCGTAGGCGCGCCCCGTGGGGTCGCGGGTGCGGTAGATCTCGGCCGGGTGCCAGTGCTTCTCGACCGCGCGCTTCACCCGCAGGAAGAAGTCGGCGTGCTTGTAGCGGTTGGCGTTGAGGATGGTGGACTTCCCCTGCTCGACGTCGGGCAGGTAGTCGTTGGAGGTGAAGTCGCCGGCGAGGGCCTGGATGTTGGCGAGCGCCGCGGCGTCGCTGGTGGCGGGCAGGAGGATCCGCGTGTCCTTGCCCTGCTCGACGACCGACGTGGGCTTCTTGTGCCCGGCGTCGGCCTCGGGGAGCTTCGGCGCGGCGTCGGCCAGCTTGATCTCGGCCTCCTGCTTGCTCGTCACCGTCGGGTCGGGGCTCTTGGACTCGGCCGCCTGGACCGGCGACGGGGTCTTCACCGCGACCGAGCCCTGCGACTTCCTGGACGGCGGGGCGACGTTGCGCGAGCGCGTCTCCTTCTTGGTCCGGGTGTCGTGGGTCGAGACGTACTTGGTGTCGACCGGCGGCGTGTCGTCGGGGAGCTGCTGGTCGGGGACGTCGACGACGTGGGCGTCCTCGGGGATCGGGGGCTCCTCGGGCTCGGGCTCGTCGCGCTTGATGCGCACCGCCACCGCGCGCATCGTCGCCTTGGGGGCGCGGGCGCAGAGGTCGGCGCGGGCGCGCGCGAAGGTCGGCCGCATCGGCACCGCGTCCGCGACGAGGAGGCGGCCGAGCTCCGCGGAGCAGAGCGAGGCGGTGTCGGTGCCGTGGGTCTGGGACTCGAAGAACGCGAAGAGCGGCAGCTGGACCACGAGGGCGAGCGCTGACACGACCGCCAGCCGCCCCCAGGGGGCTACCGTTTCTCGTGGGTTATCGAGCTCCATTCCTCCCCTCGACCGGGCGCTGACGAGCCGCGATCAGCGTAACGACCCGGTCTCGCCGGGACAAGGTGGCGCGAAGGCGCGCGCCCATGCGCGACGGCCCGCCGAAGAGACGGGCCGTGCGCATCAGGTCGAAACCCCGGCCGCGATGAGCTCATGCCGGGGTGACGGTGGGGGCTCAGACGCTGGCGCGACGCCGGCGCCGCCAGAGGACCAGCGCGATCCCGGCGAGCGCGAGCGCGATCGGGGAGCCGCCGCCGCCGCCGGCGCAGCCGTCCTTCTTGTGGGCGACGGCCTGCACGTCGTCGCCGCCCTGGACGTCGAGGTTGGAGCCGCCGGTGTCGGGGCCGGGGGTGCCGTCGGTCGAGGCCGTGTCGGGGACGGTCGTGGTGTCGGGGCCGGCGGTGGTGTCGGGCTCGGGCTCGACCGGGGCCACGACGCACTGGCCGCCGTCGCAGATCTTGCCGGTGGCGGTGCAGTCGATCTCGGAGCGGGTGGGGCAGCCGGCGCTGCTGACGCAGGCCCAGGCGGTGTCGCCGTCACAGCCGCCGTCGCCGAGGGTGCAGGCCGCGTCGGCGCAGGTCGACTCGCACTGGCCGCTCACGCAGGTCTCGCCCGTGTTGCAGCCGCCGCAGGTCCCGCCGCAGCCGTCGGCGCCGCAGGTCTTGCCGTCGCAGTCCGGGACGCACTCGAGGTCGCAGGCGATGGGGTGCTCGCCCGACGGGTCCGCGCCGAGCTTGCCGCAGTCGTACCACTCGTTGGTGCCGTCCCAGCCGCAGGAGGAGCCGCCGCAGGACTGGTAGTAGACCTCGTTGTTGTCGCAGTAGTAGAGCGTGCCCTGGTCGCAGCAGCCCCAGTAGGTGATGTTGCCGCAGCCGGACGGGGTGTCCTGGCAGCCGTTCTCGCAGTCGTTGCAGTCGCAGAGCCAGGTCGGGCCCCAGCAGACCTGCTCGGAGATGCCGGCCGGGCTGCACTCGCCGTCGTAGCCGTGCTCGGGGGCGGTGCAGGTGTCGCCGGCGCAGGTGCCGTCGGCGACCCAGTCGGTGGCCTCCACGGCCGGGATGGTCCGGGTCACGCAGTGGATGGCGCCGGAGTAGAAGGAGAGCTCCGTCGACTCGACCGGGATGTTCTCGTAGTCGGGCAGGACCTCGTCCCAGGTGGCCTGGGCGGCGGCCTTCTTGCTGTCCCACGCGCTGTAGTCGCTGTAGGGCCAGAGGTTGATGCCGTTGAAGAAGGTCGAGTTGATGAAGGTGAAGGGGATGTTGCCGTAGCTCGAGTTGCGGTGGCCCGGCATGACGATGCGCGGCACGGTGAAGCCGCCGCCGTTCGGCTTGACGTAGGCCTCGAGGAAGGCGGCGTTGGCGTCGAGGCGCGCGGCGTTCTCCTGCTCGTAGGTGTTGCCGTAGGGCGCGACGTACTGGCCCATGAGGACGCGGTCGTCGTCGAGCACCTTGAGGTACATGTCGATGTGGCCGGTGCCGTCGTCGGTGACGCTGTGGGTGATGACGAGGTCCTTGCAGCCGAGGTACGCGGCCATGACGCTCTCCATCTTGAGCGTGTAGGCGTGGTTCTGGATGGTGGCCAGATCCATGTCGTTGAGGCTCTCGTCGCAGGCGCCGTCGTAGCAGCTGAGGTTGTAGACCTGGCGGTCGCTGGTGAAGCAGATGCCGTCGGTGGTCGCCTGGAAGGTGCCGCCCTCGATGGTGAGCGGGAGGCGGTAGACGGTGGCGGTCGGCTCGTAGCCGAAGGCGCTCATGTTGCGGGCGAGGTCGGTCGGGACGCCGTCGTCGAGGGGGCGCTCGTGGTAGTAGCGCCAGTCGGCGAAGGCGAAGGTGTTGGTGGCGGTGTCGACGATGGGGAGCGGGCCGGAGTCGATGAACCAGACGCTGTCCATGTCGGTGCGGTAGAACTTGATCTTGCTGTCGAGGGTCGCCTGGTCGACGCCGGCGCTGGCGATGCGGGACTTGAGGCCGCTCTCCGCCTGGCTGCCGTCGACGATGAACCACACGTCGCCGACCTCGGAGGCGTGGCTGGCGATGGATACGAAGGTGGCCGTCGCGTTGCTCGAGCTGAGCATGTAGGACGGGTAGGACATCACGATGGCGCGCATCGGCTCCCACTCGACCATCGGCCGGACGGTGGCGATACGCTCCGGCGGCTCGGTGAGGGCGTAGAGCTGCGGGGCCGCGTTGCGGATGTCGTCGTACTGGTCGCCCTTGGCGGCCGGCAGGGTGGGGTTGCGGCGGTAGGCCGGGAGGATGCGCTCATCGGCGATGAAGCGCCCCTGGGCGTCGAAGCGGGCCGAGAGCGGGATGGCCTTGGGCGCCTCGTCGCTCGCGGAGGCGGCGGCGGTCGCGACGACGCTCGGGTCCCCGTCGGCGGGGGCGCTCTTCGCGCAGGCGCCGAGGGCGAGGGTGAGGACGAGGGCGGCTCTGGACAGTCGGGCGAGCATGTTCATCGTGTCCTTGTTGCGCTCTGGCGCGGGCTTGATCGGCCCATGCGACGCCGCATCGTAGGGGCCGGGATCGTGCCGGCGCAACGAAGGCGTTGTATCCGTGGGGATCGGCGTCGGTTCCGCCTTGAATCACGGGCGTTACGGGCGGGTTCGATTCCTCGAACCGCCGCGCCCGGTGGATCCGAACCGGGTCGCGCTCGCTGCGCTGCAGCATGGCGATCGCGCGAGGTCTCTGTTGCGCGCCGCGCCGTCCCCGGCCTATTCTCCGCGGCGGAGGCGCCCCGGTCCTGGTGGGTCGCGCGGTCTTCAAAACCGTTGTGGGGCACTGAGAGGTGTCCCAGGGGGGTTCGATTCCCCTGCGCCTCCGCCATCCACCCCTCGCGACCGCGAGGATGCTCTCGTGCGTGTATCCTGCCGAGCCGGCGGCCGGCTGACGCGCGGCGGGTGAGGGGCTGGCCTTCCGTCGGACCAGAGACGACGAAGGCGGCCTCGTGGGAGGCCGCCTTCGTGGTCGCTATGCGGGTCGCGCTCAGGCCGTGGCGTAGGACGCCAGGATGGCCTTGAGGTAGGCGTAGACCGGGCCGACGCTCGGGATGTGGAGCCGCTCGTTGGGGCTGTGCGGGTCCTTGATGGTCGGGCCGAAGGAGATCATGTCCATGCCGGAGCGCTTGGCGCCGATGACGCCGCACTCGAGGCCGGCGTGGATGACCTCGACGATGGGCTCCTTGCCGAGCTCCGCCACGTGGATCTCGCGGCAGCGCGCGAGCAGCGGCGAGGCCATGTTCGGCTCCCAGGCCGGGTAGCCCTCGTCGGTGAACGCCGCGGCGCCCGCCAGGAACGCCACCGCCTCGATGCGCTCCGACAGCGCGTCGAGCTCGCTCATCACCGAGCTCCGCTGGCTCGTGACGATGCGGAGCGTCGCCCCGTCCTCGTCCGTCCGCAGCGTCGCCAGGTTGTTCGAGGTCTGGACGAGCCCGGCGATGTCCGGCGACATCCGCGCCACGCCGTGGGGCAGGGCGAGGAGGAGCGCGACCGCGCGGGCGGCGCTCGCCTCGGTCCAGACCGGGCTCGCCGACGCGCCGTCGGCCAGGTCGACCACCATCGTCGGGTCCGTCTTCCGGTACTCGCCGAGGAGCTCCTCGGTGAGCGCGGCCAGCGTGGTCCGCAGCGCGTCGAACTCGCCCGGCGCGACCGCCACGACCGCCTCGGCGTCGCGGGCGATCGCGTTGTGGGCCGTCCCGCCGTGGATGCGCGCGATCCGGGCGCCGTGATGCTCGGCGGCGATGGCGAGCGCGCGCGCGAGCACGACGTTGGCGCTGGCCCGGCCGACGTGGATGTCGACGCCCGAGTGCCCGCCGCTGGCCGCACGCACGTGCACCGTCGCGAACGCGTGCCCCGCGGGCGCGACCTCCTGCTCGACGTGGAGGGCGATGTCGGTCTGGCGACCGCCGGCGCACCCGACCGTGAGCACGCCCTCGTCCTCGGAGTCGACGTTCAGGAGGATGTGCCCCTGGACGATGTTCGGGTCGAGCCCCGTCGCGCCGGTCAGGCCCGTCTCCTCGTCGATGGTGAAGAGGAGCTCGAGGGGCGGGTGGACGGCGTCCTCGTCGGTCAGGAGCGCCATCGCCATCGCGATGGCGATGCCGTTGTCGGCGCCGAGGGTCGTCCGGTCCGCGCGCAGCCACTCGCCGTCGCGGATCAGGGTGATGGGGTCCTTGCTGAAGTCGTGGGGCGACTCCGGGGTCTTCTCGCAGACCATGTCGAGGTGACCCTGGATGATGATGGGGTCGGCGCCCTCGACGCCGCGCGCGGGCGCGGCGATGACGAGGTTCCCCACGACGTCGTTGCGGGTCTCGTAGCCGCGCTCCGCCGCCCAGGCGGTGAGCCAGGCGCGGATGGCGCCCTCGTCCTTGCTGCGGCGCGGGATACGGCTGATCTGCGCGAAGTGGTCGAGCACGCGCTCGGTCGCGGTCATCATGGCTGCCTCCGGGACCAGAAAAAAACCGCGGCAAGCCTGCCAGAAGGGGGCCCCGACGTCCACGCCGCACTGCGCCGGACGCTACCCCTGGGCGTCGCCCCGCGCGACCACCACCTCCGCCGGCCGCGCCGGCAGGGTCAGGTCGAAGCAGCACCCCTCGCCGGGCGCCGTCTCGAGGGCGAGCGTCCCGCCGAGTCGCTCGGCCACCGTGCGGCACACCGCCAGGCCCAGCCCCGTCCCCTGGCCCGCGCGCTTCGTCGTGAAGAAGGCGTCGAAGGCCTTCGACGCCACCTCGGGCGCCATCCCGGGGCCGTCGTCCTCGACCCGCAGCACGACGTGGCCCGGCACCAGGCTCGCCCACGTCGACACCGTGATCTGTCCCTCGCCGGTCCCGATCGCGTCCCGCGCGTTGGCGACCAGATTGACGAGGATCTGCTCGATCTGGACCGGCACCGCCAGGACGGTGCAGGGCACCGCGGAGAGCACGCACATGAGCCCGATCCGCCGCCCCACGAGCCGCTCGAGCATGGGCTCGAGGCGCTCGACGACGGCGTTGAGGTCGACCGGGACCGGCGTCGCCTCGCGCCCGTCGAGGAGCCGCATCATGTCGCCGGACAGCGCCTCGATCGCGCCGACGGCCGTGACGAGCATCTCCGTGCTCCCCGCTCCGCGGTCCGCCTGCAGCGTCTCGACGCCCAACCGCAGGGTGAGGAGCAGGTTCCGGAGGTCGTGGACGCAGCCGCCGATCATGAGCCCGACGCTCTCGAGGCGCTGGGCCCGGAGCATCCGGTCGTCGACCTCGAGGCGCCGCCGCAGGTCGAGCGCCGACACGAGGACCCGCGCGCCCGCCCGGACGCGGACCGGCAGCAGCGAGACCTCGAGGGGGAGCTCCTCCCCCTGGCGCGAGAGCCCGCGCACCCGCCGCCCGGCCATCCGACGAGGGCGCGGGTCGGCGAAGAAGCGCCTCATCCGGTCCGCGTGTCCGGTGCGCGCGGGGATCGGGAGGAGCGCGTCGACGTGGATGCCGATCAGCTCGCCGGCGGCGTAGCCGAAGAGATCGTCGAGCCGCGGGTTGGTGGCGATGATGGTGCCGGCGGCGTCGCAGGTCAGCATCGGCACCAGCGACACGTCGAGGACGAGGCCGAGCACGTCGTCCTGGCCCTCGACCTGGACGACCTCGGCCTCCAGCAGCTCGCGCACCAGCGCCGGCAGCGTCTCCAGGGCCGCCTCGGCGGGGACGTCCACGACGCCGTCGAGGGCAGGCGGCGCGCCGGTGGTGACCCGGATTCTCCGCGCCAGCGGGCGCCGGCGTGCGGACTCGCGGAGTGCGAGATCGCCGTCGACCTCCGCCGTCGTCGCGGCGACCACGACCTCGACGCCGCCGATCTCGAGGCCCGCGAGGGCCTCGTCGGTGGTGTGGGCCTGCAGGATGACGGCCCCGTGGCCCGCGGCGAGCGCGCGCTCGAGCGCGTGCCGCTGAGCCGCAGCCAGCCCCACCACCAGAACCTTCCCCCGAGGAGGCTCGATCGTCATCCGCACCACCGTCCCGACACCGGTTGCACTCTTGGATAGCAGCGCGCGTTGGGCGACGCAAAGTTCAGTACCTTCGGCGTCGTTCGAGCGGCCGGCGCCACTGCGACGCGGGTTGTCTCGCCGTCCCCGCGCGGCGATGATGAGCACCGCGACACGTCGCCAGGAGCCCGCGTGCCCGCAGACCCGCTCGGATCCACCGCCCGCCTCCCGGGCCGCCTCGCCGTCCTGATCGCCGCCGTCGCGCTGGCGTGGACGCCGACGCCCACGCTCGCCGGGCGCTGCCCCTCCCGGGCCAAGCCGGCCACGCGGCCCGTGCTCCGGTCGCCCGAGCACGCGTCGGTGCTGCTGCTCGGCGACTCGAACATCTTCGGCACCCTCGGGCAGGCGCTGGCGCGACACCTCCGGGGGCGAGGGATGGCGGTGCAGCGCTTCGGCAAGCCGACCAGCGGGCTGGCGCGCCCCGACTTCTTCGACTGGCCGCGCGAGGCGGCGCGGCTCGTCGCGAGCGCCGATCCCGACGTCGTCGTCTTCATGGTCGGCGGCAACGACCACCAGCGCCTCGAGTCCACGGCGAGCAGCGGGATGCGCGTGGCCTGGCGCGAGCTGGACGCCTGGCGCGAGGAGTACGGTCGCCGCGTCCGAGAGGTCGCGGTCCTCCTGCGCGGCGAAGGGCGCCGCGTCTTCTTCCTCTCCCCGACCAACCGCGCCCCGCGCATCGATCGCGAGGGCGTGTGGCGCGTCGCGCGGGCGCAGCGCGACGCGCTCGAGGGCGTCGCGGGCGTCACCTGGATCGACATGTTCGCCCTGACGACCGACGCCCAGGGACGCTGGCTGAGCCGAGGCCTCGACGCCGACGGCTGCTACCGCGTCTACCGGCGCCCGGACGGCATCCACCTCACGGAGGAGGGCGGAGAGCTCGTCGCGCGGCGCCTCCTCACCGTGCTCGACGAGGCCGGGCTGGCCGAGTGCGCGGGCGGCCCGGGCCGCCCGTCAGGGGCGCCCTAGCAGGCTGCTGAAGAACTCGCGAGGGTCGTCTGGGGATCGACATCGCCGTAAGGTCATGATCTAACAAGACATGCGCGGCAAGAAGTCGAAC
>SBGO01000489.1 GCA_006226565.1 Deltaproteobacteria bacterium | reverse complement strand
CCGGAGGGCGTCGTCGCGCTCCACCCGGCGGGCGTCGGCGCGCCCGGCGGCCGGCCCGGCGGCGCCGCGTTCTGGGACTGGCCCCACATCGATCCGAGCCACCGGGCGAGGGCCTCGCTGGCGGCCTGGGGCATCTGCCCGAAGGGACCGTAGGAGGTCATCGAGCGCGCGCCCTGCTTGAGCCGCAGGTAGACGTCGAGCGCCCACGTGACGTAGCGACCGAAGAACTCCGCCAGCGCGTCGTCCCCCATCCGCACCATCCGGTAGAGGAGCGGCACCGGCAGCAGCTTCGCCGCGCCGCGCCCCTCGAGGATGATCTGCGCGAGGAAGGTCTGGGTGATGTCCTCACCGCTCGGCGCGTCCACGAAGCGGATCTCGCTGCCTGCGCGAATCCGCTCGGCGACCTCGTCGAGGGTCACGTAGCGGCTCTCGTCCGTATCGTAGAGCCGGCGATTGCTGTAGCGCTTGACGACCATGCTGCGACCCTAGCAAAGCCCCGGCCACCGCACAACGCGGCTCGCGCTGCGCCCCGGCGGCCCGCCTCCGGCCGCGCCATCAGCCGCGGAGGCCCGCTCCAGCAGCGCGTCTTCGCATGTGCAGCAATTGACCTGGGCCGGCTCCGCGACGTATCGGTGGTCCATGCTCCGCATCCTCGCTCTCGTCGGCGCCGCCGCCCTGCTGCTCCCCTCGGCCTGCTCCTCGGACCCCTCGGGGACCTGCGAGGAAAACGACGACTGCGCCAGCGGCGTGTGCTGGCCCGACAAGACGTGCGCCCCGGTCGGCGCGGACGTCGCCGACGCCATCTTCGTCCCGCCGGACGTCACGCCCACGGACACGGAGGTCGCCGCCGACAGCGCGAGCCCGACCGACACGCTCGCCGGCGACACCGGCGGCGCAGGCGACACCGCGTCCCCGACGGACACGGCCGTCGCCACCGACACGGCCACCGGGCCGACCTGCGTGGCCAACAGCGACCACGTCATCACGCGCGGGGAGGTGCCCTACGGCGTGCCCGGGTCCGTCCGCTTCCGCGCGGCCGAGGACGTGCCCTTCGACACCCACCCGACCTACGGCAGCCAGGGCGAGCTCCACTGGGACCTGGCCCGGGCCTTCGAGGGCGACGCCGACGTCGTCGTCGCCGTGACCGCGCCCGGCGCCCACTGGTTCGGCGCGGACTACCCCGACGCGACCTTCGTGCGCCCCCTCGGCCAGGCCTCCGATCCCGAGGACGGCCTCCTCGGCATCTACCGCGACGCCGAGGACGGCGTGTACCTCCTCGGCATCGCGAGCCCCACCGCGGACGGCCTCCGGACGCAGGTCACCTACGATCCGCCGGCGAAGATGCTCGCCTTCCCCATCCAGGAAGGCGCGAGCTGGGAGACCGACAGCCAGGTCGCCGGCACCTGGAAGGGCAACCCGCTCTTCGCCACCGACAACTGGCACGGCGCCTACCAGCTCGACGGCACCGTCGGCACCCCGGCCGGCACCTTCCCGGCCACCCGCGTCGTGATCGGCGTCTACCGCTGGATCGGCGCGTCGTTCTACGTCGACGTGCGCCACCTCTTCCTGGTCGAGTGCCGCGGCGTCGTGGGCGAGGTCCAGGGGCTCGACAACGACGGCGGGCCCGAGCTCGCCACCGCCGAGCTCCTCCGCCGCATCGCGCCCTGATTTCCGTGCCCGGACGGGCTCGACGACCGCGCGGGGGCTGACATATCCTCCGCGCGGAGGGCCCCATGGACGTCACGCCATTTCTCGATCCCCAGCCCGCTCCCCGGGCCATCTTCGACACCCTCGCCGAGCGCGGGGACCGCCCGCGCTTCTTCGTGCGCGACGCGGCCGGCGCCTGGCAGCCCGTGACGTGGGGCGAGCTCGCCCGCGACATCCGGAAGGTCGCCGTGGCGCTCGCCGTCGACGGCCTCGGCCACGAGGAGCGCGCCGCCGTCTTCGCCCCCAACCGGGTCGACTGGCTCGTCGCCGCCTACGGCATCCAGTCCGCCGGTGGGGCGATGGTGCCGATCTACCCGGCGAGCACCGCCGACCAGGCCGCCTACGTCATCACCCACGCCGCGGCCCAGGTGGTCTTCGTCGACACCCCCGCGCTCCTCGACCGCCTCGTCGAGGCGCGCGCGCAGCTCGACGTCGTGCGCCGCCTGGTGGTCTTCGAGGCGGCCCTCGAGGACGCCGCGGTCGCCGCCTTCGGCCGGGATCGGGTGTGGACCTGGGAGGCGCTCCTCGCCTTCGGCGACGCCCACGACCAGGGGGACCTCTTCGACGCCCGCCTCGACGCCATCGGCCTCGACGACGTCGGCATGATGCTCTACACCTCCGGCACCTCGGGGCCGCCGAAGGGCGTGCCGCTCACCCACAACAACGTGGCGTCGAACGGCCGCGACTGGCTCGTCAACAACGCGCCGCTCCTCGAGGAGGGCGACGTCGACCTGCTCTGGCTCCCCTTCTCCCACGTCTTCGGCTTCGGCGAGGCGGGGCTCGGCAACACCCTCGGCTTCACCTCGTACCTGTGCGAGCCCCACGAGGTGCTCGGCCTGCTCCCGAAGATCCGGCCCCACATCTTCATGAGCGTGCCGGCCTACTGGGAGAAGCTCGCCGGCATGGCGGGCGGCGACCGCGACCGCCTCCACGAGGTGACGGGCGGGCGCCTCCGCTTCTGCCTCTCCGGCGGCGCGGGCCTCAAGCGCGAGGTCAAGGAGCTCTTCCACGCCGCCGGGATGCTCATCATCGAGGGCTACGGGCTGACCGAGGCGTCGCCGACCCTGACGATGAACCGCCCCGACAACTTCCGCTTCGACACCGTGGGGCTGCCCTTCCCGTCGGTCGAGCTGCGCCTGGCCGAGGACGGCGAGATCCAGGCCCGCGGCCCGAACGTCTTCCGCGGCTACCACAACGACCCCGAGGCGACGCGCGCCGCGTTCACCGAGGACGGCTGGCTCAAGACCGGCGACCTCGGGCGCCTCACCGAGGACGGCTTCCTGCAGATCATCGGCCGCAAGAAGGAGATCCTCGTCACCGCCGGCGGCAAGAACGTGCCGCCCGCCAACATCGAGGCGCGCTTCCAGGGGGACCCGCTCATCGCCCACGTGGTCGTCTACGGCGACGGCAAGAAGTACCTCGTCGCCGGCATCTGGCCCGAGCCCCACGGCGCGCGCGCCTGGCTGAAGGCCCAGGGCGTGGCGCCCGAGGACGCCGAGGCCGCCCTCACCGAGGAGATCGGTCGGCGCGTCGAGGCGGTCAACGCCGGCCTCGCCCGCTACGAGACCCTCAAGCGCTTCCACGTCTTCTTCGACGAGCCGCTGAGCGTCGAGGCCGGTCACCTGACGACCACGCTCAAGCTCCGGCGCAACGCCATCAACGCCGACTTCGCGGACCGGCTCGAGGCGCTCTACAGCTGAGACGAGGCCAGCGGCGCGCGCGAGCGCGTCGTCGCGCCGAAGCGGCCGCACCCGTCGTGCTCCCGGACGCTCGCCGCGAGCCTGCGCGCGACTTCCTGGAGCACGGCGTCTCCGGTGAGGTGGCCGTCCAGGACCGGAGGGCCGCTTTACAACCGTGGGGGCCCGGAGTACTTGCGGAACAGGGGATGCCCGTCACGGGGCGCCGCGCCCTCACCCTCATCCAGAACTGGAGCGACGCGATGATCCGACTGTCCCAGGCGGTCTTGGCCCTGTCCGCCGTGCTCGTGATGACGAGCGCCGCCCTCGCCCAGCCCGGCGACGACCCGAGCTTCGGCGGGGAGCCCTCCGACGCGCCGGGCGCCGTGGACGAGCCCTCCGACGTGCCGGGAGAGGCTGGCGACGAGCCGGATCTCGCGCCGGGCGGGGACGTGGTGCCGGACGAGGCCGGCGCGGTCGTACCGGGCGACGAGGTGCCGCCGGCCGCCGCTGGAGACGCGGGCGCCGCCGGTGACGCGGGCGCCGCCGCAGACGCGGGCGCCATCGTGACGCCGGAGGAGAAGGAGGCGTACTTCGCCTTCCTCCGCGAGCAGATCGACAACGTGCAGGCGAAGGTGCTCGACAAGCTCGTGTCGAAGCTCGCCCAGAAGAACGACTCGCGCTTCGGGCTCATCACCACCATCCTGCTTGCCCTCTCCGCGGCGGGCCTGCTCCTGCTGCTGCTGCCGCTCTACCTGAGGCGGCGCTACCCCGGGCGCGGGCGCGAGCTCTTCCGGCTCAGCGCGCTCGCGGCCACCATGTTCGTGGTCGCGATGGTCCTCTTCAGCGGGCTGCTCGTGGTCTTCAAGGGCTTCCAGGCCGAGCTCGGGACCTTCACGAACCCTCAGGTGCAGCTCACCGACGCGGCCTTCGAGGCGATGAAGGAGAACCTCGACGAGCTCGGCGACCCGGCGGTCGTCCGGCTCCTCATCGAGGCGCCGCTCGCGCAGATCCTCAACGGCACCGCCGAGGACGTGCCGTCGGCGCTCCTCGCGAACGCCTCCGCCTTCAAGAAGGACTTCGCCGCCTTCAAGTCGGTCATCGGCGCCTTCTCGTGGGTCAAGGGGCTCCTGGGGTTGATGCCGGTCCTGCTGTCGCTGCTCGTGGTGGTGCTCTTCCTGCTGACGCAGAAGGACATCATCAAGACGATCGTCGCGATGCCCGAGCGGGTCGTGAGCGGGCAGGCGACCAGCGGCGAGGTCGTGCGCCTCGTCCGTAAGCGCCTCGTCGCCGAGGCGATCACCACCCTCATCCTGCTGGGCGTCCTGACGGTGCTGATGATCCTCACCACCATCGCGATGGTGGTCGTCGCGCAGCCGGCCGCCGACGCCCTCATCGGCTACGTCTTCGTCAATCAGCTCTACGTCGTGAACGTGCCCGACGCGTCGACCGCGCTCGTCTACGTCAGCCTCGGCAGCACGCTCCTCTTCATCGTGCTCGCCCTCGTGAGCCTCATCCTCGGCGCCGGCTTCTTCCTCGGGAAGTGGCAGAAGATCCTGCGCGCGCGCTTCGCCGACGGCGTCCCGTTCGGCTCCAACGGGCGCTTCTTCAAGCTCGGCTCGATCAGCTTCGTGTGGATCCTGGCCTTCCCCTTCCTCTTCATCTTCGCGGCCGAGGCCATCATCTCGGCGCTGCTCGAGAGCCAGATGGGCGGCACCGAGGTCGCCTGGGGCTCGGTCCTCGCGTCGGGCCCGCTCATCCTCGTGCTCGGCTTCCTGGTCCTCTACTGGCTGCTCCGCGGGGTCCGGGCGCAGCGCTTCCTCTTGAAGTACAAGGTCCCGGCCGCCCCCAGCGGCGACGCGGCCTAGACGCCGGGCCGCTCAGATGAGGCGCAAGGCGCTACGCTGACACGGTTTTTTGCCACGGAGGGCACGGAGCTCACGAAGGGGGAAGTGGCCTGCGCGCGCAGTTTCGGCTCGCGCTCGCCACACGCCCTCCGTGTCCTCCGTGCCCTCCGTGGCGAAAATCGACGTTCAATCTCAACGGGTTGCCGCCAGGTGGTCGGCATCGGGCCGAGCTACGGGGTCTCGACGAGGCGCCGCACGGCCGCCTTGTCGATCTTGCCGCTCGAGTTGAGCGGCAGCGCGTCGAGGACGCGCCAGCCCTTCGGGACCTCGTAGCTCGCCAGGCGCGCCTTGGCCCAGGCCTTGAGGGCGTCGGGCGTGGGCGGCGTCGCGCCCGCCTTCGGCACCACGGCGGCGACGCCGACCTGGCCCCAGCGCGCGTCGTCGAGGGCGACCACCGCGACCATCGCCAGGTCGGGGTGGTCGGCCAGCACCATCTCGACCGCGGCGGGGTACACGTTCTCGCCGCCGGAGATGAACATCTCCTTCTTGCGGTCGACCACGTAGAAGGCGCCGTCCTCGCGGCGCACGAGCACGTCGCCGGTGTGGAGCCAGCCGTCGGCGTCGATGGCCGTGGCGGTGAGCTCGGGCTTTCGGAAGTACCCGGCCATGAGGTGTGGGCCGCGCAGCAGGAGCTCGCCCGGGGTGCCGGCCGGGACCTCGCGCCCGTGGTCGTCGACGAGCTTGGCCTCGCTGTGGAAGGCCGGCCAGCCGACGCTGCCGACGCGGTGCGGGCCCTCGAGCGGCGACATGGTGAAGCAGTTCGGGCCGGCCTCGGTGAGGCCGTAGCCCTGCCGGAGCGGCAGCCCGCTGGCGTGGTAGCGCTCGATGAGCGGGTGGGGGCAGGGGGCGCCGCCGCACAGGAGCGCCCGGGCGGTGGTGAGCGTCGCGCGCTCGATGCCGGCGTCGAGGAGCGCCTGGTACATCGTCGGCACGGCGATGGTCGTGGTGATCCCCTCGACGTTGAGGAGCGACACCGTGCGCTCGGGGTCGAACCCGGCGGTGAGCACCACGCGGCCGCCCCGGTGGAAGACCGGGGTCGCGAGGACGTGGAGGCCGCCGGTGTGGAAGAGCGGCAGCATCGCCAGGACGCTGTCGTGGCGGGTCAGGTCGCAGGCGAGCGCCGTGTTGACCGCGTTGAAGACGACCTGGCGCCACGGGATCTGGACGCCCTTCGAGAAGCCGGTCGTCCCGCTCGTGTAGAGCACGAGGCCGACGTCCTCGAGATCGATGGCGCGGTCGGGGCGGCCGCTGGCGCGGGCGATGAGCTCCTCGTAGCCCACGTCGCCGGGGGCGCCGCGGCGGCCGCCGAGGGCGACCCCGACGAGCTCACGGCCGGGGCGCAGGGTGTGGGCGAGCTCGGCGTGCTCGTCGTCGTAGACCAGCGCCGCGGGGGCCGCGTCGTCGAGGATGGCCTGCATCCGCGGGGCGGCGAGGCGCGTGTTGAGCGGCACGAAGAGGAGCCCGGCGCGGACGCAGGCGAAGTAGAGCTCGAAGACCTCGAAGCGCCCGCCGGTCACCGCCGCGACGCGGTCGCCGGGGCGCAGGCCGAGCCCCTGGAGCAGCGCCACGCCGAGGCGGCCGACGCGGTCGTCGAGCGCGCGGTAGGTGAGCCGGCGCCCCTGGTCGATGTCCACGAGGGCGACGCGGTTCGGCGCCACCGCACCCCAGCGCGCGATGAAGTCGTAAATCATGCGAATCTTCCTTCGTGAAAGTGTGATGACATGGGGTCAGACCCCGCTTCATCACACTTTCGTGGGTACGCTGAAAGTGTGATGAGGTGGGGTCAGACCCCGCTTCATCACACTTTCGTCAGGGCGCTCAGAGGAGCAGGCGCATCGAGAGGATCAGGCTGTCGCTCGCCTTGAGCGCCGGGTCGTTCGGCTCGGTCTCGGTCATCGAGCGGGCCCAGCGGAGCCCGACCGAGAGGAACGGCGGCTCGAGCCACCAGGTGGCGCCGACGTTCAGGTACTGGTTGGTCGCGTTGGACGTGTCGCTGAACTCGGAGTGGTGGTGGTAGAACTGCGCGCCGAAGCCGAAGTCCCCGACCGCCACGTCGGCCCCGCCGCCGACCGCGAAGGCCTCGAAGGTGTCCCCGCGCTTGCTCACGTCGGTCACGACGAGCTGCTGGTTGCGCCGGAACGAGCCGGAGAGGAAGAGGCGCAGGTGGTTGTCGAGCAGCTTCACCTCGCTGGTGAGGCGCGCGTTGAAGCCGTTGGCCGAGACGTCCTGGTCGTTGGTGACGTTGACGTCGACGAGGTAGTACTGCAGGCCGAGCTTCACGCCGAAGAGGTCGTTCTCGTACATGACCGACGGCGTGACGACCATCATCTGGATGTCGGAGCCCGGGACGCCGTTCGAGAGCTGCCGGTAGGGCGCCGTGTAGAGGGTGCCCGCGGAGCTGAGGTCGCCGCCGAAGCCGAAGGAGAGGCTCGAGGTCAGCGGGTTGCCGCCGGTGAAGGAGAGCCCGGCGCCGAAGCCGCCAGCGGTGTAGCGCACCATCACGCCCTGGCCCTGGTTGAAGCCGGTCAGGAGCAGCGAGTCGCGGACGTAGGGGTCGGCGCCGAGGGCGTCGAGCACGTTGTACGAGAAGTAGTCGATGGAGGCGGGGTCGGGGAAGATGCCGCCGGTCACGCGGAGGTCCCCGAAGCGGAGCTGGACGTAGTTCTCGCGGGGCGACAGGGAGGCCGTGCCCTCCCAGACGCCGGTGCCGACCGGGCCGTTGCGGGCGAGGCTGAAGCCGAGGTTGCGCTCGAAGACGCTGCGGAAGGAGATCCAGCCGAAGAGCTCGCCCTCGAGCCCGAAGCGCGTCATCGCCAGGGTGCTGACGCGCGCCGTCAGGGCGTCGTTGGTGTCGCTCGACGGGAAGTAGCCGACGACCAGCGAGCTGAGCTGGAGGACCGGCTTGATGAAGTCGCGCCCGCCGTGGTCGCTCCAGAAGGCGAACGGGCGGTAGGTGGGGGCCGTCGTCGTCGACAGCGTGCGCTCCACCGCCGCGTGGGTCGCGGCCGGGGCGGGCGCTGGGGCCTCGGCCCGCTCGACGGGGAGCTCCGGGACCGGCTGGGTCGGCGCGAAC
>SBGO01000683.1 GCA_006226565.1 Deltaproteobacteria bacterium | reverse complement strand
CCGCCGCGCCTCGGGGCGCCGCAGGACCAGCGCCTCGCCCGCCCGGAGCGCCCGGATGCAGTCGGGGACGATGCGCGCGTGGGCCTCGTCGCCGCCGCCGATGACGTTGCCGGCCCGGACGCTCGCCAGGCCGACCGGCCGCTCGGCGTCCGCGCCAAAGAAGGCGTCGCGATAGGAAGCGAAGACCACCTCCGCCGCCGCCTTCGACGCGCTGTAGGGGTCGTGCCCGCCGAGCTCGTCGCTCTCGCGGTAGCCCCAGGCCCACTCCTTGTTCTTGTAGGACTTGTCGCTCGTCACGAAGACGACGCTCTCGACGCTGTCCACCCGCCGCACCGCCTCGAGCAGGTGCACCGAGCCCATCACGTTGGTCGCGTAGGTCCCGACCGGGTCGTCGTAGGACGGCTTGACCAGGGCCTGCGCCGCCAGGTGGAAGACCACCCGCGGGCGCGCCCGCCGCATCGCCGCCACCAGCGCGTCGAGGTCCCGCACGTCGCCGTCGGTGTGGTCGACGAGCTCGCCCATCCCGAGGCGCGTGTAGAGCCCGCGCTCGTGCTCCGGCGGCAGCGCGTAGCCGCTCACCTCGGCGCCGAGGCGCGTCAGCCAGTAGGCGAGCCAGCTCCCCTTGAAGCCGGTGTCCCCGGTCAGGAACACCCGCTCGCCGGCGTAGCCCTTCAGCGCGGCGTTCATCGCCAGGTGATCCACGGCGCCTCCCCGGCGTCGATGAGCCCCTCGAGGAGCTTGTAGTCGCGGTAGGTGTCCATGCACTGCCAGAAGTCTTCGTGGCGGTAGAGCATCAGCTCGCCGTCGGCCACGAGCTTGCGCATGGGCTCGCGCTCGAGCACGAGGTCCTCGCGCGGGTCGAGGTAGTCGAAGACGCGCCGGTCGCAGACGAAGAAGCCGCCCGAGATCCAGCCGCCGGTCGTCTGCGGCTTCTCGTTGAAGCCCGCGACGAGCCCCGCCTCGGCCGCCTCGACCTCGCCGAAGCGCCCCGGCGGCCGCACGCCGGTCACCGTCATGGCCTTCCCGTGGCTCCGGTGGAAGGCCAGCAGCGCCTGGAGGTCGACGTTGCCGACCCCGTCGCCGTAGGTGAGCATGAAGGTGTCGCCGTCGATGTAGCGCGCGATGCGCGCCACGCGCCCGCCGGTCATCGTGTTGAGGCCGGTCTCGGCGAAGGTGATCTTCCAGTCGTGCTCGTCGTGGCCGCGGTGGTAGTCGATGCCGCTGCCGTCGAGCGAGAGCGTGAAGTCGCTCGTGTGCGCCTGGTAGTTCAGGAAGTAGTCCTTGATGGCGTCGCCCTTGTAGCCGAGGCACAGCACGAACTCGTTGAAGCCGTGCACGGCGTAGTACTTCATGACGTGCCACAGGATGGGTCGGCCCCCGATCGGGACCATGGGCTTGGGCAGGTCCTGCGAGACGTCGCGGATCCGCGTCCCGAAGCCGCCACACAGAATCACGACCTTCATCCTTCCCCCAGGAGGCCCACCGCTCGCGGGCCGCGCGCCCGAGTTTCGTAGTTGACGGGGCGCGGATCGTCAAACACCACCGCCGCGGGCCGCGCGCCCTGCGATGGGTTGAGCGCGGATCCTGTTTTGATCACGGCCGACGCCGCGGTACGGTCACGCCGGGCACCGCGGGCGACCGAGCGAAATGATCGGCGCGCCCCCCGCGACCAACCAAGGCCCGTGGCGCCGGCACCCGAGCGCCCCAGCGCGCCGCCAAGGATCCATGGCCACCGACCTCGCCACCACGCCGCCCCGCAGGACGCCCTACATCGAGGGGTCGGCGCCGCTCGTCAACGCGCTGCACGTGGTCGTCGTGGTCGTCCTCGCCCTCGCGAGCCTCTTCCTGCACCGCTTCGACCCCGAGACGGCCTTCTGGCTCGCCCTCGTCGACGCGACCTGGGTCCTCGTGCTCGTCCTCGTCCGCGCCTACCGCCTGACGGGCGACGCCCTCAACGTGATGTCGCTCAGCGCCCTCGCGATGCTGCTGCTCTATCCCTTCCACGGCCTCGTGATGCGCGACAGCGGCATCGTCCTCGAGCTCCTCGGCAGCGAGCGCTACGAGTACTTCACCTACGGCCTCCTCGTCGCCATCCCGGGCGCGCTGGCGATGTACTGGGGCTTCCGGAGCGGCCGGGCCGGCCGCGTCTCGCGGTTCTTCGAGCGCGTCACGGGGGTGATCGATGACACCGATCCCCGGCTCGAGAAGAAGCTCATCCTCCTCCTCGCGCTCGGCATCATCGCCCGCGTCGGCGTCGTCGCCACCGGCACCGGCACCCACTTCGACTCGGGCGCCCAGAGCGGCGGCGAGAGCCACTTCATCCTCACGACCCTGGCGACCATCAGCCGCCTGGTCGCCCTCTACTTCCTCGCGTCCGGCGCCCGCCTGCGCCTGCGTCGCCGCCTCCTGCTCGGCCTCGCCTTCATCCTCGCGGACGCCGCGTGGGGCGGCCTCTTCTCCGGCTCGCGCTACCTCCTCTTCGTCCCGCTGCTGAGCGCCGCCGCCGTGTGGAGCGCCGTCGTCTCGCGCGTGACCCTGCGCCGCTTCGCCATCGTCATCGTCCTCTTCGCCACCATCGGCTTCCCCCTGGCGACGGCCTACAAGAACGCCTACACCTCGCACCTCGTGGAGCTGCAGCGCCACGGCCTCTCCGCCGCGACGGTGCTCGACTCGCTCGACTCCACCAGCACCCAGGCCGAGGAGGGCTGGGAGGAGCTCATCGGCGAGCGCTTCCACGCCCTCACGAGCCTCGCGGTCATCATCCGCTTCACCCCCGAGCGCCACCCCTACATGTGGGGCAAGCCCTACCTGCTGCTGCCCCTCGACATCGCCGTGCCGCGCGTGGTGTGGCCGGACAAGCCCGTCCTGCGCCAGTTCACGATCGACTTCCGGTTCGACTACTTCAAGCTCGACCGCGGCACCCGCACGTCGGTCGCGCCGAGCCAGTTCGGCGAGCTGTGGGTCAACCTGAGCCTCTTCGGCGTCATCCTCGGCGCCTTCGTCTGGGGGCGCATCCTGCGCTTCCTCTACAGCTTCCTCTTCCTCGGCGGGCGCCGCTCCGTCTTCGGCGCGGCGGTCTACGCGACCATGCTGCCGGCGCTGACGAGCGTCCTGGAGTCCGAGCAGGTCACCGGCATGGCGACCGTGGTCAAGGGGCTCATCGTCTGGTTCGCGGTCGCCTGGTTCCTCGGCGACCGGAGCCCGCAGGCGAAGAAGGTCCGCGGTTGACCGCCCCGCGGGCGACGTGCTGTGGTCCGGCCGTGAAGTCGCTCACGCACACGCTCCGCTTCATCTGGCGCCACCCGGTGACGCGCGGCCACCGCGCCCGCGCCACCCTCGACTACCTCCGCTGGCAGGTCGGCGCCCGCCTCGTCCCCGGCCCCGTCGTCGCCCCCTACGTCGGCGACACGCGGCTGGTCGTCGAGCCCGGCATGACCGGCGCCACCGGCAACCTCTACGTCGGCCTCCACGAGTTCGAGGACATGGCCTTCGTGCTGCACCTCCTGCGCGAGGGCGAGCTCTTCGCCGACGTCGGGGCCAACGTCGGCAGCTACACCGTCCTCGCCGCCGGGGCCGCCCGGGCCCGCGCCATCAGCTTCGAGCCGATCCCGGGGACGTTCGCGCACCTCCGCCGCAACATCGCCGTCAACGCCCTCGAGGAGCGCGTGGACGCACGCTGCGCCGGCGTCGGCGCCCGCGCCGAGACCCTGACCTTCACGAGCGACCGCGACACGACCAACCAGGTCGTCCGGCCCGGCGACGACACCCACGGCCCGACGGTGGAGGTCCCCGTCGTCCGCCTCGACGACGCCCTCGCCGGCCGCGTCCCGACCGTGCTGAAGGTGGACGTCGAGGGCTTCGAGGGCGAGGTCCTCGACGGCGCCTCCGCGACGCTGTCCAGCCCCGACCTCCAGGGCCTCGTCATCGAGCTCGCCCCCGGTCGCGGTTACGACGTGTCCGACCTGCACGCCCGCATCGTCGCCCACGGCCTGACCGCGGTCCGCTACGCCCCCTTCGAGCGCGCCCTGACGCCGGTCCCCGCCCCGCGCGAGGGTCACGGCAACGCCCTCTACGTGCGCGACCTCGACGCCGCCCGCGCCCGCGTCGCCGCGGCGCCGCGCTTCCGGGTCAAAGAGATCCTGCTCTGATGGACGTCCCCGCGCCGGCTCAGCGCAGCCGGTCGCGGAAGACGCCGCCCCCCGACTGCACGGCGACGAGCCACGCGCCGTCGTCGTCGGCCACCACGACGAGGTCGTCGAAGCCGCCCACCGGCACGCAGTAGCGGTCGAGGGGCTTCCAGACGGCGCCGTCGTCGCTCCAGTAGACCCCGTCGGCGAAGGTCGCCGCGTAGAGCCGCCCGGTCCCGGGGTCGACGGCGAGCCCGTTGATGTCGAGGGAGGCGAGGCCGCTGGTCTCGATCGACCAGGTCGCGCCGGCGTCGGTGCTCCGCGCGATCCCGGCGTCGGTCGCCACGTAGAGCGCGTCGGGCGTGCCCTCGACCACCAGCAGCTCGTCCACGTGGACGATGCCGGCGTCCGCGCCGAGGCGCGTCCAGCTCGCGCTCGGGCTGTCGCGCACGAAGAGCCCGCCCCCGTTGGTCCCGAGGTACTCGACGCCGTCGCCGGTCACCACCAGGTGGCGCGCGTCGATGAACGTCCCGGCGGCGGTCTCGAAGGCCGCGAGCCCGTCGTTCGAGGGGGTCCAGGTCGTGCCGCCGTCGGTGGAGCGCTGGACGCCGCTGACCTGGGTCGCCGCGAGGATCGTGCCCGAGCCGAGGAACGCCATGTCGAAGACGTTCGAGCCCTGGAGCCCCGCCTGCTCGTAGGACGCGCCGCCGTCCTTGGTGCGCCACAGCTCGGTGGTCGAGGCGGCGAACCAGCGGTCGGCGTTGGCGGGGTCCGCGTGGACCGCGTAGACGAAGTCGCGCGGGAAGGCCGCCGGGGCCTCGCGCTGCCACGGCTCCTCGGGGCCCTCGCGGCGCCACACGCCGGTCCCCCAGGTCGCGCCGAGGAGCCGGCCCGGGGCGGCGTCGCTGACCTCGAGGTCGTGCATCGCGACCCCGGTGCCGCCGTCGAGGGTCGCCCAGGTGGCCCCGGAGTCGTAGCTCACGAGCAGGCCCGCGTAGGTGGCAGCGAAGACCGTCGCGCCGTCGACCGGGTGGACGACCAGGCGGTTGGCGTTCTCGCGCCCCGGCTCGAGGCCGAGGCCCTCGGTGAAGGGCCCCTCGGCGGTCTCGCCGCGGTCGAAGGAGCGGTAGACGCCCTTCGTGTAGACCATCGCGTAGACGGTCTCGCAGTCGCTCGCCACGGCGATGTGGACCACGTCGAGCCCCGCGAAGCCGGGCACGAGGGACCAGGTCAGGCCGCCGTCGTCGCTGCGCGCGACGCTCTTGCGAGCCGCGGCGTAGACGGTCTCGGCCCCGCAGAAGGTGACGTCGTCGGCCCAGCCGATCCCGTCCTCGACCACCTCCCACGAGAGGCCGCCGGTGCCGGAGTAGAGCAGCACGCCGGCGCTCGAGAAGCCGAGGTTGGCGTTGAGGAGGATGCCGCCCGCGACGACCACGTCGGGCAGCCCCGGGGGGGACCCGAAGGAGCGCACGGTCATCAGCGGCACGCCGACGTTGAGCCCCACCCAGTGCTCGCCGTGGTCGTCGCTGCGCTTGATGCCGCCGCCGTGCTCGCCGACGAACATGCGGTGGGCGAACTCGGGCTTGGGGTGGATCATGAGCGAGGCGATGCCGGTGCCGTTGAGGGCGTACTGCTCGAAGGTCACGCCGCCGTCCGCGGAGTGGAGGAGGCCCACCCCCGACGCCGCGAAGATGCCCTTCGCCTCGTCGCGCGGGAACGCCAGCGCCCCGAAGCCGAGCTCCGACTCCGACCACCGCTCCCACGTGGCGCCGCCGCTCGTGCTCCGCGACAGGACCGCGCCGGCGACGTTGAACGCCACGTCCCCGGCCTCGTTGCGCGGGTCGAAGCCGACCCAGCTGACGGGCCCGCCCACGAGCTCCTCGCCGTAGTCGGACCAGGGGCAGGTGGGGCCGGCGCTGTCGGCCTCGACCGTGTCCGCGACGTCCTGCGCCTCGAGGGTGTCGGCGGTCTCGGTGTCCTCGCGGGTGTCGCGCGTGTCGGCCTCGGCGTCCGCCGCGTCGGCGGTGTCGCGGTCCACGGTGCTCCCGATCTTGCTGACCGGGCAGCCGGCGAGGACGAGCGCCGAGCTGAGGATCGCGAATCGCGCCATACGCCGCATGACCACCTCCGACCGCCCATCCTAGAAGCTCAGCGCGCCCGTCGCGACCCTTCGGCCACCACCTCGGCGTAGAGGGCCTCGATCTCGGCCGCCGCGTGCGCCCAGGTGAAGCGCCCCGCCATCGCGGCGCAGGCCTCGGCGTAGGCCCCCCGCCCCCGCGCGAGCACGCGATCGAGGGCAGCCACGAGCGCGCCCACGTCCCGCGGGACGACCGCGCCGGCGCCGGTCTCGGACACGGCGTCCGAGAGGCCCACGCGGTCGCTGACCACGGCCGGCGCCCCGAGGGCGACCGCCTCGACCACGACGACGCCGAAGTTCTCGTCGTCGGACGGCAGCACGAAGGCCTCGGCGTGGCCGAACCAGGCGGCCTTCTCGACGCCGCGCACCATCCCGGGGAAGACCACCCGGCCGCCGAGCCCGCGCGCGGCGACCCGCGCCTCGACCTCGGCGCGGTGGCCGTACTCGTCGGGGCCGGCGATGACGAGGTCGACGTCGTGGCGCTCGGCGAGGGCGGCGAAGGCGTCCACGAGCAGCGCCAGGCCCTTCTTCTTGGCGACCCGCGAGAGGAAGAGCAGGTACGGCCGCGGGTGGGGGCGCGCGGGCGGCGCGGGCGGCGGCGTGGCGACCCCCTGGGGGATCACGGCGACCGGGGTCCGGAGGCCGAGCGCCGCGACGGCCTCGGCCTCGAAGCGGGTCGAGACGTGGATCCGCGCCGCGGCGTTCAGGTTCGGGCGCTCGAGGAGGTCGAGATAGAGCGACTTCACGCGCCCACGCTGGGCCAGGCTGTACGGGTCGAGCATCCCGCAGGCGCGCACCACGTAGGGCAGGCGCCGCAGGCGCAGAGCGAGCTGCGCGGCCGTGACCGGCGCGTTGAAGAGGCCGTGGACGTGGGCGACGTGGAAGCGCCGGGCGCGGAGCAGCACGTCGAGCGCGTGGGAGACGGAGACGTAGGGCGGACGCAGCAGATCGGCCCGGTGGTAGCGCACGGCGTAGCCGCCCGGCTGGCGCAGCGTGACCCCGCGCGCGACGTCGAGGCGCCCGCCGGTGGGCGTGTTGTCGGTGGCGACGATCTCGACCTCGTGCCCGCGGGCGGCGAGCGCGGCCGAGAGCTCGTGGACGACCTTGGAGGGGCCGCCCCAGTCGTCGGCGACGCCGGCGATGAGCTGCAGGATCCTCACGGCTCGCCTCCCAACCCCGACGGGAACCGCCGCGCCACGCGCTGCTGCACCCAGGCGGCCAGGGCGCCGCGCCCGTCGAGGGCGAGGGGCCCGAGGACGGCGTTGGCGGCGTGGCGCGAGAGGTCCTGGCGGACCGGGTGGGCGCCCTCCCCGCGGAGGAGCCAGCGGAGCGTGCGGCGCTGCCAGAGCGGCGGCCGGACGCCGTCCATGAGGCCCGCCGGCAGCGTGGCGGCGAACCAGCGTGACGCGACGTCGAGGGTCGCCCAGAGCGCCGCCCGGAGGCCCCAGGCGGAGGCGCGCGCGACCACGTCCTCGACGGCGAGCTCGGGGTGGACGGCCGTCTTCCAGAGGTCGACCCAGGCCTTCAGCGGCTCCTCGAAGCCGCCCTTGGCGATGTGGGCCGCGGTGATGAGGAGCGTGTCCTCGGCCGAGGTGACCGGGAGCGGGGCCAGGCCGGGGCGCGCGTGGTCGAGGACGGCGGCGGGGTCGACGGCGAAGAAGCCGCCGTCGAAGACGCGCTGGTGGAGGTCGCAGCCGATCTCGCCGATGGGGAGGTCGAGCACCAGCGGCCACGCGCGGGCCTTCTCCAGCCCCTTCGCCCGGTCCGCCGCCGACACGTCCTCGCGCCAGCCGTCGGCCACCAGGGCCCCCACGGCGGCCTCGAGGGCGTCGGCGTCGACCAGGAGGTCGATGTCGCGCCGGAAGCGCTGCACGGGCCGCTCGTAGAGGGCGTAGGCGGTCGCGGCGCCCTTGAAGAGGGCGACGCGCCCGATCCCCGCGCGGTCGAGGGCGCGGACGACCCGCTGCAGCGCCAGCTCGAGGTTCATGTCGACCATCGTCTGGCGCCGGACCGCCACGTCGAGGCGACGCGCCAGCTCCGGGTGCGCCTCGGCGGCGAGGACGGCGACCTCGGCGTGGCGCGCGGCCAGGGCGACGGCGTCCCAGTCCACGATCACGCCCGCCCGGGGCGGGCGGCCCGAGAGCACCCGCCGGAGCCACCCCCAC
>SBGO01000381.1 GCA_006226565.1 Deltaproteobacteria bacterium | reverse complement strand
GAGCTGACGGCCCCCGAGCGGGCGCGGCTCGCCGAGGCGCTCGACGCCGTGACGCCGCAGGACGAGGTCGCGTTGGCCGCGAGCGCCGAGGCGCGACAAGCGGCGTGCGCGCGCTGGTGGCTCCTCCCCGCAGGGCTCGAGCGACGCATCCTCTTCGCGCGGCTCGCCGACCACCTCCCCGAGCCGGCGTCCGCGCCGGAGCAGGAGGCCCGCGACGACGACCCGCACAGCGTCTCGAACCGCCTGTCGGCGGCCGCCGATCTGCTCGACGCGGGCCGGCTCGACGCGGCCGTGACGGTCCTCGTGGCGCTCCTCCGGCGGATCGAGGGGCCGGCGGAGCTGCGCCGGCTCGCCGACCTCTGCGGTCGCGCGCTCGAGGCCGACCCGCCGCCGGCGGAGCTGGTGGAGGCGGTGGAGAAGCACCTCCGCGCCGGCGACACCGCCGCGGCGGCGCTGCTGGCGGCGCTGCTCGCCAACCCCACGGCCGGCTTCGCGGTACACGACACGCTGCTGACGCTGGGCGCCGACGTCTCGCGCCCGGACGCCTACCGCTGCGAGGCGCTGGCGACCTGGCTCGCGATCTGGAGCGCGACGAAGACGCCGCCTTCGGACACGGCGATCGCGCCCATCGCGCGTACGGACGCCGGGCTCCTGGCGCTGGCCGCCGCCCGCGTCGCCGGCGCCGACGACCCGGTCGCGGTCGCGGTCGAGCACCTCACGAGGCTCCCCCTCGGCGCCCCGGACAGCGAGCGCGCCGACGACCTGCTGGCGATCGCGCTCGGGAGGGCCGCCGGGTAGCGGAGACGAAGAACAAGTCGACATCCCATGCTCTCGACTGTCCCCGACGAGCGCAGCGGAGGGGGCGCGTGGAGGCCCCCTCGCTCTCCATCGATCAAACCTGACGCGCCCCCGTTCCCATGATATCCAGCGGCGCCGCCGGTGCGTCTGGACGCGCGCACCGCATGGAATCCGGCACCGCCCCCGATCGTTGAGAGCGCATGCCCATGGCCGAGCCCAACGCCCCAGCCACCGCCGACGTCGAGACCCCGCGAGTCATCGGCGGCCTCGCCGGCTTCGCGATCGTCGCCGGCTCGATGCTCGGGGTCGGCATCTTCCTCTTCCCGAGCCAGATCGCGGCCCAGGTCGGCGACCTCGGCGTCTTCTTCGCGCTCTTCCTCGTCGGCGGCCTCTTCGCCCTCGCCGGCTCCGTCGCCTGCGGCGAGCTCGGCGCGATGCTCCCCAAGGCCGGCGGCGACTACGTCTTCCAGCGCGAGGCCTTCGGCCCCTCGATCGCCTTCGGGAGCGGCTGGGTCCTCTTCGCGGCCATCTTCGCCGGCTCCGTGGCCTCGATGTCCGTCGCCGTCTTCCAGTACCAGATCGCCGGCCTCCTCGGGACCGACCTCACCGTCCCCGTCCTCGGCCCCTTCAACGGCGCGCAGCTCCTCGCCATCGGGCTCATCCTCGTCCTCACCGCGCTGAACGACGCCGGCACCCGCGTCTCCGCCGGCGCTCAGATCATCCTGACCCTCCTCCCCATCGCCGCCCTCGTCGTCCTCGCGGCGGTCGGCCTCGGCACCGGCCAGCCCGCCGGCTACGTCGCCCCGCCCGCGCCGGACACCGCGCTCACCATCGGCGGCCTCGCCAGCGGCTTCCTCCTCGTGAACTTCGTCTTCAGCGGCTGGATCAACATCATCTACGTCGCCAGCGAGGTGAAGGAGCCCGGCAAGAACATCCCGCGCTCGATGATCTCGGCGACCCTCGGCATCACCGCCCTCTACCTCCTCCTCTGCCTCGCCTTCATCGCCGTCCTCGGCTTCGGCGGCCTCGCCGGCCTCGGCTGGACCGACGCCGGCACCGGCATGGCCAACGCCCTCGGCAGCCCGCTCCTCGGGACGGTCGTCCTCGTCATCATCGCGGTCGCCATCGTCACCTCGGTCAACGCCACCATCCTGTCGGCGGCCCGCGTCGGCTACGCCATGGCCAAGGGCGGCGCCTTCTGGCGCGGCGCCGCGCAGCTCACCGGCCACCGCAAGGTCCCGCGCCGCGCCCTCTGGCTCCAGGCCGGCCTCGCCTCGATCATCGTGCTCAGCGGCACCTTCAACGCGATCGTCGAGATGACCAGCGTCGCGATGTTCGTCACCGGCACCCTCACCGTGCTCGCGATGTTCGCCCTCCGCCGCCAGCGCCCCGAGCTCCCGCGGCCCTACAAGGCCACGCTCTACCCGTGGCTCCCCGCGCTCTACGTCCTCTTCGCGGTCGCCGCCATCGCCGCGAAGGTCTGGGAGGCCTTCAAGTCCGACGCCTCCGACGCCTTCTTCCCGCTCATCGGCGTCGGGGTCCTGCTCGTCACGTACATCGGCCACCTCCTCTACTATCGTAGGGCGCGCCGCGCCGCCGGGATCGCCGTCGCGACCATCGCCGCCGGCCTCCTCCTCCGACAGCTCACCGAGTGGACCCTGCTCTGACATGCCCGACCGCCCCGACATCCTGGCGCGCCCGACGCTCTCCCGCCGGACGCTCCTGACCGCCGGCGCCGCCGCCCTCGCCTCCTCGGTCCTCCTCCCGCGCCACGCCCTCGCCCGCGAGAAGTCGAAGATCCGCGACATCTACGTCGGCAAGCGCGGCACCACCATCTACATGGACCTCGAGAGCGCCCCCTTCCCGGCCAAGGGCGCGCCCTGGTCCGACCCGACGGTCATCGCCTTCGTCCCGCACTACTTCCGCGTGCGCTCGGACTACAAGCTCGACCTCATCATCCACCTCCACGGCTACCGCGACACGGCCGAGGGCGCGATGAAGCGCCACCAGCTCCGCGAGCAGCTCTACGACTCGAAGCAGAACGCCATCATCATCTTCCCCCAGGGACCGGTGAAGGCGGAGAGCATGGACTACGGCAAGCTCGACCAGCCGCGCGGCCTCCTCGCGCTCCTGACCGAGCTGCGCAAGACCCTCCAGACGCCGCGGCTCCAGGCGAAGCTCGGCCCGGCCGGCATCCCGAGCCGCGCGCGCGTCGGCAAGGTCCTGATGAGCGCCCACTCCGGCGGCTTCAAGGGCGTCGCCAACTGCCTCGCCCACGGCGGCTGGAACGTCAGCGAGGTCTACCTCTTCGACGCCCTCTACGGGCAGACCGGCGTCTTCCGCGACTGGATCGCCGAGACGTGGAAGAAGCGCGTCCCGATGATGGAGCGGCACAAGCTCATCTCCATCTTCGGCGACGAGCCGACCACGGTGGAGAGTCGGCGCCTGATGCGCGAGCTCGAGCGCCTCAAGATCCCCTTCGTCCTCGAGGAGAAGGAGGGGACGATGACCCGGCGCGAGATGACCAAGTCGCGCGCCGTCTTCATCCAGCGCAGCACCTCCCACCAGGGCGCCGTGTGGCGGACCAACGCGCTCCGCGACTGCCTCTTCGCCTCGGGGCTGAAGCGCTACCTCGACTCCCAGTGGTTCGACCACGCCAAGGACCCGCGCGACATCACCCGCCGCGAGCCCGAGTAGCCCGCGGCACCGCGCCCCCTCAGAGGAGCCCGTTCTCCTCGGCGAATCGCACGATCTCGACGGTCGTCCGGACGCCGAGCTTGACGCGGATCCGCTGCACGTAGGTGTTCACCGTGCTCGCGCTGAGCCCGAGGGACGCCGCGATCTCGGTGGCCCGGAGCCCCTCGGAGAGGAAGCGCACGACCTCGATCTCGCGCTCGCTGAGCACGTCCCCCGGCGCCCGCTCGATGTCAACCTGATTGACAAACAGATAGTCCGCCAGGGTCGGCGTGATGTAGCGCCCCCCTCCGGCCGCCTTCGCGATCGCGTCGTTGAGCTCGTTCATCGAGCGGCGCTTGCTCAGGAACGCGCTCGCCCCCGCGCGCAGATACGCGATGGCGTGGCTGTCCTCGTCGAAGCGCGTGAAGACGACGACCGCCGGCGCCCCCGGCGCCCGCCGAATGTCGCGCACGACGTCCGGACCGTCGCTCCCCGGCATGTGGACGTCGAGGACCACGACGTCCGGCGCCGCCGCCCGCATCCGCTCGAAGAGCTCGTCGATCGACGCCGCGACCCCGCACGGCGAGACCCCCGGCCGGTCGTCCAGCGCACGCCACAGACCGTCGCGCACCACCTCGTGGTCGTCGGCGATGAAGACGCGAATCATCGGCCCTCCCGGTTCACGCGGTCAGGAGGGGGAAGCTCACCTCGAGCGCCGTCCCCTCCCCGACGACGCTCTGGATGCGTAGCTCTCCGCCGAGGATCCGGGCGCGGTCCCGCATGCCGACGAGGCCGAAGTGACCCGCTGGCGGCGGCGCGCCGACGTCGAAGCCGACGCCGTCGTCGACCACCCGGACGACGCAACGGTCCCCCGCCGGCACGACGTGGACGTCGACCTGCTTGGCGGCGGCGTGGCGCCCGACGTTCGTGAGCGCCTCCTGCACGATCCGGAACGCGCCGATGGTGCCGGCCTCGTCGAGGCGCTCCTCGTCGAGCTCGCGGTGGAGGGCACACGTCACCCCGAAGCGCGTCTCGACCTCGCGGGCGAGCCGCTCGAGCGCGGCGTAGAGCCCGCCGTCGACCAGGGCGAGCGGCCGCAGGCTCGAGACCAGGGCGTCCACCGAGTCGTTGACCGTCACCAGCAGCCGGTCGGCCCGCTCGACGCCCTCGACCAGGCCCGCCACGCAGTCGGCCTCGACCCGGCGCCGGAGCCAGCCGAGCTCCATCTGAAGCCCGGTGAGGAGCTGGCCCAGCTCGTCGTGGAGCTCCACCGACAGCCGCAGCCGCTCCTGCTCCTGGACGCGCGCGCTGTCCGTCGCCAGCGCCCGGAGCGCGAAGGCCTGCTCGGCGACGCGCTCCTCGAGCTGGGCGCCGAGCGCCTCCAGCTCCCGGGCCCGGCGGTCGAGGGCGCGCCGCTGGTAGAAGTTGGCGCGCAGGAGGACGGTGACGACGTGGCCGACGACCACCGCGGTTACGGCCGACGCGCTCAGCCAGACGAGGGGCGTCCCCACGTGGGGGTGCGCGAGGTGGCGCGGGTCGGTGGCGAAGAAGGCGGCCAGATACGCGACGATCAGCACCGCGGTGGCGAGGATGCGGACGCGCAGCCCGGCCACCAGCATGACCGTGAGCAGCGGCGCGGTGTAGATGCCATAGAAGAGCGGGCTCTCGATCCCGCCGGCGCGCGACATCAGCCAGCCCGACGCGGCCATGATGACGGCATACGCCACCATCCCGACCGCCGCCGGCGACACCCGCGAGGTCAGCCGGAGGACGGCGTAGCTGCCGCCGCACACGACCAGCAGCGCGAACCGCCAGAAGAGGACCGCGCCCGCCTCGGGCGAGCCCGACGTGAAGATGAGCGCATCGGTCGGCCACGCGAGGAGCGAGAGCCCCGCCACGACCAGCGCGGAGATCTGCAGGTGGACGGACGTCAGCCGCCGCGCCTGGGCCGCGAAGGCCTCGCCGACCTCGGCCGAGCCCGCGACCGCGGGCGGCCAGAGCCGGTCGATCGGTCCGACCAGGGTGGCGAGCCGACGCCGCCAATGGGGCTTCGAGAAGGCCATGAGCTCCGTTTCCGAGTCGATCCACGCGGATCCGAACGATTGTAGACGGCGCGCGAGCGCGTCGTGGACCTCGGCGCGACCACCGCCCCGCGGCAAATCGTCGCGACCGCGCGCAACGCCGCGTCAGCCGCGGCCGCGAGGTCTCCGGCGCGGTGCGGGGGCGCGCGCTGGGGCGCGGCGCCCGCCGCCCGCATTCCACTCAGGCGCCTCAGTGCTTCTCCCAGCTCTTGTGCTGCTCGATGTCGTGCATCTCCGCGAGGACATTCCGCCGCTTCGGAGCGCCGAGCTGCGGCGCCGGCGCGGTCGGGCCCGCGTCGGATCGCTCGCCGAGGAGGACGCGCTTGCGCAGCGCGAACCCGTCGCGGACCTCGACGATCCGCTGGATGCGCTCCTTCGCGAAGTCCTCGCGGGCCTTGCGCAGGTCGATGTCCACCTGGCGGATGGCCTTCTTCAGCTCGCCCTTCCGCGCCTTGATCCGGACCGCCGTCTCCTTCTCCATCTCCTCGCGCCGCGCCGCGTGCGCCTTGGAGATCTCGGCGAGGCGCGTGTCGAGCAGCTTCTTCTTCGGGTTTCGGGTCAGGCGCCGCCTCATCCGCCCGCGGCGGTCCTCGACCTGCTCAGACTCCGTGGTCTGGCGCGCCTGCTCGCGGGCCGTCGCCTCCTCGGTCGCGTTCTGCTGGAGCCGCGTCTTCAGCTCGCCCTCGAGCTGCTCGACGTCGCTGACGTGGGCGTCCTTGGCGGTCTGCTTCTTCGACTTCGCGTCGTCCGCGAGGCGCTGCTCGCGTCCGCGGAGCTCGCCACCGAGCTCCACGAGCCGCCGCTTCATCTGCGTGTTCAGATCCGCCGCCTGCCCCCCGTGCCCGGCCTGCTCGAGGCGCTTGTCGAGCGCCTTGTGCTCCTGCTTGCTCTGCTTGAGCGCCACCGCGCCCTCGTCGCGCGGCTTCCCGGGGACCCAGCCCGGCCCGGCCCCGAGCTCCTCGCGGAGCGCCAGGCGCGCCCCCTCCTGTTGGCCGAACCCGCGCATCAAGCTCGGCTTGAGGAGGTGGGCGTCGTCGTCGCCCTGGCGCTGGCGGGCGAGGCCCAGCTCCTCGTCGTGGCTCATGGCCCCGCGGCTCGACAGGTGATCGACCAGCGCCGCCGAGAAGCTCGGGTCTTCCTTGGTGAGCCCGACCAGGCTCTCGTTCGCGGCGTCGACCCGGCTCCGGTGCTCCTCGGGCGCCGCGTCCCCGCGCTCCGGCAGCCGCGACGCGACGCGCGCCTGGCGGTCCTCCTTCACGCCCGCCTCGTCGGCGCCCACGATACCGGCCTTGATCACACCCTTGATAAGGCCGACCGGCCCGGCGACGACCGACCCGACCACGCCGCCGACGCCGCCGACGGCGCGCGTCAGGCGCTCGGTCTTGTGGGTGTGCGCCAGGCCGCTCGCCATCCGCTGCCCGAGCTCGGGGACCTGCGCGTCGTCGCGGATGCGGCCGAGGCGCTTGACGCGCTTGCTCTCCTTCTTGGTGGTCGCGAGGTCGCGGCTCGCGCCGACCAGCGGGATCAGGTTCACGCCCTTGTCGACGACCTTCTTGACCCCCTTCTTGGTGTTCTTCTTGAAGCCCTGCTTGCTGGTCGTGGTCTCCTTGACGGCCTTCCAGGCGTCCTTGGTGCCCTTGACGGCCTTGTGCTTGAGCTTGCCGCGGTGCCGCTTGGCGAACCCCATCGTGTCCGTGTCGCGCACGGCCTGATAGTCGAGGCGCGGGTCCTCGGAGACGTGGCGCAGCGCCAGGCCGACGCCGTGCCCCTTGTAGTCACGGTCCTGCGGGTCGCCGCCGAGCGCCTCGAGCTCCTGCCGACGCTCCTCCTGCCGACGCTCGAGGAGCTCGTCGACGGCCTCCTCGCGGCGCTCGTTCGAGCGCTCGTTGTGCGCGATGACGGCCTGCGGGGGCTGGGGCCCCTGCGCCTCGACGGGCGTCTGCTCGGGCTGCGACGCCTCCGTGCTCAGCGGGCGCTCGGTGTCCGCCGGTCGCTGGGGCCCCTGCCCTCGGGCCGCCGCCCCGCCGCCTCCGAACATCGCGACGCGCCGCTCCACCAGCCCCGAGCCGCGCAGGCCCGAGACCACCGCGTCCTCGCGCTGCGGGCTGAGGAGGTCGCTCCCCTGCTCGAAGCTCATCTCGCGGAGCTGCTCGTGGCGCGACTCGAATCGCTCGCGCAGCCGCTCGACCTGGCCCCCCTGCGCGTGCTCGACGCGCTGCTCGTCGCCTACCACGGTCTTCATGCCGTACCTCTCGCCTGGAAGCTGCCCCCCAGCACGCCTTCCACGGCAAAACGTAGGCGTCCGCGGTGCGTCGCCACAATCGACGAAAAGCCACACCCACGGCGCCTTGTAGACGTTTGTCTACAACGCCCGACCCGGCCCCACGCGGCGCACGCGCGTCTACCCGACGAGCACCACCACGACCCGGCCAGGCCCGTGGACGCCGGTGATCAAGATGCCCTCGATGTCGGCGGTCTTCGACGGCCCGGTCACGAGGACCCGCGCGCTCGGATCGCCGAGCGGCGGCGCGGCGAGATAGTCCGCCAGCGACGGCACGACCTGCCCGGCGTGCACGACGGCGACGTGGAGCGGCGGCGCCACCGACGCCATCCCGGGAACGCCGGGCTGGCTGTGGAGGGCCAGGGTTCCGCTGCGCGCGATGGCCGCCGCGACCCCGGTCACCCCGGCGTCGAGGTCGAAGGGATCGCCGTCGAGCCCGCTCCCGGCCCGCGCGAGGCCGCAATCCGCGGTGTAGGCGACGCGCTCGGCCCCCGCCTCCGCCAGGACCCGCGCGACCGTCGCCTCGACCTCGCCCGCCCCCACCCGCACGACCTCGACCCCGACCTCGCGCGCCGCGGCGGCGAAGCGATCGATCAC
>SBGO01000670.1 GCA_006226565.1 Deltaproteobacteria bacterium | reverse complement strand
TCAACCGGGGCGGCGCCGTCGACGCGCGCTCGCTCGGCGCGCTCGACGCCGCCGTCCTCGGCGGTGCGACCGGCTTCGAGCGGCGGGCGGGCGAGGGCGCGCTGACCCTCGACGGCGGCGCGCTGAAGCTCACCCTCCCGGCCGGGGAGGCCGCCGTCTTCCGGGGAACCCGCGCCGCGCCGTGACCCTGATCTGAGAGACGCACCGGCGAACGCTGTTCATATTGTGGTTGCCACCGCGGCGCGACGGGGGGATCGTGCTGCCGCCAAAGACTTGGGGAGGCAGCCATGGACGCCGAAGTCAGCGCCGGGATCAGCGAGGATGCCAAGGGTCTCGAGCCCCGCCTCGACAGCTACGTCACGCTTCACCGCCGCGCCCGACCGACGCAGCTCGCGCTCATCGAGCACAACACCGGCGCGCACGTGACGTGGGCCGAGTTCGACCGCGCCGTCGACGCCTTCGCCGCCAAGCTCCTCTCCCTCGGCCTGCGCCGCGGCGACGTCGTCGCGACCACGCTCCCCTTCACGAAGGAGCACGTCTACCTCCAGTACGCCTGCTTCCGGGTCGGCGTCATCATCGCGCCGCTCGACCTGCGCCTGCGCGCCGCCGAGATCCTGACCGCCTTCGGCAAGATCCACCCGCGGGCCTACTTCTTCCTCGGCAACACGCCGAAGGTCGACTTCCGCCCCATCATCCGCGAGGTGATGGCCGGCGCGCCCGACGTCGAGCACTGGGTCCAGTTCCAGCAGGAGATGGACGGCGTCCTGCCCGGCGCGGTGCACGTCAAGACCTTCGCCGCCGACCTGAAGGTGCGCTACCTGCTGTCGAAGCTCACCGGCAGCGTCCGCCGCGCCTCGCGCGCCGTCGACAAGCGCGACCCCGCGCTCATCATCTTCACCACCGGCTCGACCGGCGCCCCCAAGGCGGCGCTGCTCTGCCACGAGAACATCCTGCTCCAGAACGCCGCGGTCGCGCGCTCCTTCGGGGTGACCTCCAAGGACCGGATGCTCGTCAACCTCCCGCCGAGCCACGTCGGGGGCCAGACCGAGCAGCTGATGACCATCATCTACGGCGGCGGCGTCACGGTGCTGCTCCACGTCTTCGACGCCGCCGAGTCCCTCGCCGCGGTCGCCGCCCACAAGGTCACCCTGCTCGGGCAGATCCCGGCGCTCTTCGCGATGCAGTGGCGGCTGCCGAACTACGCCGACTACGACCTGTCGAGCCTCCGCTTCGCCATCTACGGCGGCCAGGGCGTCGACCGGCCGTTCCTCGAGCGCCTCGTCGCGATGGCGCACCTCCCGGGCACCGGCCTCGGCCTCACCGAGACCGCCGGCTTCTGCACATACACGCCGGTCGGCTGGGGCCTCGAGGAGATCGCCTCGGGCGTGGGCTACGCCGCGCCGACCTGCCCGATGACGGTGCGCGAGCCGATGCGCGAGGACGGGTTCGCCGGCCCCGAGAAGGCCCCCGGCGAGACGGGCGAGCTCTGCTTCAGCGGCCCGCAGATCTTCCTCGGCTACCTCAACGACGAGGAGGCCACGCGCAAGACCATCTCCCGCGACGGCTTCCTCTACACCGGCGACCTCGGCTGGGTCGACGACACCGGCGTCCACTTCGCCGGGCGCTCGAAGTTCGTCATCAAGCCGCGCGGCTACCAGGTCTTCCCCGGCGAGGTCGAGACCTTCATCGCCCACGCCTTCCCCGAGGACGTCGCCCTCGTCGGCGTCATCGGCGTCCCGCACGCCATCTGGTCCGAGGGCATCGTCGCCTTCGTGGAGCTCCGCCCCGGCGCGACCCTCGACCGCGCGGCCCTCGACGCGCGCCTCAAGGACATCGCCGCCTACAAGCGGCCGGCCCACGTCGTCTTCGTCGGCGAGGGCGAGCTGCCGCTCAACCGCGTCGCCAAGCTCGACTACCTCTCCCTGCGCGCGCGCGCCAAGGAGGAGGTGGACGCGCTCCAGCAGGGCGGGGGCTGGGACGCGAACTGAGCCTGGGGCGTCCCGCGGGGGCGCCTCGCGAAATTTTTTTTGAGGCCGCGCAAGACGGTCGTCCCTGGGGTGCACTCGGACACACCGACACCCTGGAGGACCCGCCTTGAACCGCGTCATCACCCGCCTCGCCCTGACCGCTGCCTTCGTCGGCCTCACCGCCAGCGCCGCCCTCGCCGCCGACCTCCGCCTCGACACCCCCGGCACGAACCCGGCGTCGGCGAGCTTCAACGTCTGGGTCAACGGCGTCGCCGTCGCCAGCAACGCCCCCTCGGTCCACGTCGACCTCGGCCTCGCCCCCGACGACGTCGTGGCGGTGCAGATGACCCACTGGGGCGGGCTGCCCTTCAACGGCTTCATCGGCGAGGTCGTCGTCGACGGCCAGGCCTACGGGACCGGCACCGAGCACTGGCGCTGCCTCCAGGGAGCCACCGCGGGCAGCTGGTACGCCGCGGGCTTCGACGACCCGGCCTTCGTCCCCGCGACCGCGCTCGTCTACAACGACGCCGACACCTTCCCCGCGGTGGTCGCCGGCATCTCCAACGGCGGCGGGCGCGTGAACCCCAACTACGGCGACTACCCGGCCTCGACCGCCTACATCTGGGGCGCGGCCCAGACGGCGAGCGCGCGCTGCGTCTTCCGCGCCTCCGACCTCGTCGACGACGCGGACGCCGACGGCGTCCCGGACGCGAGCGACAACTGCCCGGTCGACCCCAACCCGGCCCAGGCGGACGCCGACCAGGACGGCATCGGCGACCTCTGCGAGGCCGACAGCGACGGCGACGGCGCCATCGACGACGCCGACAACTGCCCCACCGCCTTCAACGCCGACCAGTCCGACATCGACGGCGACGGCCTCGGCGACGCCTGCGACGGCGACGACGACGGCGACGGCGTCAGCGACGACCAGGACGGCTGCCCGATGATCGCCGACGCCGACCAGGTCGACAGCGACGGCGACGGCCAGGGCGACGCCTGCGACGGCGACGACGACGCCGACGGCGTGGCCGACGACGACGACCTGTGCCCGGCGACCCCCCTCAACGTCGCCTTCGACGCCGACGGCTGCTCCGGCGCCCAGCGGGTCGAGGCGACCTGCGGGGACGGCGCCGGCGAGACCCACGGCGACTACGTCTCCTGCGTCACCGCCGCGGCCCGCGACGCCGAGCGCGACGGCCTCCTGTCGAAGCCCGAGCGCGCCGCCCTGGTCCGCGAGGCCGCCCGCCGCTGAGCCCCCTCCTCCCCGAAGCGCGAACGCCCGGCCATCCTGGTCGGGCGTTCGTGTTTCTGGCGCCCGCCGCGGCTCAGGTCTCCACGGGCGACGGCGGCGGCGGCGCGTAGCGCGGGTCGTCGCGCACCGCGCGGCCGAAGCTCCAGCCGATGGTGTGGCCGATGAGCGCGCCGGCCACGACGTCGGAGGTCCAGTGGAAGTCGCCGTCCACCATCGCGAGCGCGGTCAGCGCCACCGCGGCGTAGCCGAGCACGGTGAGCCCGAGGCGGCGCGGGCCGTAGGCGACCAGCGCCGAGACGAAGGCGATGGCGCTCGCGGTGTGGCCGGAGGGCCACATGAAGCGCCCGTCGAGGGCGGCGTGGGTCCAGAAGGCGAAGCTGAAGTCGCTCGGGTCGGCGGTCGTGCGCCACGCGACCGCGAGCGGCTCGCCGTCGAAGAAGTGGTGCGGCGCGGTGCGGCCGGTGACGATCTTGAGGATCATGACCCACAGGAACGTCGCCGCCAGCGCCTGGAAGGCGGCGACCCCGGCCCCGGCGCGCCGTGGATCCCGGAGCCGGCCGAGGAAGTAGAGGGCGAGGGCGATGAGCAGCGGCCAGAAGTTGCCGACGACGAGCACCGCCCAGGAGAACGTCGAGCCGAGCGGGTCCTCGCGCTGCATCCAGGCCTGGATCGGCGCGTCGCCGCCCCCGTGGGCGAGCAGGAAGGTCGCCGCGACCGCGAGGGCGTAGGCGACCAGCGCGCCGGGGTCGAGGAGCCCGCCGCCGTGGCGCCAGAAGCCGACGAGGAGGCCGGTCCCGGGCAGGCCGCCGTCGCGTCGCTCCACCCACCAGGTGGCGCCGGTGTAGAGGGCCGCGAGGACGACGAGGATGACGACCCCTACCACGTGGGCACCGGCCGCACGCCTACTTCGCCCACAGGTTGCCGTTCTTGTTCCAGCCCTCTCCGTCCACGTAGCAGCCGTTGCCCTCGGCGCTCGAGACCGCGGCGTAGTCGGTGTGGCCGGGCGCGTAGGAGGGGTAGTCGCTGAAGACGTAACCCGCACGGTTCGCGGCGTACTCGAAGACGCCGTCGCGCCCGCGGTCGACGCGCCAGTTGTAGCCGTTGGTCGTCTGGGAGATCCACGTGACCGCGTCGTTGAGGACGAAGGCGTTGTAGGTCGCGCCGCAGTTGTAGCGCCAGTAGCCGATGGTCGTCAGCGCGTTGATGGTGGCGTCGGACAGCTTCGCGGCGCCGGTGGTCTGGCGGATGTCCCCGTAGGCGCCCGTCGTGTTGCCGTGGGCGTTGGTGGTGTTGCTGATGTTGACGACCAGGGTCCAGCCGCCGCCGTCGTTGACCATGTCGCAGTAGACGTCGAAGGGCCCGCCGCCGATGTCGATGGTGTAGACGCCGCTCCCGGTCGAGCCGCTGTAGAGGTACGGCGAGGAGGGGTAGCGGTAGGCGTTGCAGGAGGCGGCGTTGCTGCCGTCGCTCCAGTGGCGGGGCGAGGCGGTCGTGCCGGTGCCGACGAGGTCGTAGGTGATGAGCGTGCAGGTGTAGCCGTCGCCGCTGTAGCCGGCGTCGCAGGCGCAGGTGAAGCCCCCGTCGGTGTTGGTGCAGGTGGCGTTCGCGCCGCAGTCGTCGAGGGCGAGCGCGCACTCGTCCACGTCGGCACACTGCGGGCCGTCATAGCCGGCGGCGCAGGCGTCGCAGACCGAGTCGGTCGCGTCGCTGCAGGTCACCTGGCCGACGCAGTGGGCCACGGCGGTGCAGGCGGTGCAGGTCTCGCCGTCGCCGTAATAGCCGTCGAGGCAGGTGCAGACCGGGGTGCCGGTGGGCGCGCAGCTGGCCTGCGCGGAGCAGGCGGCGCAGGCGTCGACGGGGTAGGCGGTGACCGCGCCGTCGGTCCCGAGGTAGGCGAGGGCGGCGAAGGCGATGGGCGCGCCGGCCCCGCCGTCCACGCCGACGTAGGTCGAGGCGACGCCGTCGTGGGGCGCGGCGCCGTCGAGCGGGTGCTGGGTGCAGACGACGTCGGTCCCCACGCTCACCGGGACCGAGACGTCGATGTAGGGGTAGATCGCGCCGGCGGGCGGGGCGCCGTCGACCAGCGGGCCGCGCGAGGCCGTCGCTCGCGTCTCGAGGGTGCAGCTGCTGGCGCCGCCGAGGGCGGCGAAGAAGTCGGCGTCGAGGCCCATGGCGACGTTCCAGTAGAGGGTGTCGACGGTCTGGGCGCCGTTCGAGATCTCGCGCTGGCCGCGGAAGGTCATGACCTGGACGAAGGGCGCCGGCGCGCCGACGCCGCCCGGGTAGAGGTTGCCGGGGCCGAGCCACGGCTCGATCTCGTAGCGGGTCCCGTCGCAGTCGAGGACGACCCGGTCCATGTAGACGTGGGTCGCCGTCGCCTCGCTCCCGCCGGCGTCGCCGTCGGTGCAGGTGAGGGCCCAGACGAGGGAGGGCACGCGGGCGCCGGTCGCGTCGTGGACGAGCAGGATGGGGCTGCCGTCGGCGCTCTCGCAGTCCACCTTGGCGGAGCAGAAGAGGTCCTCGAAGGTGACGGCGACGTCGAAGAAGCCCTGGCTGGCCGCGCGCATCACGGTCAGGTCGAAGGTGACCGGGGTGTCGGCGTTCTCGACGCACGGGACGACGAGCTGGCAGCCGTCGGGGCTGTAGGGCGCCGAGCAGGGGTCGCGCCAGTCGCTGAGCGGGCCGGAGGCCGCGCTGAGGGAGTCGATCGTCAGCGTCACGGTGTTGTGGGCCGAGCCGTCGCCGTTGTCGTCGGTGGCGTCGCAGGTGCCGACGTAGGCGAGGTCGCCGCTCGGGCTGCCGTACGCGCTGGCGCAGAGGCCGCTGCGGCTCCACACCACCTCGCCCGCCTCGTTCGCCACCGCGAGGCTGTAGCAGGCGTCGGTGACCGACGCGAGCTCGAGCGGCGCCACGGCGACCGCGACCCGACCGGCGGGGCCGGCGGGGTCGGCGTCCAGCGATGGGGCGCAGGCGGCCACCACCGCGAGGGGCGCGGACAAGGCGACGAGGGCGCGGTGCGGCATGACGGTCTCCAGCGCGCGGGATGTTGCGATGCTACCGTCTCCAGCCACCGGCCGTCCACGACCACCGTTTGCGGGCGCGAAGTGTCCTTCGCGATGCCAGCCCGTCAGCGGCTCAGGGGGCGCCCGAGCCGCGTTTTCGCGCACTGCGACCGGCCGGTTGCCCGGGCGCGCGGGGCGATGCTATGCCTCTGGACATCCCCCGGAGGCCCCCATGCGTCGTGTCCTGACCGCCGCGCTGTGCGCGCTGCTCCTCGTTCCCGTCGGCTGTGACTCGTCCGGCGGCGGCGCCGGCGGCAAGGTGACCGACGCGCCGACCTTCGGCGGCAAGTCCGACAGCTCCTTCGCCATCGCCGAGAGCGGCCGCTTCGAGGGCGACACGACCGTCTCCGGCACCGTCGAGGGGACCGAGGCGCTGGCCTACCGCTTCAACGCGTGGGCCGGGACCAAGGTCGAGATCACGCTGAGCTCCCCCGGGCTCGAGATGGACCCCTACCTCGTCGTCGATGGGCCGCACCCGGGCGGCGACGGCAAGATCGTCGCCTTCAACGACGACGGCCCCGGCGACTCCCTCGACAGCGCCCTCTCGCTGACCCTCACCGAGCCCGGCGCCTACCGCATCCTCGTCGGCTCCTACGGGACCTTCAACGAGGACCCGAACGACAAGGGGCGCTTCGAGCTGACCTTCCGCTGCCTCGAGGGCTGCGAGATGCCGCAGATCAGCCTCGCGGAGCTGCTGACCACCCTCGAGGCGCGCCTCGGCGCCGACGGCGTCGCGCAGCTCCTCGACCAGAGCCTCCCGGCCCTCTTCCCCGACGCGGCCACCCAGGCCCTCGTCAAGCAGCAGGTCGGCGCCGCCCTGGCCGCCCCCGGCGCGGTCGAGGCCTTCCCGGTGCTGCCGATGTCCGCGCTCTCCACCGTGCAGGGCCTCTTCGAGCGCCCCGACGCGGTGGCGCCCGCGCCCGAGCCGGTCGAGTTCCAGCTCGACGTGCTGCTGCGCGAGGGCTGCTCCGCCGAGCGCCCCGGCTGGAAGCCCGTCAGCCCGCAGCTCCCCGGCCTCGAGACCGGCACCTACGCCGACTACACCGTCGACGAGTGCAACCTCCAGCGCGCCCAGGAGCTCGCCAACGTCCTCAACAACCTCGCGCTCGAGAACGGCTCCGCCGTCGTCAGCGCCGACGCCCGCTACGAGACGGTCGAGGACGTCTTCCGCGCCCTCATCGCCGCGGGCCACCGCGTCCGCATCGAGAACCAGAGCTTCTACGCCAACTTCCTGGGGCTCCAGTTCGAGGGCAAGGCCGTCATCGCGCCGGTCTGGCTCGACACCGGCATCGCGCTCCCGGACGGCCGCACCCTGGCCATCCCGGCGCCGCACAGCCACCACACCATCCACATCGACGGCCCGCTCCTGCGCGGGCGCCTGATGTACTACATGGGCGTCTCGGGCGGGGTCAGCTGGCGCGCGGTCGCCGGCCTGCGCTCGCCCTGGAACGGCGTGGTCACGCGCTACACCTACGACAGCGCCGTCGACGCCGACCAGATCGTGAACCTCATGGTGGTGGCCGGCGAGCTGCGCAAGCGCTGGGCCGAGGAGGGCCGCAGCCTCCCCGCCGAGGGCTACGGCGTGCTCGGGGTCTGCAGCGACTCGAGCGCCGTGCTCGAGCTCGCCGCCGAGGGCACGGTCAGCATCTTCCCGCTCGCCCACGGCGCGGTCGAGGCCGTCGAGGGAGACGCCGTCTCCAACTACCTGAGCGCGCTGCCGAGCGACATCTACGGCTTCGACGAGGCCGACGCCCTGCGGCGCATCCGCGGGACGCTGCCGGTGGGCACGATGAGCCCCGAGCCGTTCCCCGGCCTCGCCAGCGACCTCGGGAGCCTCGCCGGCCAGTAGCCCCGGTCAGGGGAGGCGCCGCGACAGCACCGTCGTCGCGGACGAGAGGCCGCTCGGGTTGGCCGAGCGCGGGTCGCGCACCGTCGAGCGGACGGCGACCAGGACGCCGTCGCGCGTGCTGACGGCGTTCAGGCCGAGCGGGTTGGCCTCGAACCAGGTGCCGGGCGCCTCGAGCCGCGCGGCGCTCGGCTCGGCCGCACCGGGCGTGAAGGTCTCGACCACGAGCCACGCGCCGTGGAGGGGCTGCCAGCTGCGGCCGACGTCGAGCGGGGTGAGGTCCGCCGGGGCGACGAAGCGCAGCGGGGCGCCCGGCTCGCGGCGCGCCAGGCGGCCGCGCGT
>SBGO01000681.1 GCA_006226565.1 Deltaproteobacteria bacterium | reverse complement strand
CCGCATCAAGGTCTCGCCGCTCGCGCGCCGCATCGCGGCCGAGCGCGGGGTGGACCTGCGGACGGTCGCCGGCAGCGGGCCGAACGGGCGCATCATCAAGCGCGACGTCGCGGACCTCGAGCCGACCCGCCGGGTCGCCGGCGCCCCGGCGCTGGTCCGCGAGGACACGGTCGTGCGCGTCAGCCAGATGCGCAAGACCATCGCCAAGCGGCTGGTCGAGTCGAAGCAGAGCGCGCCGCACTACTACCTGACCATGACGATCGACGCCGATCGGCTGGTGAGCCTGCGGGCGGAGATCAACGCCGCCCAGGACCGCGTCAAGGTCAGCTACAACGACCTCGTGCTGCGGGCCTGCGTGGTGGCGCTCCAGGACCACCCCGAGGTCAACGTGGCGTGGGAGGGCACGACCATCCGCCAGTTCGCGGGGGTCCACCTCGGCTTCGCGGTGGCGCTTGACGAGGGGCTCATCTCGCCGGTCGTGCGCGACGCCGACACGCTCTCGCTGGTCGACCTCGGCCTGCAGGTCCGCGCGCTCGCCGAGCGGGCCCGGGCGCAGAAGCTCGAGAGCGCCGAGTACACCGGCGCCTCCTTCACCGTCTCGAACCTCGGGATGTACGGGATCGACCACTTCACGGCGGTCATCAACCCGCCCGGGGCGTGCATCCTGGCGGTCGGGGCCCTGACGCAGCAGCCGGTCGTCAAGGACGGGCAGCTCGCCGTGGGCCACCGCATGACGGTGACGCTCTCCTGCGACCACCGGGCGGTCGACGGCGCGCGCGGCGCGGCGTTCCTCGCGGACCTCAAGGCGGTCCTCGAGGCGCCCCTGGGGCTCCTGCTCTGAGAAAAAAATGTGAAGTGATGGGGTCAGACCCCATCACTTCACACTTTCCAACGTGTGAGGTTCGAGATGGCCGAGACCTTCGACGTCATCGTCATCGGCAGCGGCCCCGGCGGGTACGTCGCGGCGATCCGCGCGGCGCAGCTGGGGCTCAAGGCGGCGTGCATCGAGCGCGCGGAGCTCGGCGGGGTCTGCCTCAACTGGGGCTGCATCCCGACCAAGGCGCTGCTCCACAGCGCCAAGGTCTACGAGGAGATGAAGAACGCGAGCTCGCTCGGCTTCAAGATCTCCGGTGAGATCGAGGTCGACTGGTCCAAGGTCATCAAGCGCAGCCGGCAGGTCGCCAAGCGCATGAACCGCGGGATCCAGGCGCTCTTCAAGAAGTACGGCGTCACCGCCATCGAGGGCGAGGCGACCCTCGAGCGCCCGGGCGTCGTCAAGGTGGGCGAGCAGCTCCTCGAGGCCAAGCACATCATCGTCGCGACCGGCGCCCACGCGCGCTCCCTGCCCGGGGTCGAGGTCGACGGCGATCGGGTGATGACCTACAAGCACGCGCTGGTGGTCGACCCGATGCCCGAGCGCGTCCTGGTGGTCGGCGCCGGCGCCATCGGCGTCGAGTTCGCCTACTTCTTCAGCACCTTCGGGAGCGCCGTGACCCTGGTCGAGGCGCTCGACCGTCTCCTGCCCGTCGAGGACACCGAGGTGTCCGAGACGCTCGAGCGGGCCTTCAAGAAGAAGGGCATCGGCGTCCGGACGGCGACCTTCGCGACCGACATCACGCCGCTCGAGGCGGGTGGCGTGCGCGTCACGCTCGTGCCCAAGGCCGGCGGCGAGGGGGAGACGATCGAGGTCGACCGCGTGCTGATGGCCGTGGGCGTCGCCGGCAACACCGAGGGGCTGGGCCTCGAGGCCTGCGGCGTCGAGGTCGAGCGCGGGCAGATCAAGGTCGACGCCGACCTGCAGACGACCTGCCCGGGCATCTACGCCATCGGCGACGTCGCGGGCGGCCCGTGGCTCGCCCACAAGGCGTCCGCCGAGGCGATCCACTGCGTCGAGCGCATCGCCGGGCACGCCGGCAAGCCCGTGGACTACGACAACATCCCCGGCTGCACCTACTGCGAGCCGCAGGTGGCGAGCGTCGGGCTGACCGAGCGCGCGTGCGCCGAGCGCGGGCTGGCGGTCAAGATCGGCAAGTTCCCCTTCAGCGCGAGCGGCAAGGCCGTCGCGATCGACGAGAAGGAGGGCTTCGCCAAGATGATCTTCGACGCCGCGACCGGCGAGGTCCTCGGGGCGCACATCATCGGGCCGAACGCCACCGAGCTCATCGCCGAGGTGACCCTCGCGCGCTCGCTCGAGGCCACCGAGGCCGAGATCCTCGGCACGATCCACGCCCACCCCACCCTGGCCGAGGCGATCCACGAGGCGGTCGGCCAGGCCTTCGGCGAGGGCGTGAACTACTAGCGCGTGGAGCTGCGGGTCCGGAGGCCGGTGAAGCCGCCTTCGGGCCATCCTCCACACGCCGACGGGCGTCCACGCCCGCGGCGCTCAGGCGGGCGGCTCGACGGGCCGCCGCGCGCGGACCTCGGCGTGGGAGCGCGCGAGCTGGGCCGCGCGGATCAGCGCGCCGAGCGCGTGGGTGCGGATGGGCTTGAGCTGGGCCGCGTCCGCGAGGCCCCCGTCGTCTCGGAGCTGAGCGAGGGAGGGCGCCCGGAGGAACGCCACCGGCAGGGACGCCAGCGCGTCCACGCCCCGGATGTGGCGCAGCAGCGACTCGGGCGCCGCGGCGAGGGCGCGCTCGTCGAGGAGCGCCGCGTCGAAGCGCGCCTCGTCGCCCCCGAGGGAGGCCTCGAGGGCCGCGATCGCGTCGGCGACCGCGTCGACGCCCGTCACCCGCCAGCCCTCGCCCTCGAGGCGCCGGACCACCAGCGCCATCGCCAGCGCGCTCTCGACGACGACGAGGACCCGCCCGCCGGGCGGCGCCACCGGCCGCGCCACGATGCCGTCGACGTCGACGAGGGGGAGCTCGAGCTCGAACCAGAAGCGGCTCCCCCGACCCGGCTCGCTGTCGCCGCCGATCTCGGCGCCCATCAGGTCGCAGAGCTGTTTGGAGATGGTCAGCCCCAGGCCGGTCCCGCCGTACTCGCGGGTGAACGAGCCGTCGGCCTGGACGAAGGGCTGAAAGAGCTGGTCGAGGCGGTCCGAGGCGATCCCGATGCCGGTGTCCTCGACCTCGAAGCGGAAGACGCCCGCGGCCCCGTCCTCGCTCGGCGTCCACGCCCCGCGCACGTGGACGAGCCCGCGGGGGGTGAACTTGATGGCGTTGCCGACGAGGTTGGTCATCACCTGGCGGAGCCGGGTCGGGTCGCCGAGGACGAGCGACGGCATCCCCGGGGGGAGGTCGAAGACGACCTCGATGCCGCGCTTGTCGGCGGTGGCCGCGAGGACCTCGGCGACCTCGTCGAAGCAGCGCGCGAGGCTGAGCTCGATGGCCTCGGCCTGGGCGCGCCCCGCCTCCATCTTCGAGAAGTCGAGGATGTCGTTGATGATGGCCAGCAGCGACTCTCCCGACTTCTGGAGCATCCCGACGTACTCGAGCTGCGTGTCGTCGAGGGCCGTGTCGCGGAGCAGCGAGAGCATCCCGAGCACGCCGTTCATGGGCGTGCGGATCTCGTGGGACATGTTGGCGACGAACTCGCTCTTGAGGCGCGAGGCCTCCTCGCTGGCCTGGCGCGCGCGGGACAGCTCGTTGTAGCGCTTGGTGAGGAGCGTCTCCTCGTGCTCCAGCGCGCGGAAGGCGCGCGCGTGGTCGACGGCCGCGCCGATCGTCGGCGCGACGAGCTCGACCAGCTCGGTCAGCTCGCGCCGCTCGCGGGCGGGCTGGTCCGCGCGGAACGTCAGCCGGAGCTCGCCGGGGTCGCCGCGGCGGCTCGGGAGCGGGATCACCAGGACCTCCTCGTGGAGGAGGACGCCCGCGTCGTGGTCGGCGCGGCGCGGGGCGTCCGCGCCGGTCGAGGCGAGCGCCGTGACGACCTCCGCCCGGCCGAAGCCGGCGAGGTCGACGAGGCTGTGGGCGATGTCGACGAGGACGCGCTCGACGTCGAGGCTGGCGTGGACGACCTGGCCGATGCGCTGCGCGGTCTCGAAGCGCTCGGCCCGGCGACCCAGCGCCGTCCGGGCCGCCTCCAGCTCGCCGTAGCGGAGCTGGAGCGCGTCGTTGGCGTCCTTCAGCTCGTGCGCGGCCGCCCGCGCCGAGAACGGGCGCGACAGCCACCGCCGGAGGAAGGCCAGGCGGCCACCGCCGCGCGGGACCACGATGTGGTAGCGCGCGCCCGCCGGCGTCCAGGTCATCTCCACCTCGGCGAAGGGCAAGCCGAGGAGCCTGGACACGCCGGCGTTTCCGCCGTGCGAGACGACGAAGAACTCGCGGCACGGCGCGTACCCCTCGTCGACGCGCAGGTCGACGACGACCTCGCGCGGGCCGACCACGACGAGCTCCGAGGAGACGCAGGCGAACATCTGCTTGCCGATCCCCTCCGGCCCGAAGAAGTGTCGGTAGAGCTCGAGCGGCTCGAAGAGCAGCCGGGCGACGGCCGAGGTGCCGCGCAGGCGCGGGGAGGCGGCCCACTTCCGGCCGATCTCGAAGAGCTGCTGCTCGGTCCACACGCGGCCGGCGTTGGCCATGAAGACGACGAAGTCCGCCCAGTCGATGCGCTGGCGCTTGTCCGCGAGGACCTCGAGCGGCGCGACGCAGCCCTCGACGAGCTCGGCGGCGGCGACGCCGTCCTTGCGGGCGCGCTGGAAGAAGATGCCGAGGTTCTTGCAGGAGACTTCGTTCATCGCGACCCCTGGAGCGGCGCGGACGACGTCAGCTCTCGGTCGTCATCGTCCGTCCGCGCTGCGCGCCCCGCTCACGCGATCCCCCTCGCCGGGGCGCACCGTCGCGACGGTAGCGCACCGCATGATCCTTGGCCAGGATGCGCCGCGCGCCGCGGGCCCACGCGCGGAGGGTGGCGTCGAGGGGCGGCTCGGTGTACCCAGTTCGAGAACGCCGAGACGGTGCAATGGAACGAATCGCCTGGGACCAGCTCTGGAGCGACGCGACCGCGTTCGACGCCGCCGTCACCGCGACGGCGCGGATCGACCGCTACTGCTCGTCGTCGCTGTGGGCGCTGCCGGCGCACGCGGCCTTCCACGCCGAGAACGCCCCCTTCGTCTTCCGCTCCGACGCCGGCTGGGCCGCCTTCAGCGCGGGGCGCGCGCCGACCATCGGGCGCTACCTCGCCCCCCTCGAGTCGATCTGGGGCCTCGCCTGCCCCCTCGTCGGAGACGCGCCGGAGCGGCTCGCCTACGACTTCTTCCGCACCACCTACGCCCACCGGGCGGACTGGGACGCGCTCTGGATCGGCGGGCTCCACCGCGACTCGGCCATGTTCCACGCGCTCGCGAGCCTCTTCCAGACGACCTGCTCGGTGCGCTGGGGCCCGGAGACGCGGCGCTTCGCGGCCAGCCTCGAGGGCGGCTGGGACGGCTGGATGGGGCGCCGCTCGGCGCACTTCCGCGCCAACCTGCGGCGTGCCATGCGCGCCGCGGAGCGCGAGGGCGTCCACTTCGAGCGCGTCGAGAGCGGCCACGGCGACGACCCCGAGGCGCTCTACGCGCGGGTCGTCGCCATCGAGGAGCGGAGCTGGAAGGGGATCGAGGAGGCGGGCTTCTCGAGCGGCGCGATGAAGGTCTTCTACGACCACGCCTTCGCGCGCCTCGTGCCGGCGGGCGCGCTGCGGCTCGTCGTCGCGCGGCGCGACGGCGAGGACGTGGGCTTCGTCTTCGGCGGCGTGTTCGACGGGGTCTACCGCGGCCTCCAGATGAGCTTCGACGAGCGCTACCGCCACCTCTCCCTCGGGAACGTGCTCCAGGCGCGGATGATCATGGCGCTGGCCGCCGAGGGGATCGGCACCTACGACCTCGGCTCGGAGATCGAGTACAAGGCGCGCTGGGCCGAGGCGGGGATCACGACCGTGACCCTGGTCGTGCTGCGACGATGAGCCTCCCGTGCGGCTCGGCGGGGGGGGCGGGGCGTAAGGGAGATGTGCGTTGACAACGTTTGGAACCGCAAAGTAGAAGCCGAGGCATGTCCGACAGGCGCACTGGTGGCCGAGACCCCGAGCTGCCCCCTCCCCCGACGGTGGAGGAGCGGCCGCTCAACGTGCTGTCCTACGAGCGTGGTCGCCTGCGACAGGCGCTGCCGAAGGTCGTCGGGCGCTGCATGTCGTATTCGGCGATGACCTGCTTCGACGAGTCGCTCGTCGCGTCGGTCTACCGCTTCTACGGGCTCGAGGTGGACGTCGCCACGGCGGAGACGGAGATCCTCGAGGACGAGTCGGAGCGCGTGCGCTTCTTCCCGTGGTTCCTCTGGGACTGGCGGGTGGACGAGGCCGAGACCATCGGCGAGCGCTTCCTGCGCGAGTCCGAGCTCTCCCCGTGGGAGGCGCGGATGGTCGAGGGGCTGTGCCGCTCCTACGTCGGCTTCTACGAGGTCGTCGCCAAGGACACGGCCAGCGTCGAGGTGGTCGACATGGCCACCGGCGAGCGGCTGCTGATCCCCGACGACGGGCTCGCGGCGGACCTCGGCGACACCCACATCCTGCAGGCGCGCCTGGTGCGCACCGGCGAGCCCGACGACGGGCTGGCGCTGGTCGACGCGGTCTACGCCGCGCTCCCGGCGGAGGCGCGCACCGCGGTCAAGCTCGAGCTCGAGAGCCTGCTCGGCGACTCGGACCGCGTCGAGGAGCTGCTCAAGGCCTACGCGCCCGAGACGCTCGACTTCGCCGACCACCTCATCGACTCGCTCGGCCAGCCGCCGATCGCCGAGAACGCCGACGGTGAGGAGCTGATGCTGATCCGGACCGTGCTCCGCCCGAGCGACGGCCCGAAGATCGTCGCGGCCCTCGAGGTCGACATCGAGGGGGTCGAGACGGTCTCCCCGCGCCTGTGGATGGTGCGGACCATGGAGCGCTCGCTCGGCTTCATCGACGCGCGCGACCCGCAGCGGGTGGTGCTCGGCGCCAACGCGATGTCGCGTCACGACGCGCTCGCGCTGTGGCTCGAGGACCTCGCCGGCGTGACGCCGACCCCGCTCAAGACCGTCGAGGACTTCAGCCGCGCGGTGCAGCGCTGGGCCGAGCGCGGCGGCGGCGACCCGTGGCTCTCGGCCGACCCCGAGATCCGCGCGGCGGTGGGCGACTGGTTCGCCGCCTGGACGCGGCAGTGGCTGGACATGCCCCACGCGATGCTGGGCGACCGCACGCCGCGCGAGGCCGTGCGCGACCCCGGTGGGCGCGCCCGGGTCGAGCACATGGTGGCGCGCTTCGAGGACCTGCTCCTCGGCGACCTCGGCGCGGTGGAGGAGCTGCGGCTCGAGACCCTGCGCCGCGAGCTCGGCCTCCGACGCTAGCGCGCGTCGCGCCGTTTCACGACGTCGCGCGGACCGAAGCCTCAGCGGCCGGAACGAGGCTGTCGCAAGTACCCGTCGACGGCGCCGCCACAGATCTTCCGCGGTCGAGACGACCGCAGGCCAAGGGCCGCCACAGATCTTCCGCGGTCGAGACGACCGCAGGCCAAGGGGCCGGCGGACGTCCCCGTCCGCTGTGGATTTGGTAGACGCGACAGCCTTCGGACGTCGGTCGGCCTGCGCTCGTCCCGAGCGCGGGGAGACTAGCCGACCGGGTCGGCGATCTCGCCCTCGCCGAGCTCGAAGTACTTGCAGAAGGCGATCTGCCCGTCGTCGGTGATGGCCTGCCACGCCCCGGTGAGGGTCGGGTTGGGGTAGCCGAGCGAGCAGCGCAGGTCGGCGACGCGGGCCGCGGGCACGACGTGGGCGCACGCGGAGCAGCGGTAGCGGAGCCCGAATGCCTCGACCTCGTCGAGGAAGCGGGCGTTGGCGGCGGCGGGATCGGCGGCGTCTTCGGGGCGCGGTCTCATGGGGTCTCCGCCTTGAAGCGGCGCGACTGCTCCTGCAGCGCCGTGTGCTGGTCCGGGGTCACCACGCGGCGCCCGGCCTGCCCGTGGAGGCGCCGGCGGGCGTCGGGGTCGGCGGTCAGCTCGGCGCTCACCCAGGGCGCGAGGAAGCCGTCGCTGCCGAGGGTCGGGAGGAGCTCGAGCGCCTCGTCGCGGCGCCCGGCCTCGAGCAGGAGGAGCGCCGAGAACGCCCTCAGCGACGCCGTGTCCGGGCCACCGACCGCGCGCCCGACCGCGATGGCCGCCTCGCGGTCCCCGGCGCGACAGGCCGCCAGCGCCAGCGCCGCGGCGATCTCCGGGCGCGGCTCGAAGGCCTCGTCGCCGATCCGGAGCAGCGCGTCGACGCCGAAGACGTAGCGCGCGAGGAAGCGCTGCGCGCGCTTCGGGCTGACCTCGGCGTCCTCGCCCTCGGGGTGGAAGATGCGCGACGCCTCCTCGAAGATCGGCGCCATCACCTTCGCGAAGCGGGCGTGCGCGGCCGCGAACGCCGCGCGGTCCCGCGCCCGGTCGAGCATCCGGAACGCGGGCGCCACGGCCCGCTGCTTGCGGATCGGATCCCCGGGCCCCGGGAACCCCTCGAGCAGCGCGCACGCCGTCACCCCGCCGAGAGGGCGGGCCTCGG
>SBGO01000523.1 GCA_006226565.1 Deltaproteobacteria bacterium | reverse complement strand
CCCCGCGCGTCGCCGCCGACGGCGCGGCGCGGCGCATCGCCGGGCGCATCGCGACGCGGCTCGGGGCGCTGGTGGAGCGCGAGAGCGCGCGCCCGTTCTTCCACTACCAGAACCTCTACGTGGACCCGCGCGGCGCCTACGCCGGGCCCGCGGTGACGCCGTCGCCGCTCGCCGAGGGGCCGAGCGACCCGCTCATCGTCGGCAACTTCCAGATCGACGAGCAGGGCAACCTGACGCTGCCGACCATCAACCCCGAGATCGCCGAGCTGAACGTCGACAACGGGGTGGATCAGGACGAGCTGCGGTCGCGGCTGGTGAAGACCGTCGAGCCCTACGTCTCGACCTGGCTCGACGACGCCGACGGCCAGCAGATCGCCGCGGCGAACCTGCCGGAGCCGCTCGTCGTGACGGACGCCGTCCTGAACGCGGGGCTCGCCAACCAGGCGCCGGAGGTGGAGCAGGCGCTGGCACCGAACCCGCGGCCGGTCCAGGTGCAGCAGGCGGTCCAGGCCCCCCAGGGGCTCGGGCTCGCGAACGAGGACCTCGCGATCAACCAGCAGAAGCAGATCCCCAATCAGATGAACCTGCCGGTCGCGCAGATGCCCGTTCAGGAGCAGCGCATCGACCAGAGCGCCTACCTCTCGAACCGCCAGGCGAACGAGATCTACCGCTCCATCCAGTCGAGCAAGAAGGGCGGCAAGATGGGCGTCGTCCAGGCCCTCGAGCCGACGAAGCAGGCGGCCGTCGATCCCGGCGCGTGCACCGGGCTGGGCTGCCTCGACGCGGTGCCCCAGTCGCCCCCGTCGCCAGAGCAGGAGGACGTCGTGGTGCGCGTCGGCTCCTTCGCCTGGCACACCGTCCCCGCGTCGGAGGCGACCGGCGCCCCGCCGTTCCTGGTCGCGCTGCGCCGCGTCGAGACCCCCGACGGCGTCCGCGTGCAGGGGTTCGAGGTCGATCTCGCCACGCTGACCGATCTGCTCGTCGAGGGCGACCTCGTCGGCCGCCTCGCGCCCGGGCCGGGGCAGGGCGAGGGCGTCGCCCCGGTGCCCCTCCTCGGGTCGCCGTGGCACGTCGCCGTCGACTACGACGCCGCCCTCGAGGGCGCGCGCCTCGAGGCCGCCGACCTCGGCCGCTCCTTCCACTGGCGCTTCGGCGTCGGCGTCGGGCTCGCCGTCCTCGCCGGGCTGGCCGTCATCCTGATGATCGCCCACGCCGAGCGCCTCTCGCGGCGCCGCGTCCAGTTCGCCGCCTCGGCGGCCCACGAGCTCCGGACCCCGCTCGCGGGCGTGCGCATGTACGGCGAGATGCTCGCCGAGGGGCTCGGCAACCCCGACCGCCAGCGCACCTACGCCCGCCGCGTCGCGACCGAGGCCGATCGCCTCGGCCGCGTCGTGTCGAACGTCCTCGACTTCACGCGGCTCGAGCGCGGCAACCTCGCCGTCGCCCCCGCGCCCGGCGACCTCGGGCAGGCGGTGCAGGAGATCGTCCAGCGCATCGCCCCGACCCTGCAGAGCCACGGCGCGACCGTCGCCGCGACCCTCGGCGACGGCGCCCTCCACGCGCGCTTCGACCGCGACGCGGTGGCCCAGATCGTGTCGAACCTCGTCGACAACGCCGAGAAGTACACCCGCCACGCCGCCGACCGCGCGATCGCCGTCCACGTCGCCCACGTCCAGGGCGGCGTGCGCGTCAGCGTCCGCGACCACGGCGAGGGGATCGCGCCCGGCCTGCGTCGGCGCCTCTTCCGCGCGTTCTCCCGCGGCCGCGGGGCGGATCACCCGGCGGGGCTCGGGCTCGGGCTCGCCCTCACCCGCGCGCTGGTCGAGGCCCAGGGCGGGCGCGTCGACTATCGCGACGCCGACGGGGGCGGCGCGGAGTTCGGCGTGACCCTGCCGGCGGTCGACGCCCCGGCGTGATGCCCTTTCGCCGTGGGCGCTTTCGGCATATGCTCCGCGGCCCATGGCACGGTTGTCCCAAGCCGAGCTCATCGCCGGCCTGTCGCGCATCGTCGGCGCGGAGCACCTCTCGACCACGCGCCCGGATCGGATCGCGTATAGCGCCGATTTCTGGCCCAAGGCCCAGATCTGGAAGCAGGGCGGCGACATCGAGCGCTACCCGCCGGACTGCGTCGTGTGGCCGGCCGACGAGGCCGAGGTCGGCAAGGTCCTGCGCTTCTGCCACGACCACCTGATCCCGATCGTCCCCTACGGCGGGGGCTCGGGCGTCTGCGGCGGCACGATCCCCATCCACGGCGGCGTCGTCGTCGACGTGAAGCGGCTCTCGAAGGTGACCGCGATCGACCACGCCTCGGCGGTGGTCACGGCCGAGGCGGGCATCAACGGGCAGCACCTCGAGGATCGCCTGAACGCCGCCGGCTTCACCCTGGGCCACTTCCCGTCGAGCATCATGTGCTCGACGCTGGGCGGCTGGCTCGCGGCGCGCTCGGCGGGCCAGTTCTCGTCGCGCTACGGCAAGATCGAGGACATGGTGCTCTCGCTCCGGGTCGTGTTCCCGGACGGCACCGTGCTCGACACCAGCGAGCGCGGCCCCGGCGGCCCGGACTGGACCCAGCTCGTCTGCGGCAGCGAGGGGACCCTCGGCATCATCACCGGCGCCGAGCTCAAGGTGAACCCGCTGCCCGAGGCGCGGCGGCTGCGGGCCTTCCGCTTCCGCCACCTCGAGGACGGGCTCCGCGGCGCGCGCGCCGTCATGCAGGCCGGCCTCAGGCCGATGGTGCTGCGGCTCTACGATCCCTTCGACAGCCTCATCGCCCTCGGCAAGGACAAGAGCCCGCAGCCGAGCGACCGCCAGAGCCTCCTCGACGGGATCCGCGGCCTCTTCTCCGGGGCCGGCGCGACCTCCGAGCGTGAGGGCCTCCTGCGCCGCCGCCTCGGCCCGCTCACGCACACGGCCAAGCGCGCCGCGCTCGTGGGCGCCCTCTCGGCGCCGGCCATCGTCAACCGCCTCGCCGCCGCGGCGCCCTCGCCGTGCCTGATGATCGTCGGCTTCGAGGGCCCCGCCGACGCCGTGCACGCCGACGCCTGGAGCGCCGGGGAGCTCCTCGCCGAGGCCGGCGGCGTCGACGCCGGCGCCGGGCCCGGAGAGCACTGGCTCGCGCACCGCTACGACGTCAGCTTCAAGCAGAGCCGCATCTACGACATGGGCGGCTTCGTCGACACGATGGAGGTCGCCGCGACCTGGGACCGCCTCGAGGGGATGTACGCCGCGGTGCGACGCGCGATGACGCCGCTCGTCTTCGTGATGGCGCACTTCTCCCACGCCTACCGCGAGGGCTGCAGCATCTACTTCACCTTCGCCGGCTTCCGGCGCGACGCGGCCCGCTCCGAGCAGCTCTACGACCGCGTCTGGCGCGTCGCCACCGACGCCGTCGTGAGCGCCGGCGGCACCGTCAGCCACCACCACGGCGTGGGGCTCTCCAAGATGAACGCCATGACCCAGGAGCACGGCCACATGCTGCGCGTCTGGCGCGCGCTCAAGGACGTGGTCGACCCCCACGGCGTCATGAACCCCGGCAAGCTCTTCCCGGAGGCCCCGCACAAGGCCGCCGAGCCCGACAGCAGCACGGTGGGCGTGGCATGATCTCCCCGCACACGAAGCCGACCAGCTACCTCGACGAGCTCCGTCGCATCGTCCCGACCGAGCAGATCGAGCCGCAGATCGACACCGCCGACGACGGCGGCGCCTGGGCGGTCGAGCCGGCCACCCAGATCGAGCTCGTCGAGGTCCTCAAGTGGGCCAACGGGCGGCACGCCGCGGTCTTCACCCGGCGCCCGCGCCGCCACGACGCCGACCTCCTCGGGCGGCGGCCGCGCATCTACCTGCGCGGGCGGCGCATGAAGCGGGTCAAGGACCTCGACATCGTCAGCGGCACCGTCACGGTGCAGTCGGGCATCACGATGAGCGAGCTCCACCGCATCCTGGAGGAGCGCTCGTTCACGACCGGCTTCCCGACCCGGCCGTGGCGCCAGGAGTCCATCGGCAGCGTCCTCGCCGCCGCGCTCGACGCCCACTGGGGCCCCCGCTACGGGTCGATGGAGGACCAGGTCCTGAGCCTCGGCGTCGTCTTCCCCGACGGCAGCGTGGCCGGGGGCCGCGGCGCCCCGCGCAAGGCCGTCGGCCCCGACTTCGACCGCCTCTTCCTCGGCTCCCGCGGCCGCTACGGCATCATCTACGAGGCCACGCTGCGCATCTATCCGTCGGCGACGCGCGTCGCGATGAGCTACGCCGCGCCCGACCTGACCACGGCCCTCGAGGCCGTCCGCGGCGGCATCGCCCTCGGCCTCGACCCGCGCGCCATCGAGCTCCTCACGCCCGCGCCGGACCGCGCCTGGGGGCGCAAGCGCGTCGGGCTCACCGACGACCGCCCGGTGCTCGTCATCGTCGAGCCCTGGGGCCCGCTCGCCGGGCGCCCCGTCGCCTGGATCGACAACCACTTCGCCACCACCCTCGAGCGCCTCGAGCCGCCCCTCGGCTGGAACATGCACGAGGGGCTCCTGCCGGCGCCGCGCGCCTGGGCCGAGCCGGTCGTCGGGGTGCGCTGGGCGCGCCTGCTCGAGCTCGCGCAGCAGCTCGGGCGCGACGTCCCCCCCGGGCTCTGGGTCGTCCGGATGAGCCGCCACGGCGGCTGGTTGAGCCTCGCCAGCGGCGTGGATGGTCCCTCGGCCGAGATCGTCCGGGCGCTGGTCCAGGAGCTCCGCCCCGCGGGCCCGCTGCCCTGGGAGCGCTTCGAGGACGGCCTCAAGCGCGAGCTCGACCCCAAGGACATCCTCAACCCGACGGGGACCTGACGATGACGCGCCGTCTCCCCCCGAGCCCGCTCGACCGGCACGCTCAGGCGCTGGCGCTCTGCACCTACTGCCCGAGCCTGTGCCGCCACGCCTGCCCGGTCGCCACCGCCGAGTCCACCGACACGACCTCGCCGTGGGGGCTCGTCAGCCTCGTCGAGCACCTCCGCAAGGGGCGCGTCGAGCTCGACGACGAGGTCGCGCGGCACCTCTACCACTGCGCGAACTGCCGCGCCTGCACCGAGGCCTGCGTCCACGACAACGACGTCGAGGAGGTCCTCGTCGCCGCCCGCGCCTGGGCGGTGGGGCAGGGCGTGACCCCGTTCCCGCGCAGCGGCTTCGAGCGCGCGCCGCTCGTCCTCGACGACATCCGCCGCGTCGAGCGCTTCGAGCGCCGGCCGGCGATCTCGCTCCTGCCGGGCCGCGTCGCCCTCGACAGCACCCCGCGCGTCATCGACGCCCTCCTCGCGCTCTGCGAGCGGCTCGACATCGACGCCATCAGCTGCGGCGAGGCCGCCGCGCTCGACGTCGGCTACGACCTCTGGTTCGCCGGCTTCCACACCGAGTTCGTCGCCCAGGCGCGCAAGGTCCACGCCGCCATCAGCGGCGCCCAGGAGCTCGTGGTGATGAGCCCGGAGGCGCTCTACACCCTGAGCCACGTCTACCCGCGCTACGGCCTCGGCTTCGAAGGGGCGCTGCTCCACACCAGCGACCTCCTCCTCCAGCTCCTCGGGAGCGCCGTCGTCAAGCGCGTCGACGCCCGCGTCGCCTACCACGACAGCTGCCACCTCGCGCGCCACCTCGATCACGTCGAGGTCCCGCGGCAGGTGCTGCGGCGGGTCCTCTCGCGCCCCATCGTCGAGCTGGCCTCCCACGGCAAGGAGACGCTGTGCTGCGGCGGGACGGGGTGCCTCGGCACCACCGCCCCCGGGACCTCCCGCGCCCAGGCCGAGGCGGTCATCGCCCAGTGCTTCGAGGCCGGGGTCGACCGCGTCGTGAGCTTCTCGCCCGAGTGCGTCGACGCCCTGCGCGCCGTCGCGCCGGCCGGCCTCCGGGTCGATCACGCCGTGAGCCTCGTCGCCGAGGCCATCATCGGAGACAGCGCCGCGGGATGAGCCGGCCCGACACCATCGCCATCGTGAACGAGCGCGCCGGCGCGGGCGCCATGGCGGACACGTTCCGGCGGCTCGAGCACGACATCGAGGCCATCGTCGGCGGCTTCGACGTGGCCTTCACCGACTACCCGGGCCACGCCACCGAGCTCGCTCGCGACGCGCTCCTCGACGGCTACGCGCGGATCCTCGTCGGCGGCGGCGACGGCACCGTCCACGAGGTCGTCAACGGCTGGTTCGACGCCGACGGCCGGCGCCTCGCCGAGGACGCCCGCCTCGCCCTCATCACGGGCGGCACCGGCGGCGACTTCCGCAAGTCCGTCGGCGCCCGCACCCGCGAGGACGCGCTGCGCCTCCTGAAGGAAGACCGCGTCCGCCCGATCGACGTCGGCCGCGTCCGCTTCGTCGACCCCGAGGGCCACGAGGCGTCGCGCTACTTCGTCAACATCGCCAGCTTCGGCCTCTCGGGCGAGACCGTCCGGCGGATCCCGAGCTTCAAGCGCTTCGGCGGCAACGTCGCCTACGTCGGCGCCACCCTGCGCGCGATGTGGGGCTGGCGGAACCCCGTCGTCCGCCTCACCCTCGACGGCGAGCCCGGGCCGAGCGGCCCGATGTCCACGGTCGCCGTCGGCAACGGCCGCTACTTCGGCGGCGGCATGATGGTCTGCGCCGGCGCCGAGCTCGACGACGGCCACTTCACCGTGGCTATCCTCGGCGACATGAGCCGCTTCGAGATGATTGGCCAGACCGCGGCCATCCGCGACGGAAAGCACGTGAATCACCCCAAGGTCAGCCTCCACGACGCACGCAGCGTGGTCGCAGAGGCAGACACCCCGGTGTATCTCGACGTGGACGGTGAGGCGCTCGGCGTCCTCCCGGCGCGCTTCGAGATCCTCCCAGCCGCCCTCCCGATGGTGCGATGAAGAAGCGCACAGGCACCTCCGGCGCTCCCGCGAGCGCGACGAAGAGCCGTCCCGAACGCCCCGCCACGACGCCGGAGGCCGCCCCGCGGCCCGCGCGCCCGCGGCTCCTGCCCCAGCTCGGGCTGTGCGTCATCGCCGGCGTCTTCATCTTCCTCTCGTTCCCGTTCACGACGACGCCGGACACGAACCTGTGGCCGCTCGGCTGGTTCGGCCTGGCGCCCTTCCTGTGGGCGCTCCGCGGCGACATCACGACCAAGCGCGCCTTCTGGCTCGGCGCGGTCGCGGGGCTCGTCACGAACTTCGGCGGCTTCTGGTGGATCTCCGAGGTGGTGCGCGACTTCGGCCACATGCCGTCCTACGTCGCGTGGCCCATCGCGGTCCTCAACGCCTTCTACCAGGGGTTGATGTTCGCGCTCTTCGCGTGGCTCTACGTCCGCTTCCGGCCGCGCTCGCGGGTGGCGAGCATCTACGCCATCGCGGCGCTCTTCACCTTCGTGGAGTTCGTCTACCCGCTCATCTTCCCGTGGTACCTCGGCAACGGGCAGTACCGCTTCATGCCGGCCATCCAGGTCGCGGACGTGACCGGCGTGATGGGCATCACCTTCACGATGGTCCTCTTCAACGCGGCGCTGCTGCGCGTCGCCGAGTGGCGCATCGCCAAGGCGCCGCTGCCGCTCAAGCAGGTCCTCGGCGCCGCCGCCGTCACGGCCGCCGTCCTCGTCTACGGCGCCATCCGCATCGGCCAGGTCGACGCGACCGCGGCCGCGGCCGACACGCTGAAGCTCGGGCTGGTCGAGGCCGACATCGGCATCTGGGAGAAGGAGGCCAAGGGCATGGGCCGGCGCGAGCAGGCGCTGACCCTCCACAAGAACCTCCTCGTCCACCAGGAGATGTCGCGCGACCTCGCCCGGCGCGGCGCGGACCTCATCGTCTGGCCGGAGTCGAGCTACTTCCCCCTCGACGACCCGTTCGTGAAGCGGCAGGACCGCTTCGCCCTCGGCCTCGGCGACGACGGCGCGCTGCTCGCGTGGCGCCATCACCCCGGTCAGGCCGACGCCGCCGCGGCGTTCAGCTGGAGCGTCGACAGCCCCCACGCCCTCGCCGACGCGGGGGCCGGGCGCCTCCGCGCGCTCGCGGCCGAGCGCGAGGACGCCTGGGTGGCGGTCGGCGACGGCGGCAAGGCCGTCCTCGGCGGCGCCCACACCGTCCTGCCCCTGAAGACCGGGACCGTCGCCGACCTGCGCGGCGTCGATGTCGTCAACATGCCGGGCTTCCGCGCCCACGCCGACGGCGCCCAGCTCTCCATCTGGGCGGTGGGCGAGGGGGGCGCGGTCGTGACCGGCCACGCCGACGGCCTCGCCCCGGTGCCGGCCCCCGTGACGAGCCGCCTCAACGCCGTCGCCATGAGCACCGGCCGCGAGGGGGTCATCGTCGGAGACGGCGGCGTCGTCCTCGCCGTCCGCGGCGGCGACGTGCACCGCGTCGACACCGGCACGACCCGCGACCTCTACGCGGTCTGGGTGCTGCACGGCGAGCAGGAGGCCGTCGCGGTCGGGCAGGGCGGCGCGCTGGTCGTGCGCGACGGCGCCGGCCGCTGGACCACGCAGGAGGCGCCGTTCGGGCGCACGCTGCGGCAC
>SBGO01000548.1 GCA_006226565.1 Deltaproteobacteria bacterium | reverse complement strand
CGTCCAGGTCACGCTCGACGCGGCGGGCGCGCCGGCCGACGCCGGGTGGTCCCTCGTGCCCGCCCGCGGCCTCGTCGCCTTCGGGGGGCGCGCCGGCGCGGCCGTGGTGGCGACCACCTGGAGCTACCCGATGACGTGCCTCACGCCGTAGGGAGCGCGCCGGATCAGTCCGGCGACGTCCCGAAGATGTGGATGCCGTCCTTGATGCGCCCCTGGGTCGCGAGGTCCGCGACGAGCGTGATGCGCTGGAGGCTCGGCGGCTCGCTGAGCAGCTCCACGAGCTTGAGCGCCGTCCGCTCGAGCGGGCTCGGCAGCCGGTCGAGGCCGAAGAGGCCGGTCGTGAGCCGCTCCGCTCCGAGGCGCACGATCGCGTCGCGGGTCGCGCGGGCGACCGCGAAGGCCCGGTCCGGGCGGTAGTCGTCCCGGCGCCCGAGGCCGACGAAGAGCAGGCGCGGGTGGCTCAGCCGGCGCCCGGTCGGGTAGAGGACCTGCTCGCCGAGCTCCCCGGTCGAGAAGCCGCCGATGCGCCAGCGGCTCAGCGCCCCGCAGAGGCGCCAGTCCACGAGCCCCGCGAGCCCCTCGAGGGGGCGCTCGTCGGAGAAGGCCGCCACCACGAGCACGTCTCCCGGGGCGTCGTCGAGGGCGCGCAGCTCCGGGAGGATGAGCTCGAGGGCGGCCACGGGTCAGCCGCTCTTGGTGACGGCCGCGACCCGGTCGAGGATGCCGTTGATGAAGGCGCCCGAGTCCGCCGTGCCGTAGCGCTTGGCGATCTCGATGGCCTCGTTGAGCGTCACCTTCGGCGGGATGTCCTCGAGCCAGCGGAGCTCGAAGGTGGCCATCCGCAGGATGTTGCGGTCGACCATCGCCATCCGCGGCACCTTCCAGTTGGTCGAGCACTCGCCGAGCAGCTGGTCGATCGCGTCCTTGTTCGCCGCCACGCCGCGGATGAGCTTCTCCGCGAACTGCAGCGTCGCGCCCTCGGCGCGCACCAGCGTCGCGAGATCCTCGTCCTCGCTCGGCGGCTCGGCCGCGAGCCGGTACATCTCGCGCACGACGCTGTCGACCGACGGCGCGCCGAACTCGAGCGCGTACAGCCCCTGGAGCGCCAGCTCCCGCGCTTTGCGTCGACTACCCACCGGCGAGCGCCTTCTTCAGGCTGACCATCTCGATGGCGGTGATGGCGGCGTCCGCCCCCTTGTTGCCGGCCTTGGTGCCGGCCCGCTCGATGGCCTGCTCGATGGTGTCGGTGGTGAGGACGCCGAAGGCGACCGGGACGCGCGACTCGAGCGCGAGCACCCCGAGCCCCTTCGAGACCTCGTTGGCGACGTAGTCGAAGTGGGGGGTCGAGCCGCGGATCACGCACGAGAGCGCGATGACCGCGTCGTGCTCGGCGGCGTCGGTGAGCCAGCGCACCGCGGTCGGCACCTCGAAGGCGCCCGGGACCTTGAGCACCGTCAGCGCCTCGGGGTCGGCGCCGTGGCGCACGAGGGTGTCGATCGCCCCCTCGAGGAGGCGCTCGGTGATGAAGGCGTTGAAGCGGCTGACGACGAGGGCGAAGCGTCCGCCGCGTGCGTCGAGGTGGCCTTCGATGATGCGCGCCATCCCATCCTCCGTTTTCGGGCTCGGCTTTATACGGAGCCGGTGTCAGGGGGTCAACTCGAGCTTTCCGGGGCCGCTCGTCGTGGTGGCGATCCGCGGGTGGTTGAGGACGCACTCGTTGCCGTCCCCGTCGCTGTACTCGGCGGTGTGGGCGATGCCGCGGAAGGCGATCGTGACCTTCCCCTCGTCGTCGGTCTCGACCGACTCGATCACGGCCTCGCCGAAGCCGTGGAAGTCCCGGAAGAACTTGTCGAAGTCGCCGATCGCCTCGAGCTGGACGCGGTCGCCGACCGAGAAGCCGGTGAAGACGCCGCGCACGGTGGTGTCCACGGTCAGATCGCTGGAGTTGAGGGCCCGATGCCCCTCGAAGTAGGCGCCGTCGATCGTCACGTCCGCCCAGCCGTAGGTGACGGTGGTCGCCTCGGGCTGCTTGTCCTCGCCGGGGGGCGCGCAGTACGGCGTCGCGGTGAACGGGGCGACGAAGCGCGCCTGGCTGTAGGTCGTCAGCGGCAGGGTCGCCGCGAGCTCGGCGTCGGGGAGCGTCCAGGTGACGCTCTCGTCGAGCTGGTTCGAGCGCAGACGGGCGCCGCTCTTCGCGAGCGCGGCGTCGCCGGCGGCGAGGGCGTCGGACAGCGGGGTGACGCCGTCGAGCCAGGTGTCGAGGAAGGCGGCGGCCGCGCGGAGCACGTCCGCGACGTCGGCGTGGCCCTCGATCCCGACGACGACCGAGCCGAGGCCGTCGAGGGCCTCCCAGACGCTGCCCTTGGCGATCTGGTCGGCGCTGCCGTCGCCGTAGCTGTCGCCGGCGGCGAGGAAGAGGAGGCCCGGGCCGCCGCCGACGTTCACGGCGAGGGGGGCCGCCACGGCGTCGCGATCGAAGGTGAGGTCGCCGAAGACGCCGCGGTTCACGGTAAAGCCGACGGTCTGGTGGGCGCGGCCCTCGCCCTGCGTCTCGAGGCGGACGCCCTGGGTGAGCCACACGACGACGTCGAGGGCGTCGCGCTCGCGGAGCTGGGCGTAGACGTCCTCCTCGCGGGCGTAGTCGATGGCGACCACCTCGTCGAAGGCGGCGCCGGCGCCGGCGGTGACGTAGTCGAGGGTCGTGCCGAAGGCCGGCCCGAAGGTGTTGAGGGCGACCAGGGTGCGCTTCGAGAAGTCGAGGGTCGGGAGGTCGTCCTTCTGGAGCTGGATCTGGGAGGTGAGCGCCGCGGGGGTGACGACGACGGTGTCGCCGTCGAGCGCGAAGCCCTGGAGGTCCTTGGCGAGGCTCGGGCGGCCGACGGTCAGCGGCGCGACGGCGACGCCCTGGGTGTCGGTCCAGCGGACGCCGTCGGCGTCGCGGGTGACCACGGCGTAGGCGCAGACGCCTTCCTCGCAGCGTCGCACGGCGACCTTGCCCTCGCCCTCGGCCCAGGTGACGACCACGCCGGCGGAGTCCTCGACGCGCCCGGCGACCTCGGCGACGGTGAACGCGCTGACCGCCATCAGCGCGGCGTCGGCCTGGGCCTCGGCCTCGAAGTCGGCGACCGGGATGCGCTCCTGCACGGTGACGAGCGCGCGCGGCAGATCGGGCCCGTCCCCGCTCGCGCCGTCATCGCCGCCGCTGTCCCCGCAGGCCGGGACGAGGGCGAGCACGGTCGCGGCGAGCAGCGTGCGGGCGAGGCGTCGAGGGGCCATGGCGGGGGCTCCGGGCGGGGAGGGGACGGCGATCATTCGAAGCCGAGGGCCGCGAGGGTCTCGCGGGTGAGCCCGGACGGCTGCCCGCCCGAACGACCCGCGGAGGCGCCCTGCGCGCGGCCGAGGACGCGCTGAACATACTTGCCGATCACGTCGGTTTCAATGTTGACCGAGGCCCCGGTGGTGAGGCCGGCGAGGGTCGTCTTGACCCCGGTGTGCGGGATGACGGCGATGGTGACGCGCGGGTCGGCGAGGGTGGCGACGGTCAGGCTGACGCCGTCGATGCAGATCGAGCCCTTCTCGACGACCTGGGGCAGGAGCGCCTCGGGCAGCTCGAAGGTGAGCTCCCAGCCGTCGCCGTCGGCCTTCTTGCCGACGAAGCGCGCGACGCCGTCGACGTGGCCCTGGACGAGGTGGCCGTCGAGGCGGTCGCCGATCCGGAGGGCGCGCTCGAGGTTGACCGGCGAGCCCAGGGCGAGGTCCCCGAGGGTCGTCCGGCGCAGGGTCTCGGTCGAGACGTCGACCCAGAAGCGGCGCGGCTCGAGGGTCACGGCGGTGAGGCACGCCCCGTTGATCGCGATGCTGTCGCCGATCGCGACCTCGGCGAGCGGCAGCCCCGTCTCGATGGCGAGCCGGGCGCCGCCGGCGTGGCGGGAGCGGGCGCGCAGGACGCCCACGTCTTCGATGAGCCCGGTGAACATGCTCGCTGCCTCCCTGGCGCCTACCGCACGGGGTAGGCCACGATCTCGAGGTCGTCGTCCAGCGGCACCGGCGCCTCGAAGCGGAAGCGCGGGCCGTCCGCCGGGGCCGCGAGCCCCAGCGCGCCGAAGGCCGGCTTGCCGTCGCCGCCGATGACCACCGGGGCGACGTGGGTCACCAGCTTGTCGACGAGCCCCGCCGCGAGCAAGGCTCCGGCCAGGACGCCGCCGCCCTCGACGAGGACGGAGGTGATCGGCTCCGGCGTGTGCGCGCCGAGGCGGGTCAGCAGCGCCGTGAGGTCGACCTTGCCGTTCGCGCCCGGGAGCGACCAGACGGTCACGCCGCGCGCCGCCAGGACCTTCGCCGCCGGGGCGTCGTCGGGCTTCGCGGTGGCGACCAGCGCGCCGCCCGGCGCCGGGCCGTAGGCCTTGGCGTGGAGCGGCACCGAGAGCGACGAGTCGATCACGACGCGGAGCGGCGGGTTCCACTCGCCGGGCACGTCGCGCGGGGTGAGGCGCGGGTCGTCGGCGCGGGCGGTGCCGCTGCCGACCATGACGGCGTCGACGTCGGCCCGCATGCGGTGGACCCGCGCGCGGGCGGCGGGGCCGGTGATCCACTGGCTCGCCCCGGTGTGGGCGGCGATGCGGCCGTCGATCGAGGTCGCCAGCTTCAGGGTGACGAAGGGGCGCCGGGTCGTGATCCAGTGCTCGAAGGCCTCGTTGAGGCGGTGCGCCTCGTCCCCGAGGACGCCGTGGATGACCGCGACGCCGGCGATGGAGAGGCGATCGAGCCCGCGCCCGGCGACCAGCGGGTTCGGATCGGTCGCGCCGACCACGACGCGGGTGACGCCGGCGGCGATCAGCGCCTCGGTGCACGGCGGCGTGCGGCCGTGGTGGTTGCACGGCTCGAGGGTCACGTAGGCCGTGGCCCCGCGCGCACGGGCGCCGGCCTCGCGCAGGGCGAAGACCTCGGCGTGCGGCTCGCCGGCCCGGGGGTGGAAGCCCTCGCCGACGACCTGGCCGTCCTTGACGAGGACCGCGCCGACCATCGGGTTCGGGCTCGTCCGGCCGCGGCCGCGCTCGGCCAGGGCCAGGGCCCGCGCCATCCAGGCGCGATCGACGTCGCTCGCTGCGCTCACGCGCCGGCCTCCAGGGTCGGCGCGATCACAGCGGCTCGACGAGACCGATCCCGCTCTCGTGCCGGGGGATGCCGTCCTCGGACGGCGCGGCGTCGGCCGGCGCCTCGTCCACGGGCTCCCCGTCCTCCAGCTCGCCGGGGGCGGCGTCGAGGGCGCTGCTCGGGCGGAAGGTCTGGAGCTCGCGGGTGAACTCGTCGATCGTCGCGAAGGACCGGTAGACCGAGGCGTAGCGTACGTACGCGACCGGATCGAGGTCGCGCAGGAACGCCAGCACGGCGTCGCCGATCTCCTGCGACGTGACGGTCTTCCGCGCGCGCGCCGAGCTCATGGTCTCGAGCCGCGCGGCGAACTCGGTCAGGGTCGTGAGCGCGACCGGCCGCTTCTTGCACGCGAGGCGCAAGCTCCGGGTGAGCTTCTCGCGCGAGAAGGGCTCGGTGAGCCCGCCGCGCTTCTCCACGTCGGCGAGCGGCGCCTCGACCTCCTCGTAGGTGGTGAAGCGATCCCCGCAGCCTTCGCACTGCCGACGACGGCGAATCGCGCGCCCGTCGCGCGCCATCCGCGAGTCGACGACGCGGTTCTCGACCGAGGCGCAGAAGGGACAGCGCACGTCAGGCTCCGCTGCTCTCGAGCGCCGCGATCTTGTCGAGCCGCCCCTGGTGGCGCGCCTCGAAGGCGGTGTCGAGCCAGTGGTCGACGAGCTCGTTCGCGTAGTCTTCGGCGAGCAGGCGGCCGCCGAGGCACAACACGTTGGCGGCGTTGTGCTGAGCGGCCAGGCGCGCCGTCACCGGATCGTGCACGAGCGCGGCGCGGATCCCGGCGACCTTGTTGGCCGCGATGGACATGCCGATGCCGGTCCCGCAGCACAAGATCCCGAGGTCCGCCTCGTGGCGCACGACGGCGCTCGCGACCAGGTGGGCCTGGTCGGGATAGTCGGACTTCTCGCCGACGCCCGGGCCGACCTCGATGACGTCGATCCCGCGCGCGGCGAGGTGCGTCGCGATCGCCTGGCGCATGGCGATCGCTGCGTGGTCACTGCCGACGGCGATGGTCGGCATCGCGCCTACTCTTCCGCCTCTTCGACGGCCTCGGTCTCGGCAGCGATGACCACGGCGACGCGGCCGCGGTAGTAGCCGCAGCTCGGGCAGGCGTGGTGCGACAGCATGTCGGCGCCGCAGTTCTCGCAGATGGCGATGTTCGGCAGCGTGATACGGTCGTGCTGGGCGCGGCGCGAACGACGCTTCGCCTTGCTCTTCTTGCGAGGGGGTACGGCCACGTTAGCCTCCGATTCTTCTCAACGTTCGAGTTGGGACTGGCGGTCGCCGTCAGTCCAGCTTCACCTTCGCCAGCGCTGCCCAACGCGGGTCGACCTCGACCGGAGCGCTGGACCACGCGGGCTTCTCGTCCTCGTCGTCGGCGCGGGGGTCCGCGTCGGCGACCGGGTAGGGATCCTGGGCGAGCACGAGCTCCTCGCGGAGGAGCTGCTCGAGGTCGACGGAGCCGTTCGTGATGACGTAGGGCTCGTCGTCCATGGCGTCGACGTCGCTGACGTCCACGCCGGCGCCGAGGTTGAAGTCGTTCTGTCCCTCGGGGACGTAGAGCTCGCTGAGCTCGAAGTCCAGGGTCGTCTCCGACGGCGCGAGGGTGCGGCTGCAGTCGAAGCCGAGCCGGATCGAGGCCTTGCCGAGGACCAGGACGTTGTCGTTGACCCGCCGCACCTCGAGGCGGACGTGGAGATCACCGAGCGCCCGGTAGGCGTCGAGCAGGGAAGCCGCGGCCCACGCGGCCGGCAGATCGCCCTCGAGGACGAGGCCGGCGTCGGGGATGGACGCGACATGCTGCTGGAGATCGGTGGTCTTCATCGCTCCCAGGCGGGCTACGGGTCAGAGCGGGCGAGACGTACACGCACCGCTGGCTCGAAGAGCGCGGGGATGATAGGGATGCCCCCTGAGGTGGTCAACGAATAAAATCCGCTTCGACGGGGGCTTCAGTCGGGCGGCGACGACCTCGTCAGCGCCGCGCCGAGGGGCGCGCGGGGCGGAGCCGCGGAGGCCGGGGGCAGAATGGACTTCTCGAAGCGCGTCGAAGCGCTGCCGCGACTGGGCGTCGGGGTCTCGACCGAGTATGGGGCAGCGGCCGCCGTGGGGGCCCTCGATGTGGCGGGGCTGCGCGCGCGGTACCCCGAGTACGCGGGCTTCCTCGAGCTCGGGGTCGAGGTCGACAAGGGCCTCGACGACGACGCGCGGCGCTGGATCGCGAGCGGCGCTCCGGTCACCTACCACTTCCTCGACATCAACCTCGACGAGCCCGAGGACTTCGACCCCGCCTGGCTCGACGCCGTGCGGGCGCTGGTCGCCGAGGCGTCGCCGGCGTGGCTGTGTGGGGACGCGGGGTTGTGGCACTTCGGGCCGCGCGAGCGCGGGCACATGCTGCTGCTGCCGCCGGTGCTGACCGACGACTCGGCGAGCGCGCTGGCGGAGGGCATCGTGCGCCTGCGCGAGGCCACGGGCCGCGAGGTGATCCCGGAGAACCCGCCCGGCAGCGCCTGGGTCGGCGATCTGCACCTGCTCGACTTCTTCGCCCGGGTCTGCGAGCGCGCGGACACCGGGATGCTCCTCGACACGGCGCACCTCGCGATCTACCAGCAGGCGTGCGGCCACGCGCCGCTCACGGGGCTCGACGGCTTCCCGTGCGATCGCATCGTGGAGATGCACGTCGCCGGCGGGCGCGAGCGCCACCACGAGGGCTTCCCGTGGATCGAGGACGATCACGACGTGACCGTGCTCCCCGCCACCTGGGAGATCTTCGAGCGCGCGGCGGCGCGGGCGGATCACCTGAAGGCCGTCGTCTTCGAGTGCGAGCGCAACACCCTCGAGGCGACGCTGCCGGGGTTCGCGCGGATCGCGGAGATCCTGGAGCGCGCCGACGGGGCGCGGCGGGCGTCCTAGGGCCCGGGAGACACGAGATGGGACACGTGGCGCTGCAGCGCGTCGTGGTGCGGATGCTCTTCGATCAGGCCTTCGCCGACCGCGTGTACGCGGATCCCGCGGGAGCGGTGGCGGGGCTCGAGCTGAGCGAGGCGGAGCGCGGCTGGCTGGTGGCGCCGGATCGGCGCGCCTACCGGGTCGATCCGATGCGGCGGCACCGCTCGCTGCGGGCGCTCATCGAGGAGCACCCGGTCAGCGTGGCGGCCCTGGCGGCCGGCGGGGTCGCCGTGCGCGGCCACGACGCCTTCTTCTCGGGCGAGCGCTTCCACGGCGCGATCCAGGGGCGACGCTCCCTGGCGGTCGCCTTCGGCGAGCACCTCGAGGCGCTGGCGCGGACCCCGATGCAGCGCGGCGTCGTCGCCCTCGAGCGGGCGATCGCGGCGGCCCGGCGCGGGGTCGCGG
>SBGO01000092.1 GCA_006226565.1 Deltaproteobacteria bacterium | reverse complement strand
TCCGCCACGGCGTCCCCCGCGCGGCGCGCATCGCCGCCACCCTCGCCCCCATCGCCGCCGCCTACCGGGTCCACGCGGGCCGCGCCCCCTACGTCTCCGACGAGGTCGCCCGCGCCCGCCTCGACGCGCTCCATCGCCGCTCGGCGGAGCGCGTCCACGACCTCTGCGTCGAGCTCGGCGGGGCCATCCTGAAGCTCGCCCAGTTCGCCTCGTGCCGGGTCGACCTCCTCCCGCCGGCCTGGACCGACACCCTCGGCCGGCTCCAGGACCGCGTCCCGCCCGCGCCCACCGACGAGGTCCTCGCCCTGCTCGCCGCCGAGCTCGGCGCCCCGCCCGAGGAGGTCTTCGCCGAGCTCGACCTCGAGCCCCTCGCCGCCGCCTCCCTCGCCCAGGTCCACGCCGCGCGCCTGCCCGACGGGACGCGGGTGGTGGTCAAGGTCCAGCGCCCCGGGGTCGCGGAGCTGGTGGAGGTCGACCTGGCCGCGCTGCAGCTCGTCTCCGGGCGCCTCGGGGACGGCCTCGGCGTCGACGCCGGGGCGTTCCTCGCCGAGCTCGGCCGCTCCGTCCGCGCCGAGCTCGACTACACCGCCGAGGCGCGCCACATGGCCGCCGTCCGCGAGCACCTCGCCGATCACCCCGGCGTCGTCGTGCCCGCCCCGCACCTCGCGCTCTGCACCCCGCGCGTGCTCGTGATGGAGCGCGTCGACGGCGACCGCCTCCCCGACTTCCTCGCCGCCTGCGCCGACGGCGGCGAGACCGGGGCGGCCGAGCGCGACGCCCTGCTCCGCCACCTCGTCGACGTCTACGCCGCCAAGATCCTGGTCCACGGCGTCGTCCAGGCCGACCCGCACCCGGGCAACTTCCTCGTCACCGGCGACCGCCGCCTGGCGCTCCTCGACTTCGGCGCCGTCCTGACCCTCTCGGCCGAGACGCGCCGCGCCTGGGCCGAGCTCGCCGGCGCGGCCCTCGCGCGGGACACCGCGAAGATCGGCGCCCTCCTCGGACGCCTCGGCTTCGCGCCCCACAGCGGCGACCCCGCGGACCTCGGGCGCCTCGCCGAGCTGGTGCTCGACGCCTTCCGGGACGGCGCCGCCGACCTCGGCGACATCGACATGCGCGCCGAGCTCGACCGCGGCCTGGCGCTCCTGCGCGACACGCCGGTCGCCCGGGTCCCGGAGGACTTCGTCCTGCTGTCGCGGATCCTCGGCGCCCTGGCCGGGCTGCTCGTCGGCCACGACGCGGGCTTCCCGCTCTTCCCGGTCGTATGGCCGCACCTCCAGCGGGCCCTGGCGACCTGACCCGGGGCCAGGACGCAATCCGACGTCCGCAGCCCCGGGGCGCACGCACGGCGCGCAGACTCCGGGATTGCGGGCGTCCCGCCCGCTGCGACCGCCGCAACCCAGAGACAGACCCGCTCTCGCGTCGGGCTTCCATGCGGGCGGGACGCCCGCAGTCCCGGGGCCACCTCGCGCGGGACGCAGATTCAGGGATTGCGGGCGGGACGCCCGCAGTCCCAGGGCCACCTCGCGCGGCGCGCAGATTCGTCGCGGGTCAGCCGCCGAAGGTCAGCGTCCCATCCACGAGCAGCCGACGTCGCTCCCGACGAAGAGCGCGACCGCAGCGTCGCCCGCGGGGGCGAGGCCCTCGCGAAAGCGCTCGAGGCGCCAGCTCTCGACCGGGCGCTGCTCGGTGAGGTAGGCCGTCATGAGGGCGGCGTCCACCGTCAGGACGCCGGTGTCGGCGCTGTCGCAGACGATGCGCACGAACTGGGAGCCGTGGTTGCCGCTCTGGAGCGTGAAGCGGAGGCGGTCGCCGGCCTGGTTGGACGGCGTCCAGCGGACCTCCAGCGCCGCGACTTCGGAGAACGTCAGGGGACACGCCAGGTCCGTCGCCAGGTTCCCGACGCCCTGCGCCGTGACGGTGAACGCGGCCACGCTGTCACCGACGGCGGTGGCCGTGATCGGCGTGCCCTCGTCGAAGAGCTCGCCGCCGCTCGGCTCGGGATCGAAGGTCGCGCCGTAGTACTGCCACTGCGTCTCGGGGTGCAGCGTCAGCGCCGACTTCAGCCCCGTGACGCGGATGTCGCCGGCCCCGATCGGCGGGTCGGGCGCCTCGCAGACGTCGTCCGCGACGCAGATCGTGCCCGGGCCACACGCCGGGTCGCAGAACGGGTACGGCGCGGGGAAGAGCAGCCGACACGGGCCCGAGACGAGGTCGCCGGCGCCCGGCTCGTCGTCAGGGTAGCGCCGGCCCGCGGTCGCGAACGCGGTCCTGGAGCCGCCGGCCGCGCTCTCCGACTCCCAGAGGCTCACCTGGAACGACGGCTCCGGGAGCTCTCCGACGGTGTCCGCCGAGCCGTCGGGCGGCGGGCCCGAGTCTTGGTCCAGCGTGTCGGCGTCGCGGTCGACGCCCCCGCCGTCCGAGGCGCAGCGGGCGCCGGCGAGCGCGAGCAGGGCGATGGCGGTGAAGGTGGCAGTGCGCATGGGGGAACGTGCGCGAGAGGCCCGCGCACGGCGCGATCGCGCACCGCGTCGCGGGCCGCTCGACGGCTATGGCCCGTGGGCGATGGCGGAGACGCTGCGGAGCGTCGGCACGAAGTCCGCGTCGTCGGTGTGGAGCGTGACCTCGACCTGGATGTAGCGCCCGACGGCGTCGATGCTCAGCGGCAGCGCCGCCGGCGGGAACGGGCCGGCATACGGCGACCAGCTCACGCCCTGGAGCCCCGCCTCCGTCGCGGCCGCGCGGTAGCGGATCCGCAGGTAGGTGACGCCGTTTCCGGGCAGGGTCGCGTCGGCGAAGATCGACTGCCAGCGCGTCTCGCCCTCGTCCCAGCCGACGAAGGTCTGGCGGTAGTAGCCGCTCGGCGCCGTGATGTTGCGCAGCGCGTACCCCGTCATGTCGCTGTAGGTGTACGGGTTCGAGCCGACCGAGAAGGTGCCGGCGACGGCGCCCGTGGTCGGGTTGATCTTGGTCGCGCTCGACGAGCACTGGTTGACCGTCCAGATGTTGCCGTCGACGTCGAGCGCCACGCCCACCGGTCCGCGGTCGGCGCCGAGATCGAGCGGCGTCTCCTCGGTCAGGGTCAGCGCGTTCACCACGCTGACGTAGCGGTGCTGGCCGACCGTCGACGAGCCGCACATCTCCGCCCAGTTGTGGTGCCCGACGTAGACCCGGGCGCCGAGGATGTTGCCGTTGCCGTCGTTGATGACCCGGACCGCCACGCCGCGCGTGTTGCCGCGCGACGTCCAGCTCCCGAAGTGGTTCCAGATGCCGGAGGCCGGATCGTAGCGCGAGAGGCCCGCGCTCTCGCCCGTCGCCGCCCACACCTTGCCGAGGTGGTCGACCGCGATGCCGTAGACCTTGCGGCCGCCCGGCATGGCGAGGAACTGCGTCTCGCCCGTCGCCGGGTTGACGTGGCCGATGCCGTAGGCCGAACGCGAGGCGTACCAGATGTCGCCGTCGCCGGTGATCGCGAGGCCGTAGGGGTGATTGGACAGCTGGACCGTCTTCAACGTCGCCCCTGTCGCGGCGTCGAGCTTGCGCATCCGGCTCGAGTTCCAGAAGCCGATCCAGACGTTGTTGTCCTTGTCGACGCCCGCCGCGCGCGCGCAGCCGACCGACGCGCTGCAGCCGCTGCCGGCGCCGTCGGGCTGCACCATCCACAGGATGCACTCGTCGTTGGCGACGCGCTCGTTCGCCTCGATGTGCCCGTTGGCGTTGGTGTCGCGCGAGGTGTCGATGACGCCGTTGCCGTTCCTGTCGATGCAGTCGGCCTCGAGGATGGCGATCTTGGCGACCTTGCCGTCGCCGCGGCACGCCACGATGCCGTCGCCGTTGAGGTCCACCGCCGTCCGGCTCGGGTCGTCGCAGACGCTGTAGCGCGCGATCTCCCGGCCGGTCGAGGTGTCGAGGCGCGAGACCGAGTCCTCGGCCGAGTTGGCGATCCAGATGAAGGGGATGGACGCCATGCCGGTCGTCAGCTTGACGCCGCCCGCCGGGTCGGGGACCAGGTTCTGGGCGTTGTCGCCCTCGACGTCGAGGGGCTCGCCGCCCTCGCCGCCCACGTTCATGATGCAGACCGGCGAGCAACCGCCGCACGGCGAGAGCACGCCCTCGTCGGTCGCACCGTCACAGTCCTCGTCGACCCCGTTGCAGACCTCGGGCGCGCCCAGGTAGATGGTCGGCGCCAGGTCGTCACAGTCGTCGCCGGCGGACCCCGCGACCACGTCCCGGGTCACCGGATCCGGCCCGCACAGGCAGCGCGCCTGCGCCTGGCTCCCGTGGCCGTCGCCGTCGGCGTCGCGCAGCCACGGCGTGCACCCGTTCGCCCCCTCCTCGTCGGTCTTGCCGTCGCAGTCGTCGTCCTTGCCGTTGCACGTCTCGAGCGCGCCGGGGTGGACGTCCGCGTCCCGCGGCGCACAGTCGTCGCTGTCGGGGGTGCCGTCGTCGTCGTCGTCGGAGTCCACGCAGTCCGCGACGTGGTCACCGTCGTAGTCCGCGAAGCCGTCGTCGACGACGCCGTTGCAGTCGTCGTCGCGCCCGTTGCACTCCTCGTCGGTCGGGCTCGGCCCCACGCAGACCATCGCCGCGTCCACGCAGCGCGTCTCGCCGGCGCACGCCGAGCCGGCGACCGTGCATGCCTCGCCGCCGATCTCCTCGTCGACCACGCCGTCGCAGTCGTCGTCCGCGCCGTTGCACACCTCGGTCGACGCCCCGCTCCCGGCGCACGCCGTCAGGCCGCCCGCGGCGCACCCGCGCGCACCGCCGCAGGTCCCGAACTCGTTCGTGAAGCGGCAGTCGGTCGACATCCCGAGCGCGACGCCCGAGGGGTTGCACTCGCAGTCCCAGGACTCGGGCGTGCACTGCTTGGTCGCCTGCCCGCCCACGCTCGTCGTGTCCCGGCAGCGGTAGCCGCCCGGGCAGTCCCCGTCGGACGCGCACGCCACGCCGCAGAAGCTCCCCTTGTCGCCGTAGGACACGCAGCGGTCGGCCAGGTTCGGCACGCCCGCGTTGCACGCGACGTTGTCGCGGCAGGGCTGGCACAGGGTCCCGGTGGTGCTCAGGCAGACGTACTCGACCTCGTGGCCGCTCCGCGTCACGCCGGCGCAGCGCCAGCCCGTCGGGCACGTCTCGAGGCACGGCTTCGAGCAGACGAGCCCCGTCGGCGAGGCGACGCACCAGCCGGAGTCACAGTCCGCGTCTTCGCCACACGGCCACAGGAAGCCGCCCTCCACCGGCGGGGCGGTGTCGGCGGGCTCGACCGTGTCCACCGGCGTCACCGTGTCCACCGGCGTCACCGTGTCGTCGGCCACCACGGTCGTGTCGCTCGTCGAGACGGTGTCCTCGATCGGCGTCACGCCGTCGCTGGTCGTCCCGGCCTTGTCCGAGGACCCGCACGCCGCGCCGACCAGCATCAGCACGAGCACCGCACCGATCCGCCAATGGCCCTTCGCGTACGCCATGTCGCCTCCCCCGCTCGTCCGTCCTGCCGCCCGGCGCGAGCACGCCGCGACCGCGCCACAAGACTGTCTGCCCAGCGAGCGCGAGTCAATCACGAGCACGTAGGGCCCGGGCCGCGCGCGGCTACTTGTCGCTCGGCGCGGGCTTCGCGGGCTCGGGCTTCGCCGGGTGCATGCCGAAGCCCCAGCTCCCCGTGCGCGGCAGGACCTCGAACTCGAAGACGTGGACGCGCCGCAGCTCGTCGACCTCGGCGCCCTCCCCGACCGGCAGCGCCCGCGTCGCCGCCGCGTCGCCCTTCGCCTCGGCGTCCCAGAGGCCGGTCACGAGGGCGTAGCGCCCCGGCGGGAGCACCTTCTTCGGCTGGTAGCGGAAGAAGTCCGAGATGTAGGTCCCCGGCTGCCACGAGGTCGTCGGGAAGCGCCCGTGGACCGGCACGTGATCGGCGTTGGCGAACTTCTTCGCCTCGTCCGAGAGCCCGATCACGTGGGTGAAGAGCTTCCAGCGGTCGCCGAGCGCCGTCAGGCACTCGAAGTGGAGCGTGACGTTGAGCGGGTCGCCCTGGAGGATCTTCGGCTGCGCGACGTCGACGCCCAGGAGCCGGAGCTTGTCCCCGAAGCGGATGTCCATCGGGCGGGCCGGCGTCGGCCGCGCCGTCGTCACCTGGCCGCGGCGGAAGCGCTCGATCTGCATCGCGTAGCGCCGCTCGGTCGCCTTCGAGTAGGCGAGCAGCTCGCTGGTCAGCGCCTTCACCTTGTCGTCCGGCGCGCCGCCGACCGTGAGCAGGTCGCGCTCCTCGTGCGGGTCCGCGGCGAGGTCGAAGGCCTCGTCCGGGCGCCGCCCGAAGTGGTGGATGACCTTGAGGTCGCCCTCGCGCGTCGCCGCGCAGCGCCCGCCGTACCAGCACCACGCGAACAGGCGGTCGTGCCCCTCGGGGGCGAGCAGGCTCTTGCCCGGGAGCCCCGAGCGCACCGGCATCCCGACGAGCTCGAGCACCGTGGGCGACAGGTCGATGTGCTGGCGCAGCCCGCCGATGTGGGAGCCGGGGACGACCCCGGGCGCGATGAGCACCCCGGGGACGTGGAGCCCCTCCTCGTAGATGACCGTGTCGTGCTGGAGCCGGCCGTGCTCGCCGAAGCCCTCGCCGTGGTCGCCGACGATGAGGAAGACGGTGTCTTCGAGGAGCCCGCGCTGCTCGAGCCCGTCGACGAGGCGGCCCACGAAGTGATCCACGTAGGCGATGGAGTTCAGGTAGTCGTCCTCGCGGCGCTTCGGCGACAGCACGCGGCGCTTCCAATGCTTCGGCACCGTGTACTTGTGGTGCGAGGCCAGGGTCATGACGGTCAGGAGGAACGGCCGGTCCTTCTGGGCGTCGACCCAGGACAGCGCCGGCTTCAGCATCGCGTCGTCCTCGAAGCCGAAGTAGCTCGTCTCCTCGAAGCCCTCGCCGTCGAGGCCCTCGCGGGAGACGAAGGTCTCGAAGCCGGCGTTCTTCACGAACTGGTCGCGGCGCTCGAACATCGCCGTCGCCGGCTGGAAGAAGGCCGTGGACCAGCCGTGGTCGCGCAGGAGCTGCGGCAGGCAGGTCGTCGGCAGCCCCTCGGGCCCGCCCTCGGTGATCTCCTGCTGGGGCCGCGGGTGGATGCCGCAGAGCAGGCTCACGAGCGCCTTGCTCGTGTGCGGCACCGTCGTCCACAGGTGGTCGATCCGGGCGCCGCGCTCGGCGAGCCGCGCGAGCTCGGGCGTCGTCGGCAGGTCGGGATCGAAGAGCGTCGTCGAGCGGGCGCGCATCGACTCGAGGAAGATGAGCACGACGTTGCGGCGCGGCGCGTCGGGCACGACGTCGAGGGTGACCTCCTCGACCGGATCGAGGGCCTCGAGCGGCGCGACCTCGACCTCGGGCGCGGGGGCCTCGTCGCCGACGGTGAAGGCGATGAAGACGTTCTCCCGCAGCGGCTCGGCCGCCCCGGGCAGGGCCGCCCCCGACATCACCAGGCCGCCCACGAGCAGCGCGCCGCCGGTCGCGAGGTAGACGCTGACCGGCCGCTTCAGCCAGGCACCGGCCGCGGGCCGCGCCGCCGTGCCGAGGCTCGCCAGCTGGCCGCGCCGGGCGACCCACAGCGGCAGCAGGTTGAGCCCGACCACGGCCGCGAGCGTCACCCAGACGATCCACGTCGTCTCGCTGGCGTAGACCTCCTTGAGCGCCGCGAAGTGCGCGATGCCGTAGCCCAGGAGATCCGCGTCGAGGAGCGAGCCGGTCGTGAGGAAGAAGCCGTGCTCGACCACCGCGAGCAGCATCATCCCGAAGGTCAGGAGGTGGAGCACGACCCGCGCCACCGTACGCCCCCAGCCGCGGGTCGCGTCGACGAGCAGGACCGCGAGGGCCGCGAAGCCGACGATGAACGCGAGGTCCTCACCGACGCCGGCGAGCACCCCGCCGAGGTCCGCCTCGAAGCGCACGAGCTTGTAGACCTTGCAGCCGAGCACCACCAGCGCCAGCGGGCCCACGAGGGCCGCGACGTAGCGCACGGCGGCCGCCCTCGGCGGGCCCAGGAGGCCAAAGCGTCGCGCCGGAGTCGGCTGGTCGGAGAGCGGCGTCACGACCGCGCGTTATAGCGACCCGGCCGCGGCGATGCCACCGTTTCGTCACCCGCCGGCGACCTCGACCTGCACGCGGGTGCCGCGAGGGAGGCCCAGGACCTCGCTCGCCGAGCCTTCGCGGACGGCGAGCTCGAGGCGATCCTCGCTACCCAGGAGCGCGACGGGCGCGCCAGGGGCGACGTCCCCGAAGGTGGTCGCCAGCGGAAGCACCCGCCCGTCGGGGAGGCGCACGACGACGGGCCGCCCCCGCGACCACGCCGCGAGCTGCCAGGCGCCGAGGTTCGTGACGAGGTTGCCGAAGCCGTCCACGCGCACGATGGTGGCCCCGAGGTGGCCGCCGATCGGCACGGGCTCGGGCTCCGGCGGCAGCTCGACGAGCTCGACCGGCGGGCCGACCGCGTCCGGCGCGAGGAGCCCCGCGGCGAGCGCGGCGGCGGTCGGGGCGAAGACG
>SBGO01000019.1 GCA_006226565.1 Deltaproteobacteria bacterium | reverse complement strand
TGGACGGCGAGCCTGCAGGTGCCCACCAACACCGAGCTCGGATCGATCGAGGCGTGGGTCGACCGCGTCTGCACGCCCGGGACCCTCGGGTGCGCGGCGGTCAACCCGTGATCGCCGCGCGTCACGCGCCCGTGGGCACGTGATGCGCACATGAGGCGCGTGAGCGTCTGACGAAGCGAGCGAAGCGGCCGCGGCCGTTGGCTCATCGATCTACAGCTTGTTGCATAGCGCATGGGAGCGCCCCCTCTTGGGTCGGGGGCGCTCCCTTTTTCTTTTTCTGCGGTGTCGCTGATCACGGGCGGCAGCGTGGGTTGTGAATCTCGTCAGAGGTGGGCCTGGACGAGACCCGAAACGGCGTCGCGCTTGTAACTGTGGGGAGCTCGGCGGAGGCGGCGTGCTGGTGCGCCGCAGCGAGACAGGGCTGAACCGCGTCAACCCTCGGGAATTGAACCAGGCGCGCGCTCTGGCCGGGCCACGCCTTGACGTTCCCTTTCGCAGTCGCCGATAAGAACGACAGGGCATCCTCGCCCCTCCCAATGGGAATCACTCAAGCAGTCAATTGAGACCCGTCGCTCGCCAGGACTCGTCCGGGACGAGCACGACCGCCCGTTGGGCGTTCGTGCTGGCGGCGCTTGCGCTCGTGTCCTGTGAGCCGGCGACGCCGACGGACGGTCCGACCGACGGGAAGCTCGAGGTGCGCGCGGTGCCGCTGTCGCTCGGCCCGATCACCGACGCGGTGTATCAGGTGACGGTGTTCAACGGGGTCGGGGACGTGGTGTGGACGCGGGACATCGCGTCGAGCCAGTTCGGCGACGGCGCCGGGGCGATGAGCTACATCGGCACGTGCGACCCGGCGGCGAACCCGAACCAGGTCGAGCTCGTCGTCGTCAGCCTGTCGGACGCGAGCGGACCGCTGTCGTTCGCGAACCCGGCGCCGCCGGAGGACCCGCTCGTGGAGCTGGTCGACTGCCAGCCGCAGGCGGACGTCAGCGTCACCTTCGAGTTCACCGCCGCCGTGGCCGCGGAGCAGGGGTTCTTCGACGTCGCCATCAGCTTCGACGACATCTTCTGCTCGGCGAAGTTCGACTGCCGCGACGACGAGGGCCTGCCGCTCCAGCTCCTCTTCAACCCGCTCACCGGCGACCGCGACACCACCGCCGTCCTGGGCTTCGCCTGCACCGCCGGGCCCGGCCAGGACACCTACCTGTGGATGGATCCCATCGAGATCATCTGCACGGGCGGCGGCCCCTTCGACGTGAACACGGCGGGCGGCCCCGGTAACCTCGACCCGTACTTCCCTGGCCCGCTGCCGGACACCGAGCGGCTCATCTACCAGGCGGCCACGTACCGCGGCTCGGAGCAGCTCGACGCGACGACGTCGTGGAACAAGGCGTACTGGAACGTGGCCATCGGCCTGAACGAGGCGTCCTTCCCGCTGCTCGACACGTGCGTGCTGCACGGCTTCGCGTCGGCGTCGAACGGGGACTTCCAGATCGGGCAGACGCCGCCGAACGTGCGCTGGCCGTCGGTGCAGTGGGACGTTCCGCTCATCGTGGGGGGCGCCTCGAGCTGCAGCCGGTACCAGCTCGACCTGGGCGACGAGGTGAAGACGGTCTACACGCCGAGCGACGGCCACCGGTTCTACGCGAGCTACCGGGCGGAGACGGGCGAGCTGCAGATCCAGGTGGGGACGCCGGACGCGACGACCATCGTGGTGTGCGCGGACGACACGCTGAACCCGGGCGAGCAGACCCTGTGTGTCATCACGCCGCGCCAGGACGGGCTGCTGGTGCCGGTGGAGTACCAGGACTTCGACGGGCTGACGTCGAGCGCGGGCGCGGTGTCGGGGGTGACGCCGCAGGAGCTGTCGACGTCGTTCACGTTCACGTTCACGGCGCCGCCGACGTCGCAGATCGTGACCATCGACACGGGCGTGGGCGCGACGACGACGGTGACGGTGCTCGACAGCCCGGACGCGACGAGCACCATCACCTGTGCCGCCGATCTGCTCCTGACCGGCGACTCCACGGTGTGCACCATCACCGCTTTCAAGGCGGGCGTGCCGATCTACACCGAGGCCGCGTCGTTCTCGCCGAGCGCGACCCCGGACGGCACCGTCGGCGCCATCGCGGAGCCCTACGGGCACGAGCTGACCTTCATCTACACGGCCGGCACGACGACCGGCGTGATGACCATCGGCAACGGCCACGGCCCGACGGACACGCTGACGGTCTACACCATTCCGGACGCGACCTCGACGCTGACCTGTGAGGACGATCGGCTGCTGCCGGGCGCCCAGACGGTGTGCACGATTACGCCGAAGCGAGAGGGCGTCGTGGTGCTGGCGGCGGCGAGCGGGTTCGACGTGACGTCGAGCCCGGACGGCGGGATCGGGGCGGTGAACCCGAACGTGGGGACGTCGTTCACGTTCCTTTTCACGGCGCCCGGGACGATCGGCTTCAAGACGATCGACATCGGCTTCGGCGACCCTGCGGGGCAGGCGCAGATCGAGGTCTACACGGAGACGCCGATCGAGGAGCTGACGCTGCCGACGGAGCCGACGATCACGGACGCGGGCGGTCAGGACGCGCAGATCTGGCTGACGTGGGACCCTCCTGCGGACAGCGGCGGCTCGACGAACCTGGTGTACACGGCGGTGTGCACGGCGGAGAACGGCAGCGGGCCGACGGGGACGGCCGTGACCGCGTCGCTCGAGGTGGTGGTGACGGGGCTCACGAACGGGACGGCGTACACGTGCGTGGTGTACGCGACGAACGAGCTCGGCGACGGCCCTCCGAGCGCCCCGACGGACGTCATCATCCCGCAGCCGGTGTCGCTGTCGCCGGGCATCCTGGTGGCGATGCCGATGTCGGTTTACGGCGGCAGCGCGTTCGACCCGAACGTGGTGGAGAGCGTGAGTGTCATCCGGTCGGAGCCGGCGGTCTTCTCGGCGCCGGGCGTGACGCCGTTCGACGTCGTGGACGCGGACGCGCTGGTCGCGCGGCCGCTGACGGTCTACGCGGCGCCCGTCTACGACGGCGGCGCCGACGTGCTGGTCGAGTCCGGCGTGGTGAGCCCGATCGTGGGCACGCCGGAGTCCTTCGTGGCGACCTTCGACGCCCCGTTCGGCCAGTCCTTCTCCGGTGCGGTGGTCGCGGAGCCGCTGAGCGTGTACCCGCGCGAGCGCGCGGACGACGGCGGCCTCACGAGCCCGCTGGCGAGCGGTGCCTTGGTCTCGCTGCCGGGCGTGTTCGTGAGCGCGTTCAGCGACACGCTCGGGGCGTCGTGGAGCGGCGCGGTGGTGGCGTCGCCGCTGACGGCGTACCCGACGGAGCTCTACGACGACGGCGGCTTGCTGACGGTGCGCATGGTGAGCGTGCTCGTCGCGGCCCCCGGCGCCTTCGTGGCGGGCTTCGACGAGGCCCTGGGCGACTCCTCGAGCGGCGCCATCGTGGCGGCGCCGGTCGCGGTCTACGCGACGGAGCGGTACCACGAGATCGGGCTCGTGAGCGGCGAGGCGGTGGGCGCGATCACGGCGGCGCCGCGGGTGTTCGCGGGGAACTACGAGACGGGCTTCGGCGCGAGCTCGAGCGGCGCGGTCGTGGCGATGCCGCTGTCGATCTACAACTGGGCCGGCTACGTGGACCCGACGCTGCTGGACGGCTTCAACGTGAGCGCCATCGTGTCGGCGCCCGGGGCCTTCGTGGCGAGCCCTGACATGGTCCTGCCGGACCCGGTGCTCGGGCCGCCGACGATCATCGACGCGACCGCCCTGGACGGGGCCATCGCGCTGACCTGGCTGGCGCCGGAGAGCGACGGCGGCTCGCCGATCACGAGCTACACGGCGAGCTGCGACGACGGGACGACCACGACGAGCGTGACGGTGGCGACCCTGACGACGGTGATCTCGGGCCTGACGAACGGCGTGGCCTACACCTGCGAGGTCTTCGCGACGAACGCGAACGGCGACGGGCCTCCGAGCGACCCGACCACGGCGCTGGTGCCCGGCTCCACGCCGACCGAGACGGGCGCGATCGTGGCCCTGCCGCTCGGCGTCTACTCGGCCGCCCGCTACGTGCCCGAGGACGCCGCCGACGTGGGCGCCATCGTCGCGCCGGAGGCCGTCTTCTCGAGCGAGTTCGACGCCGGCCTCGGGGCGCTCTCCTCGGGCGCGGTCGTGGCCGCCCCGCTGAGCGTCTACCGGGCGAGCACCTTCGACCCGACCGAGTCGATCGACGATTACGGGGTCGGCGCGGTCGTGGCGACGCCGGGCGTGTTCGCGGGGGCGCCGCCGGTGGCCGACGCCGCGTTCACGGCGGGGATCGTGGCGATGCCGCTGGCGGTCTACCCGAGCCGGACCTTCGGCGACCCGACGGTCCACCCGGAGGTCCTGATCAGCCCGGTGTCCGACACGCCGAGCGTCTACCGGGTGGAGCCCGTGCAGACGGCCGCCGCGAACCTGAGCGGCGCGGTCGTGGCGATGCCGCTGTCGGTCTACGGGACGCAGCGCTTCGGCGACGTCACGGCCACGCAGTGGGTGAGCGTCATCAACGCGGCGTCGAGCGTCTTCGCGACCGGCGACGACGGGCTCGGCGAGGGCGCGAGCGGCGCGGTCGTGGCCCGGCCGCTGGCGGTCTACGACCTGGCGCTCTTCAGCCCCGACGCCGCCGACGTCAGCGTCGTCCTCGCCCCGGCCGCCGTCTTCGCCGACCTCGACGCGGATCTGGGCGGCAGCAGCTCGGGCCCGGTCGTCGCGCGGCCGCTGTCGGTCGAGGGCGCGCAGCGCTACGCCGGCGCGGCCCTGGACAGCAGCGTGATCGGGTCGGCGCCTGCGGTCTTCGCCGACGACGGGACCGCACCGGTGCCGACGGGCCCGCCGGGCGCGCCGACCATCACGAGCGCCGTGGGCGGCGACGGGACGATCAGCCTGACCTGGGATCCGCCGGTGGACAACGGCGGGACGCCAGCGCTCATCTACACGGTGACCTGCTCGGCGACGTTCGGTGTGCACGTGATCGGCACGACGATCGGCGCGCTGGGCGCGGACCTGCAGGACGCGCACAACGGCACGACCTACTCTTGCGTGGTCACGGCCTCCAACAACGCGGGCGAGGGCCCGCCGAGCGATCCGGTCCTCGTCACGCCGCTGGCGACCAGCGACCTGACCGGGGCCGTCATCGCCGCGCCGCTCAACGTGTACCGTGACGCGAGCTTCGCCGACGGCACCAAGGACGAGACCGGCGCGCTGGTCAGCCCGGCGGCGGTCTTCAGCGTCGCGGACAACGACCTCGGGGCGAGCACCTCGGGCGCGGTCGTGGCGGCGCCCCTCGGCGTGTACGGGGCGTCCTTCTACAGCCCCGCGACGACCGAGGAGGCGGGCAGCGGCCTCGTGGCCAGCGCCCCGGCGGTCTTCGGGGTGCGCGACGACTCGAGCGCCAACCAGACCGGCGCCGTGGTCGCGGCCCCGCTGAGCGTCTTCGGCGACGGCATCTTCGCCGCTGGCATCTACGACCGCACCTCGCCGGTGGCGGCCGCGCCGAGCGTCTTCAGCGTGGGCATCGACGACCTGGGCGTGAGCGACAGCGGCGCCGTGGTCGCGTCGCCGATGAGCCTCTATGCGGCCACCTCCTTCGACGCGCTCGACCTGCTCGGCCTGGTGCGCGAGGGGGCGGTCCTGGGCGCTCCGGCGGTCTTCTCGGGCGACACCGACGCCGGCCTCGGCGCGTCGGACAGCGGCGCGGTGGTCGCCTTCCCGATGACGGTCGTCTCGACCCGCTCCTTCGACACCACGAGCCAGCTCGGCGCTGCCTCCGCGGGGGCCATGGTCTCCGGCCCCAAGGTCTTCGCCGTCAGCCTGGCCGCCACCTTCGACCAGCCCGACTCCGGCGCCGTCGTGGCCGCCCCGATGACGGTCTACACGACCGCCTCCTTCGACACCACGACCCAGCTCGACGTCGCCTTCGCGGGGGCCATGGTCTCCGGACCGAAGGCCTTCGCGGTCAGCCTCGCCGCCACCTTCGACCAGCCCGACGCCGGCGCCGTCGTCGCCGTGCCGATGGCCGTCTACGGCACCTCGCGCTACGCCGATCCGGCCCTGGCGGTGACCTTCGACGCCACCGCCATCGTCGCGGCGCCGTCGGTCTTCGCGGACGACCCGACGCTGCTCGGGACCGGCGTGGTCCCGGCGACGGCCCCGGTCATCGTCGATGCGTGGTCGACGGATCAGTCCATCACGCTGGTCTGGGATCCGCCGGTCGAGGACGGCGGCTCGGCGGTGGTCGGCTACACGGCGACGTGCACGGCGGTGGACGCGAGCGACAGCGGCAGCGTGTCGACGGCCTCCACCACGGGCGTGGTGACCGGGCTGACGAACGGCCTCGGCTACAGCTGCGTGGTCGTGGCGCACCACGCGGCCGGGGACGGCCCGCCGAGCGACCCGTCGATCGTGCTGGTGCCCGGCCCGGCGCCGGCGCTCAGCGGCTCGGTGGTCGCGGCGCCGCTCGCGGTCGGCAGCGTCGACGGCTACATCGCGCCGGCGACGCTGACCCCCGAGGTGGGCGCGGTCGTCTCGGCGCCGTCGGTCTTCTCGGTGACGCGCGCCACGGACCTCGGTGACCAGGCGTCGGGCGCCGTCGTGGCCCGTCCCTTCAGCGTCTACGGGACCGACGGCTACGACCCGGCCGGGGAGCTCTACACCGCCCTCACCAGCCCGACCGTCGCGGCGCCTGGCGTCTTCAGCGTCGAGGCCGGGGCGGCCGGGGCGCTGTCCGGCGCCGTCGTGGCCCGTCCCTTCAGCGTCTACTCCACCGACGGCTACGAGCCGGCCGGGGACCTCTACGCGGCCATGACCAGCCCGACCGTGACGGCGCCCGGCGTCTTCAGCGTCGAGGCCGGGGCGGCCGGGGCGCTGTCCGGCGCCGTCGTCGCCCGCCCGTTCAGCGTCTACTCCACCGACGGCTACGACCCGGCCGGGGACCTCTACGCCGCCATGACCAGCCCGACCGTGACGGCGCCCGGCGTCTTCAGCGTCGAGGCCGGCGCGGCCGGGGCGCTCTCCGGGGCCGTCGTCGCGACGCCGCTGGCGGTCTACTCGACGGCGACCTGGCTCGAGCCGACCACCGAGGCCGCCCTGACGCTCGGCCCGATCCTGGCCGACGCGGCGGTCTACACGGCGGCGGGCTTCATCGACGACCTCGGTCAGCAGGCGAGCGGCGCGGTGGTGGCGCAGGCGGTCACGGTCTACGCGACGGTCAGCTACGACGCGGGCGCGGACGCGGCCGAGGCCGGCCCGGTCCTCGCGGCCCCCGCGGTGTGGGTGGCGGAGTACGGCGACGGCCTGGGTATCCAGACGAGCGGCGCCATCGTCGCGGCGGCCATCGCGGTCGTCGGCCACCCGTACGTGACCAGCGTCGAGCCGAGCACGCTGCTTCGCTCGGACACGAGCCTACGGGCCCTCGGCTTCGCCCTCGCGGAGGTCGCCGAGGTCCGCCTCTACGAGCCGGGCGCGGCGACGCCGAGCACGCTCGTGACCGTGGGCGCGCTCTCCATCGACGGTGACGGCGCGCTGGTCGTGCCGGTGACCTTCGACCCGGCCGCGCCGGTCGGGATCTGGCAGGTCCAGGTCGTCACGGGCGCCGGCTACGCCTCGGCTCTGAACCCGGACGCGGCCCAGCAGGGCTTCGTCATCACCTTCACTCTGAGCGAGTGAATTGCGAGAGAGAGACGCGAGTGACCCAAGCTCGCAACTGTGTGCAACAACCTGTAGAACCAGGAGAATCCCATGACACGTGAACGGAACCCCCGCTACCGCCTGCGCCTCTTCGGGGCTGCGGCGCTCGCCTTCGTGGCGGTCGGCGCTTGGGGGTCGTCGGCCTCGGCCTTGACCCTGCAGACCCTCCAGACCTCCGGCTGCGACGTCGCGAACGCCACCAACATCGGCGGCGCCGTGGGCGGCGCGAGCACCAACGGCTACACGAACCACCCCAACATCAACAGCATCACCGGGGTGCTCACCATCAGCTCCACGGCCGCGACGCCGCCGATCGACCTGCCGCCCAACGGCGTCATCTGCGTGTCGTCGATCGTCTGCACGAGCTCGGGCGTGTTGAAGTTCAACCGCAACAGCGACAACACGCCGGTCTACCTCCTCGTCGAGGGGGACGCGACGCTCAGCGGCGGCTGCGACATCGACGTGTCCGGCGGCGCCTCCATCCAGCGCTACGGCCTCGGCATGGACCACGTCGGCGGCCTCGGCGGCCCGGGCGGCTCCGACGGCGGCAGCTGCGACTACACCTTCACGAACCCGCACCGCGTGGGCGAGGGCATCGGGCCGGGCGGCGGCAAGGCCTCGACGGGCGGCGGCGGCGGCGGCGGCGCCTCCCCGGTCAGCGACGGTGAGACCGGCAGCAACAACGCCGGCGCGCTCGGCGGGATCCACTACTCGGCGCGCGAGCACCGCATCATGCACGGCGGCTCCGGCGGCGGCGCCGGCGTGTCGACCACCACCTCGACCTCCTGCGAGGC
>SBGO01000653.1 GCA_006226565.1 Deltaproteobacteria bacterium | reverse complement strand
GGACGTGCGCGTGGCGGCCGCGGAAGACGTGACGCCGGCACCGGACACCGCGCCGGCCGTCGCATCGGACACCGCCCCCGCGGCGGAAGAGGACACCTCGACCGCGGCGCCGCCGGCAGACACGGCCTCGGCCGCGGGACCGAGCGCGACGCTCCCCGACGCTCGCCCGGCGCTCGAGCCGGGCTTCACGGCCTATCGCATCGCCACCGGCGCCGACGTCGTCACCCTGGCCGTGGTGGAGCCGCTCCCGCCCCTCTACCGCGGGGTCTCCGTGCGGCTCGCCGCCGATCGCGACGGGAAGCCGCTCCGGCTCGCGGACGCCTCGGTCCAGGTGGCGCTCGCGAAGACGGGAGACGCCGTCGGCCGGATCGAGGCGCGCGGTCGCGAGGACGGGCGGGTGGCGCTCGACCTCCCCCCCCTGCCCGTCTCCTCCCGCTATCGGCTGACGGTCGACGCGCACCTCGGTGACGGCAGCGCCGCGCGCTGGACCCTCGACTACGACGCCTCGACCGGGATCCCGTCCCCACCGCGCTGACCGCGCCAGCGGCTCGTGATCGCGCGACCCCGGGCGCGCCTCCCGCCCTCTGGGCGGGCGTGACGGCGTAGGCCTCGACTCGGTCCTCGTCGCGGCCACGTCAGGTCCGCCGCGATCGGGATTCGCTTTACCGCACCGCGGTGTACGGCGACAATACGGCGACCGATCGGACAGCGTTCGAACGGGCTCCCGCCACAAGCAGAGCCGCACAATGCGATACCAGCGTTTGTTGGTGAACGTCGCTCTCGCCGTGGTCGCACTCCTGTCGGCGTGCGGCGAACCCGAATCCCCCCGACCCGACGATGGCGCCCGGCTCGCCCTCTCGGCGGCTCCGCTGCGCCTCCCCGGCGTCGGCGACGTGGAGTACACGCTCACGGTCCGCAACCGCGACGACGCGGTCGTCTGGACGCGCGCCATCACGTCGTCCGCGTACGGCGACGGCGCGGGCGCGTTCAGCTACGTCGGGACCTGCGACGCCGACGCGACCCCGAACACCGTCGAGCTGGTCATCGACCGCATCCTCGACACCGACGGCGGTGTGCTGGACCCGGCGAGCTACCACAACCCGACGCCGGTCACGCGCAGCACGCCGTGCGTGGCGAACACCGACACGCCGGTCACCTTCGACATCACCCTCGCCCGCCGCGCCGACCAGGGCTTCTTCGACGTGGCCGTCCAGTTCGAGGAGATCTTCTGCTCCGCCAAGCTCGACTGCCAGGACGCGTTCCTGCACGACCCGAACGGTGACCGCGGCCCGACCGCGGTGGTCGCCTTCGCCTGCGCCACCTCGTCGGGGAAACCCACCTACCTCTACTTCGCCGACGACGTCCTCCTGCAGTGCGGCGCCCAGAGCTACTTCGTCGACCCGACGGCCGGCCCCGGGAACCTCGGCGGCCAGGCGCCCGCCGTCTTCCAGAGCGCCGTCTATCGCGGCCAGGAGGACTTCCCGGGCATCGAGAAGTGCTACTGGAACGTCGCGATCGGGATCGACCCGACGGCGGCGCCGTGCACCATCTCCGCCCGCGCGACCGCCTCGAGCGTCCCCTTCGACGGCCACTCGCCGACGGACGCGATCTGGCCCGAGATCCTCTGGGACCACGTCGCGATCCAGGGCGCCGCCCCGGGCCTCGACTGCGGCTCGAACCCCCTCGACGGGCCGGGCAGCCTCGTCCAGACCACCTACACCGGGTTCGAGGGGGCCATCTTCCGCCACCAGCTCACCTGCGCCACCGGCGAGGTGACGACCGCCGCCGTGGCCGCCTGCGCCATCGGCGGCGACCCCTGTGACCTCGGCGATCCCTGCGCGATCGGCACCTGCCAGGCCGACGGGAGCTGCCTCATGACCGGCCAGCTCGCCGACGGCACCCCGTGTAGCCTCGACGGCGTCTGCGCCCCCCTCGACGGCTGCGTCTCGGCCTGCGCCGCCGGCGTCTGCGAGGGCGCCCAGCCGTCCCAGCCTCTCGCCGCCGCGACCCTGCCGCTCAGCGGCGCGATCACCGACGCGGCCGACGACAGCCGCGCCATCGCCTACCTCGCCGAGGGCGCCGACGGCGTCCAGGCCCTCGACACCACCAACCCCGACGCCCCGGTCGCCCGCGGCGCCTACACCGCCGCCGGCCTCGACTGCACCGAGGTCGCCGTCTACGAGGACGGGGCCAACGTCTACGTCGCCGCGGCCTGCGGCGCCGCCGGCGTGAAGATCCTCGACTTCACCGACCCCGACGCGCCGACCCTGCTCGCGACCCTGTCCCAGGGGACGCCGGCGACCACGCTGACGCTCCTCGGCTCCTGGCTCTACGTCGGCGACGGCGCCACGGTCCGCGTCTACGACCTCTCGACCCCGTCGAGCCCGGTCGCCGGCACGTCGCTCACCGTCGCGACCGGCGGCCCGGTCCTCTTCCGCCTGGCCGCCTTCGGCGACCGCGTCTACGGGCTCCTCGACTCGGGCGCCGTCGTCGCCATCGACGCCACGACGCGCAGCGCCCCGACGCTGCTCTACACCTGGAGCGGCTTCGCCAACCCCACCGGCTTCGCCGCCGAGCACGACGTCGTCTACGTGACCTACGACGGCGCCGGCTTCTACATCCTCGACTTCCTCGGGACCCACGTCACCGCGCCCGTGGTCCTCTACCACGACGGCGGGTCGCAGATCGTCGGCCTGACCCTCGTCGGGCGCTACGGCCTCGTCGTCTACGCCGACGGCCGCGTCGTCACGCTGAGCCTCCGCCTCCTGTCCCAGCCGAAGGTCCTGACCTCCTCGGTCGCCACGAGCACCGTGACCGGCCTCGCCATCCTCCGGCAGGGGGTCGCGTTCGTCGCCTACGGCGTCGACTACCAGCTCCTCGACTACCTGCCCTTCCTCCTCGCCACCTCGCCCCCCGAGGGCTCGGTCGGCCTCTACGCCGCCGACCCGCTCGACCTCCACTTCTCGGAGCCGCTCGACCCCGCCAGCATCGGCGCCCTGAGCGTGACCGTCGCCGGCCTCCTCGGCGGCGCCTGGGGCGGCACCGTCACCCAGCCCTACCCCGACACGCTGCGCTGGACCCAGGACGTCTTCTTCGACCCGGACGTCTACGCGGCCATCGTGGGCGCGGTCGCCGACCTCCGCGGGAGCCCCGGCCCCCTCGTCCCCGACCGGCTAGGCTTCACCGTCGACACGCTCGCCATCGCCGGGCTCACCGCCCCGCTGTCGATCCTCGGCGGCGCCCCCGCGCACTTCACCTGGTCCGTCCCAGGCGCCACCGTCGACGGCGCCAGGCTCCTCGTCTCGACCGACATCCAGGGCACGAGCCCCTATTACCCGTACGACGAGGTCCTCGGCGTCGCCACGCCCGGCGGCGACGGCGGCTTCGAGGCGTGGTGGACCCCGCCCGTCGTGACCGCCGAGACGACCTTCTGGGCCGTGGTCGCGGTCGACATCGGCGGCGTGACCTACTACGGCCAGGTCGTCCCGATCACCGTCAGCGTGAACCCCGACGGCTGCGCCGGGGACACCTGCCCGCCGGCCGCCGGCACGATCCTCGACGAGGAGCCGCGCACCACGCTGACCGGCGACATCGAGGGCGCCCTCGAGGTCGGCGACCTCGCCTACCTCGCCATCGGCGTCGGCGGCCTGGAGATCCGCGACCAGACCGACCCGACGAGCGTCACGCTGGTCGGGAGCTGGGTCGACGCCAGCGCCGGCCTCGACTGCCGCGAGCTCGTCAAGCGCGACGACATCGTCTACCTCGCCTGCGGCAGCGCCGGCGTGAAGCTCGTCAACGTCGCCGACCCCGCCGCGCCCTTCCTCGTCGGCACCGTGACCGTCTCGGGCTCGGCCACGACCCTGGCCCTCTTCGGCCACGCCCTCTACGTCGGCGTCGGGACGCGCGTCGCCGTCTACGACATCTCCGACCCGCTCGTCCCGGTCTTCATCGGCTGGGCCGGCGGCGCCTCGGGTGTCGGCCCCGACCTCATCGTGCGCGTCGTGGTCGACGGCACCGTCCTCTACGCCTTCTTCGCCGACGGAACCCTCATCGTCTTCGACCTGTCCGTCGACGTGCTCGTCCCGGTCTACGTCCGCGTCGTCGCGCCGCTCGCGGGCGGCCTCGTCGCGACCGACTTCGCCGTCGTCGACGGCCTCGGGTACCTCGGCTTCCTCGGTGGCGGCCTCTACATCGTCGACCTCCGCGGCGTCCTCGTCGCCGGCGGCTACAGCTGGATCGTCCTGTGGCACGACGGCGGCTCGCTCGTCCTCCGCGTGAGCGTCGTCGGCCGCCGCTACGCCGTCCTCTACGACGGAGGCCTGGTGCGAATCGGCACCGCCGCCATCCCGACCGCCCCGTGGATCCTGTCCGAGACCGCGGGCACGGGCTCCGCCACCGGCCTCGCGCTGCTGTCGCGCTGGCTCTTCGTCGGCGCCGGGCTCGAGCTCCGCGTCATCGACGTCCCGCCCTTCGTCATCGCCAGCTCCCACCGGGACGGCACCCGCGGCGCGTGCCCCGACGCGCCCCTCGACCTCTTCTTCTCCTCGCCCATCGACGGCGCGACCCTCAGCGCCGCCACCGTCGACCTCGACGGCGGCCTCGCCGGGACGCGGACGACGACCGACGCCGTCGTCCGCTTCACCCCGGACGCGCCGTTCGCCAGCGGCGTCCACGCCGTCACGGTCTCCCAGCCCGACATCCGGAACGTCCGCGGCACCTACGGCCCGACCCGCGACTACAACGCCAGCTTCGAGGTCGCCGACATCTGCGGCGAGTGGACCAGCACCCCCGACGCGGTCCTGGCCGGCACCTCCGTCCAGCTCGCCTGGGACGTGTCCGGCGTCACCCCCGACGCGGTCTACGTCCACCTCGCCACCTGGCCCGACCCGGGCGACGGCTTCGCGCTCACCACCTCCATCGCCGGCGTCGCGGCCGGCGGCGGCGCCTACACCGCGGTCTGGGACGTCCCGGTCGGCACCACCGCGCCCGTCTGGTACGCGGTCGCCGAGGTCCGCGTCGGCACGACCTCCTACTGGAGCCCGATCACGCGCGTCGACGTCGGCATCGCCCTGGCCAACGGCTCGAGCCTGCCCGGCGACACCATCTACGCCGCCGTCGACAGCGGGCCGTACGCCTACCTCGCCGTCGGCGCCGGCCTCGAGATCCAGGACGTCAGCGACCCGAGCCACCCCATCGTCCTCGGGCGCTGGGTCGATCCCGGCGGGGGCACCTGCCAGGCCGTCGCCGTCAAGGGCACCACCGTCTACCTCGCCTGCGACACCACCGGCGTCCACGTCATCGACGTCTCGGACCCCGCGCACCCGGTCCGCGTCTACGTCATCAACCAGCCCGGCGCCATCAGCCTGGCGCTGTACGGCGACGCCCTCTACATCGGCTTCGGCGCGGACATCGCCATCTGGAACGTCACCGTCGCCACCGGCCCGGTGTACGTCCGGACCGTCGTGACCGGCGCCGGCGTCGGCCTCGTCCGCATCTCCATCGCCGACGGCGTGCTCTACGTCCTCTACCTCGACGGCACCGTCCGCACCTGGGAGCTCTTCGGGGTCCGCTTCGACCCGGTCTTCATCCGGCTCATCGCCAGCCTCTACCCCGGCTACGCCGGCGTCGACCTCGTCGTCCTCGACGGCGTCGCGTACATCGCCTACGGCGGCGGCATCGGGCTCGTCGCCATCGACGTCCGCACCCTCCGCGACGCCGGCTGGACCGCGGTCGCCCTGTGGGTCCAGGCGCCCCCGGCCGGCGCGAGCGTCGTCCGCATCTCCGTCCGCGGTGGGATCCTGGCGGTCGTCTACTCCAACGGCCGCCTCGTCATCGCGCGCCTCCAGGGCACCGCCCTGCCGGTGATCCTGTCGTCGACGCTGCGCTTCGGGACGCCGACCGCCGTCACCCTCTTCGCCTCGGGCTACGTCCTCGCGGCCTACGGCGCCACCTGGAGCTACGTGGACCCGCCGCTCTTCCTGGTGGCGAGCGTCCCGCCCGACGGCGGCTCCACCTGCGGCGACGGTGACATCGCGCTGCTGTTCAGCGCGCCGGTCCACGAGGAGAGCGTCCACGCCAAGAGCCTCTGGATCGAGACCGGCGGCAGCAACGTCGACGGCACCTGGAACGTCTCTGGGAACCTCGTCACGTTCGTGCCCGCGGCGCCGCTCGCCGACGGCAGCTACAGCGTGCACGTCGCCGACACCCTCGAGAACGAGCGCGGGACCACCGCCATCGCCAGCACCACGAGCTTCGACGTTGGCGCCGCCTGCGTCTCCATCACCAGCGAGCCCGTCCGCGTGCTCTCCGGCAGCGTCGCCCAGGTCGGCTGGGTCGTTCAGGGTGGGAGCCCCACCAGCGAGCGCCTCCTGCTCTCGACCTCGCCCACGCCCGCGTCGTCCCCGATGGCCACCGTCACGAGCGCGAGCCCGGCCAGCTGGACGACCCCCGACGTCGCCGCGCCGACGACCTGGTACGCCCAGGTCGAGGCCGTCGTCGGCGGAGTGGCGGTCCTCTCGCGAGTCGTGAGCTTCGTCGTCGAGCCGCCCCTCGGCGGCTTCACCGCCGGCCCCGGCGAGAGCATCCTGAACGTCGTCGAGGGCGAGAGCGGCCTCGCGTACATCGCCATCGGCGTCGGCTTCGCGATCCGCGACGTCTCCGACCCCGACCACCCCATCGAGCTCGGCCGCTGGCTGACGGGCGGGACCCAGACCTGCGACACCGTGGCGGTCCACGGGACCACCGTCTACGTCTCCTGCGGCACCGACGGCGTCTTCATCATCGACGCCTCCGACCCGCTGAGCCTCGTGTACCTCGGCGTCATCGACATCGGCGCCATCGTCGTCGGCGGCGTCCCGGTGAGCCTGGTCATCGTGGGCGACGCCCTCTACATCGGCCTCGCGGGCGGCGACGTGCTCGTCTTCGACATCCACGTCGTCGGCACGCCGGTCTACCGAACGACGATCGTCGGCCCCGGCGGCGGGGTGGGCCTCATCCGCCTCTATCTCGACGGGCTGACGCTCTACGTCGGCTACTCCGACGGGACCGTCGGGGTCTACGGGCTCATCGACCTCTACGCGCCCGCCTTCGTGCGCCTGGTCACGGGCTTCCACGTCGGCATCGCCGTCGACATCACCGTCGTGGGCGGCGTCGCGTACGTCGCCTACGCCGACGGCTACGTCGTCATCCTCGACGTCCGCGGCGTGCCGGTGCTGCTCGGGACGATCCCGCCGCTGAGCGGCGGCGGCGCCATCGTCCGCATCTCCTACCGCGGCGGCGTCCTCGTGGTCGCCTACGCCGGCGGGGCCCTCGTCACCTACAGCGTCGTCGACCCGACGAGCGTCTTCGTCGTGGCCCAGACCTGGGTCGTCGGCGTCCCGACCTACGTCTACATCTTCCGGAGCGGCTACGCCTTCTGGGCCATCGGCACCATCGTCCGCTTCGTCGACCTGCCGCCGGTGCTCGTCCGCGCCTGGCCCGCCGGGGCGCTCGTGTGCGCGAGCCAATCCTTCGCCTTCCGCTTCTCGGCGGACATCGACCCGGCGTCCATCACCGACGAGGCCATCGAGGTCACCCAGGCCGGGCTCCCGGTCGACGTCACCTTCAGCGTCACCGGCGACCTCGTCACGGTCACCCCGACCGCCATGCTCTCGGGCGAGGTGAGCTTCACGGTCCACACCGTCACCAACCTCCGCGGCACCGTCAGCACCATCGCCGAGAGCCGCACCCTCACGGTGACCCCGATCTGCATCGGCTCGACCGCCTACGCGGGGAGCCTGATGAGCGGCCAGCAGGCGACCTTCTCCTTCACCGCCAGCGGTGGCCCGACCAGCAACGGCGAGGTCGTCGTCGGCCCGCTCTCCGCGCCGCGCGACCTCTGGGAGGTCGTCTCCGCCGGGGCGAGCGCCCCCTATAGCGCCAGCTGGACCGCCCCCGACGTCGCCGTCCCCACCGTCTACGGCGCCTACCCGCGCGTCACCACGGCCGACGGCCTGCTCGGCGGCGCGCCCATCAGCTTCACCGTCTACCCCGAGCCGTGCAGCGTCACGCCGGTCTGCGACGACGGCAACGCCTGCACCGACGACGCCTGCACGACCTACGTCGGCTGCGTCTACACGCCGAACGACGCCAACAGCTGCGACGACCAGAGCGCCTGCACCGCGGGCGACCACTGCCAGGCGGGCGTCTGCGTCCCCGCCAGCACGACCACCTGCACCGCCGCGACCTGCGAGGTCGCGAGCTGCAACCCCGGGACCGGCGCCTGCGAGACGGCGACCGCAGGCAACGGCACGGTCTGCGACGACGGCGACCCCGGCACGGCGCTCAGCGCCTGCCAGGACGGCGCCTGCGTCGAGGTCGCGGGCGGCACCTTCATCGGCACGGTCACGATCGTGCCCGACCCGGTCTACGGCACCATCATCCGGCGCGTGGTCCAGGTCGGCATCTACGCCTACGCCGCGCTCGAGTACGGCGGCCTGAGCATCCAGGACGTCAGCGACCCGAACAACCCGGTGCTCGTCGGCGGCTGGTCCCTCGGCGGCGGGCTCGACGGCTGCACCGACGTGGCGATCGAGGGCAACTACGCCTACCTCACCTGCGGCTCGGCCTTCTACGTCATCGACGTGTCGGTCGTCGGCTCGCCGGTCCTCGTCCACACGGTCGATCTGTCAGGCGCCACCTCGGTCGTCGTCGTCGACGGCCACCTCTACGTCACCGTCGGGGGCGTGCTCCACGTCTACAGCATCGGCGCCTACGGCTACCCCGCCTACATCGGCGCCTACCCGGTTTCCTACGGCGGGCCCATCGTCCGCATCTGGTACGACGGCGGCTACCTCTACACCGTCGACGTCAACGGCGTGGTGCGCGTCCTGTCGCTGACCGCGGGGAACCTGCCGACGCTCGCCTGGACGTTCAACACCTACAGCCTCATCGGCGGCACCTGGACCGTCACCGACATGGTCGTCATCGGCGGCTACCTCTACGTGTCGTACGGGGGCGGCGGCGTCTACGCCTTCGACGTCTCCTCGCCGAACCTGCCGACCCTGGCCTGGTGGAGCGGCTACGGCGACGTCACGAGCATCGCCTACCACAACGGCATCTTCGTCTACGGCTTCGCGAGCGGCGCCTGGATCACCGCCAGCGTGTCGGATCCGGCCAACCCGGTGACCCTCGCCTGGTACCCGCCCCCCGTCGGCACCATCGCCGTGTCGACGGTGCAGATCTTCGTGTCGCTGTCCGGCGTCGCCACGGCCTACATCGCGCAGGGGTCGACCGCGAGCATCGCCGACGTGCCGCCCTTCGTCGTCGGCATGTCGCCCTACCCCGGCACGAGCGGGATCTGCGCCCAGGGGCAGGTCGACCTCTACTTCTCGAGCGACATCGACCCCGCCTCGGTCGACGCGACCACGGTCGCCGTCACCCAGGTGGCCGACGGCTCGCCCGTCGCCGGCACCTTCGAGGTGAGCGCCCGCCGCGTGAGCTTCGTCCCCGACGCCGGCGCCCTGCCCGCGGGCGACTACCACGTGCGCGTGACCGGCGGCATCCGGAACGTCCGCGGCACCGACGGCGCGGTGGAGGGCTTCGACGCGGACTTCGGCGTCGCGGCCGCGTGCGTCCAGTGGCTCACCGCCCCCAGCGGCATCGAGCGGGGCATCACCGGCACCTTCGCCTGGAACGTCGTCGGCGCCACGGCGGACTCGGGCGAGCTGCTGCTCTCCCCCGAGATGGACCCACGCGCGCCCGCAGCCACCGTCGAGACCGTCGCGGCGACCGTGAACGGCACCGGCTTCACCGTCGACTGGACGGCGCCGCTGCTGAACCAGAACACGGTCTACTACGCCGTCCCGCGCGTGGTCGTCGGCGGCGTCACCGTCGACGGCCCGGTCCTGAGCTTCGTCGTCGCCTACTACGGCTGCTACTGCGCCCCCGGCGACCACTGCGAGAGCGGCGTCTGCGTCGCGCAGCCGGTCTGCGACCCGGGCTTCGACGACTGCAACGGCCTCTACTCGGACGGCTGCGAGACCAACATCGCCAACTCCGACCCGCTGAACTGCGGCGGCTGCTACGTCGCCTGCGGCGGCGGGGTCTGCACCGGCGCCACCTGCGAGGCGACGGTGCTCGTGTCCGGAGCCGGCAGCGGCGTCATCGGCATCGACGTCGACGACGACCACGTCTACTGGGGCGCCCGGGCGTCGTACCAGCTCTCGCGCGCCGGCAAGGACGGCAGCAACCGCGAGCTGCTCGTCTCCGGCTACTACACCAACGACGTCGTGGTCGACGACGCCTGGGTCTACTTCACGACCTACACCAACGGCACCGTCCACCGCGCGCCGAAGGCGGGGGGCGCGGCCGAGCTCCTCGCCCACGGTCAGCCGACGCCGTACGCCGTCGCGCTGAGCGGCAACGACCTCTACTTCGCGAGCTACGCCAGCGGCGACGTCCGGACGCTCTCCCTACTCGATCGCAGCGTCGCGACCGACGTCAGCGGCCTGCCCACCAGCACCGGCGGCCTGGTCGTGGACGGCGGGACGCTCTTCCTCACGAGCACGGGCGGCGACGTCTACACCGTGCCGGTCGGCGGCGGCGCCGCGACGACGCTCGCGTCCCCGGGCTCCAACCTCCTCACGGTCGACCTCGACGATCGCTACGTCTACTTCGGCGGCCAGACGCAGCTCGGGCGCGTCCGCCGGGACACCGGCGCGATCGAGACCTTCTCGACCCTCGGCAACCCGTACGCCGTCGCGGTGGACGACCGCTTCATCTACTGGGCCGACTACGCCAACGGCACCATCAACCGTCTCGCCAAGCCCATCGAGAGCGACCTCGGCACCAACCTCATCTGCCGCGCCGGGCACGCCGACTGCGACGACGACGGCGCCAACGACTGCGAGGTCGACACCGAGCGCGACCGCGCCCACTGCGGCGCCTGCGGCGTCACCTGCGGCGCCAGCGAGGTCTGCGTCGCCGGGGTCTGCGGCCCGCTCACGTGCGCGCCGGAGTACGACGACTGCGACGCCGACGTGGCCACCGGCTGCGAGGCCTACCTCCGAAACGACCCGGCCCACTGCGGGAGCTGCGGCAACGCCTGCGCGAGCGGCGTGTGCATGGGCGGCGACTGCGTGCTCGAGCCGGCGCGGCGCTCGTGCCTCGAGCACAAGAACGCCGGCGAGACCACGAGCGGCTACTACTTCGTCGACCCCGACGACGCCGGCCCGGCCGCGCGCGTCGCCGTCTACTGCGACCAGGAGACCGACGGCGGCGGCTGGCTCGTCGTGGCGCGGGCCGCCGACACCAACGGCTACGCGGGCGACTACGAGTTCGCCGCCGCCGCTGGCGACCACAGCCTGCTCGGGACCGCCCACACTACCGGCCAGGCCGACCAGCTCCAGTACAGTCAGGCGCTCGACACGGTCTGGCCCTTCATGGCCGAGACCGTCGGCCTCGCGTACTACTGCTACGACACGACCGACCCGGTCGCGACCGCCTACTGGGCCAAGGTGCCGGCCTTCGACTTCGCGCCGCTCGCCACCGCGCTGGCGAACGCCAACCCGGACATCTCGTTGTCCGGCCTGACCGCGGTCAACGCCGACGGCGTCACGGTCGACACCGGGCGCTACGACTTCTTCGCGCGCGGGAACAGCGGCGCCAGCTACTGCGCCAACGGCGCCGCGGGGCAGAGCGGCATCAAGCTCGCCTGCACGGTCGGCCAGGCGCCGATGAACCCGGCGGGCGTCTGGATGCTCACGCACTACAGCGGCGCCTACACCGAGGTGACGAGCTGCGGCCACATCGGCGGCAACGGCCTGCCGTTCTACGCGGGCGAGGTGCGCCTGCGCGAGCACGCCTGCACCGACGGCTTCCAGAACTCCGAGGAGAGCGACGTCGACTGCGGCGGCCCGGTCTGCTCGGCCTGCGCCGACGGCGACACCTGCCTCGCCGCGAGCGACTGCGCGAGCCTCGTCTGCACCGGCGGCGTCTGCCAGGTCCCGACCTGCAGCGACGGGGTCCAGAACGGCGACGAGGTCGGGCGCGACTGCGGCGGCAGCTGCGGCGCCGACTGCGCCGGGATCACCTGGCAGAACCCGGTCAACGTGAACGAGGTCTACACGGCCACCGGCGCCGGGCTCGACAAGATCGCCGGCGGCACGACCTGGAACGCGGGCGCGAGCTCGGTCGAGACCCTCACCGGCGACGGCTACGTCGAGTTCGAGGCCACCGAGACGACCACCCACCGGATGATCGGGCTGGGCACCGGCGACACCAGCGTGAGCTACGGAGACATCGAGTTCGCCTGGTACCCCTACGCCGGCGGCGGCCTGCAGATCTACGAGGCCGGCACCAACCGCGGCAACTTCGGGGCCTACGCGCCGGGCGACCGCTTCCGCGTCGAGGTGATGAACGGTCAGGTCCGCTACGCGCACAACGACGTCATCATCTACTCCTCGGGCGGTGCGCCCGTCTTCCCACTGCGCGTCGACACGTCCCTCTACGAGGAGGGGGCGACCCTCCGCGGCGCACAGCTCCGGGACTGCACGGCGCAGCCGAGCGATCCCTACTGCCTCTTCGGCCGCGCGTGGCGCAACCCGGTCTACGTCAGCGGCACGGCGACGAGCCTCACCCGCGACCCGCTCTCCTCGGGCTGGAACGCCGGCGCGTCGAGCGTCACGAGCTTCACCTGCGGCCAGGGGGCGGTCACGGCCACCGCGACCGAGACGACCACCGACCGCGTCTTCGGCCTGTCCGACGGCGACACGACCCCGAGCTACACCGACATCGACTACGGGATCTGGCTCCGCGCCGACGGCACCGTGCACGTCGTCGAGCAGGGCGTCGACCGCGGCGCCTTCGGCAGCTACGGCCCCGGCGAGCTCTACGAGGTGCGCATGGACGCGCCGACGGTGGGCTACTACCGCAACGGGGTCGCCTTCTACACGAGCACGAGCTTCGGCACCAAGCTCGGGACCTGGGTCCTCGACACCGCGCTCTACTCGCCGGGGGCGACGCTCTCCGGGCTCGCGCTGGTCGACTCGAGCGTCCCGGGCGACCCGGAGTGCGGCGACAACGGCTTCTGGAAGAACATCCAGGCGACCGTGGTCGGCCAGAGCATCGGCAAGCTGGGCGGCAGCGCCAGCTGGGATCAGGGCGCCTCCAGCGTGCCCGTCATCGCGGCGGGCGACGGCTTCGTCGAGGCGACCGCGGCGCACAACACGACCTACGCCATGTTCGGGCTGAGCGACGCCGACACGACGCCCAGCTACACCGACATCGACTTCGCCATCTACACCAACGCGAACACCTGGCTCTACGTCTACGAGTCCGGCGGCCAGGTCACCAACTTCACCCAGTACGCCGCGGGCGACCGCATCCGCGTCGAGGTCCACGACGGCGAGGTCTGGTACCTGCGAAACGGCGTCCACTTCTACACGAGCACGCGGCCGCCGGTGTACCCGCTCGCCGCGGACGTCGCCCTGCACTCCCCGGGGGCCGCCTACGACGACGTCGTCCTCCACACCTGCGGCGTGGACGACCCGCTCTGCACGGCGCCCATCCACTGGTTCAACGGCAAGGGCGTGTCGGCGACGGCGACGTCCCTCTACAGCGACTTCGCCAGCGGCTGGGGCGGCGGCGCGTCCACGCGCGAGACCCTCACCTGCGGCGACGGCTACGTCGAGGCGCGCATCCCGAAGCTGAGCGACCTCATGCTCGGGCTCGGGGTCGGCGACGCCTCGGTCTCCTACACCGACATCGAGCACGCCTTCTATCCGACCGCCAGCGGCGCGCTGAACATCTACGAGAGCGGCGCCAACCTCGGCAGCTTCGGCACCTATCAGGCCGACGACGTCCTGCGCGTCGAGGTCGCCATGACCGGGCCCGGCGCCCCCTACGTGCGCTACCTGAAGAACGGGACGCCGCTCTACACCAGCACCCGGATCCCGACGATCATCGACGACTTCCGCCTCGACACGTCCTTCAACCGGATCGGCGACTCCCTCGAGGACGTCGTCGTCCACAACGCCGACACCGGCGACGGGACCTGCGGCGGGAGCGCCTTCTGGACCGACATCGCGGGCGCCATCGTCCGCGACCACAGCATCCGGAAGGACCTGAACACGAACGCCTACGACGCGGGTGCCATCTCGCAGACGACGTTCACCGGCGACGGCTACATGGAGTTCACGGCGCTCGAGAACAACACGACCCGCGCCGCCGGCCTGTCCAACGGCAACACCGACACCTCGTACGCCGACATCGACTACGCCATCTACCTCGCCGGCTCCCAGGTGCAGGTCTACGAGCGCGGCACCTACCGCGGCGCCTTCGGCTACTACGACCCGGGCGCGCGCTTCCGGGTGGAGGTGCACGGGGACGTCGTGACCTACTCCAAGAACGGCGTCGTCTTCTACACGAGCGCGCTCGCGCCGACCTACCCGCTCGGCGTCGACGTCTCCCTCTACTCGCCGTGGTCGACCCTCCACGACGTCGCCATCGCCGGCTGCACCGACCAGACCGGCGCATGCGCGCCGCCGCTCTGGCAGAACGGGCAGAACGTCACGATCAGCGACGCCGGCGCCACCCTCACGCGCGACACGACGGCCGGGAGCTCGTGGAACGGCGGCGCCTCGACCATCGACTACATCAAGTGCGGCCGCGGCTACGTCCAGGCGACCGCCACCGAGACCACGACCGATCGGGCTTTCGGCCTCGGCTTCCCCGACACCACGACGAGCTACTCCGACATTGACTACGCGTTCTACCTCGGGCCGGGCGGCACGCTCTACGTCCACGAGTCGGGGACGAACCTGGGCGTCGTCGGGACCTACCAGACCGGCGACACGCTCCGGATCGAGGTCGACGCGCCGGTCGTGCGCTATCTCCAGAACGGGCTCGAGGTCTACGTCAGCGCCGACCCCGCGAACCTGATCGAGGACTATCACCTCGACACGGCGCTCTACACGGCGGGCGCGACGCTCTCGGGGCTCACCCTCGTCGACCTCGACGCGGGCGATGACGGCACCTGCGGCGCGGCGAGCTTCTGGACGGCGGCCAGCCAGGCCGTGGTCAAGGGGACCGGCCTCCGCAAGGACATCAACACCGGGTCCTGGGACGCCGGAGCCATCAGCGCCGCGAGCGTGGACGGCGACGTCTACATGGCGTTTACGGCGCCTCAGGCGGGCGATCAGATCATGGCCGGCCTCGGCGTCGGCAACACCGACAACGGCTGGCCCGACGTCGACCGCGCGGTGTACCTCGTCAGCGGCAACCAGTACGTGGGCGAGAACAGCAACACCTACGGGCCCTTCGGCACCTTCCCCGCCGGCGCGCGCTTCCGCGTCGAGCGGGTCGGCGGCGTCGTCCGCTACCTGCGCAACGGCGTGGCCTACTACAGGAGCCCGCTCGCGGCGCCCACGGGACCGCTGGTCGTCGACACATCGATCGTCAACCAGTGGGCGCAGCTCCGGGACTTCGAGCTGTCGACCTGCGACGCGAGCTGCGCCCCGACGATCCGCTGGCAGAACGGCCGCTACCTGTCCGCCCCCGTCGACTCGACCGGGCTCGTGCGCGACACGTACTCGAACGGCAGCTGGATCGCGGGCGCCTCCTCGGAGAACGTCATCTCCTGCGGTCGCGGCCGCGTCCGGTCGGTTGTGAACGAGATCACCACCGACCGCATGTTCGGCCTCGGCATCGGGGACGCGAGCCAGAGCTACACCGACATCGAGTACGCCTTCTACCTCGTCGCCAACAGCGCGCTGTCCATCTACGAGAGCGGCTCGCTCGTGACCAACGTCGGCAACTACGCGCCCGGCGACGTGCTCGAGGTCGACATCGACGTCGACGCGGGCAAGGTCAGCTACTGGAAGAACCGCCCCGGGACCGGGGGGACGCCGCTCTGGCAGAGCGACGTCCCGGCCTATCTGCTCGACGACCTCCGCCTCGACGTCAGCCTGGCCCACAACGCCGCGACCCTCGGCGGGCTCCAGATCATCGACGACGACGCGGCGGACCCGACCTGCGGCGGCACCGCCCTCTGGCAGAGCGACACGTCCAACACGGTCCTCAAGGGCGACTCGATCCTCAAGGCCACCGGCGCGGCCGCCGGCTGGAACGCCGGCGCGACGACCGCCGCGAGCTTCACCGGGGACGGCTTCGCCGAGTTCGTCGCGTACGAGACGGGGACGCTCCGCGCGGCCGGGCTCGGGACCGACACCGCGGTCACGGACGTGAGCCAGATCGACTACGGCATCCAGCTCAACGGCACCTCCGTCGACGTCTACGAGAACGGCGTCAGCCGAGGGAACTACTACGCCTTCCAGTCGGGAGACCGCTTCCGCGTCGAGCGCGTCGGCGACGTCGTGCGCTACCTGCACAACGGGGTCGGCTTCTACACGAGCACCATCCCGTCGAGCGGGACGACGACGCTCCGCGGGCAGGTGGCGCTCTACCACGCCGACGCGAGCATCCGCGCGATGACGGTCCAGACCTGCGACGGGACGTGCTCGCCGGCCGTCCGCTGGGAGCGCCGCTGGGGCTACCTGACGGCCGAGCAGAGCGACGGTTCGACGCTCGTCCGCACGGCGGGCAGCGGCTGGGACACCGGCGCGGTCTCCGAGGAGGGCATCTACTGCGGACAGGGCTACGTCGAGTCCGCCGTCACCTCGGTCGCCGGGCGCCGCATGTTCGGCCTCGGGACCGTCGACTCCAACCGGTCCTACAGCGACATCGAGTACGCGACCTACCTCGACGGCGGCGTGCTCGAGGTCTACGAGTCGGGCGCACAGATGGCCGTCGTCGGGACCTATCAGGTCGGGGACGTGCTGCGCGTCGAGCTCGACGGCGAGACGGTCCGCTACCTGAAGAACGGCGTCGTCTACTACACCAGCACGAGGCCCGCGAACACGGTCGCGACCTACCACCTCGACACGTCGTTCTACGAGCCCACCCGCATGGACGGCCTCACCCTGGTCGAGACCGGGGTCGGCGCGACCGATCCGACCTGCGGCGGCTCGGCCTTCTGGAAGAACGCCACGGTGACGGTGAAGGGCCAGGGGCTCTTCCGCGAGCAGACCGACACCGGCTGGAACCGCGGCGCGTCCAGCATCCCGCAGATCGCGCTGGGCCAGGACGGCTGGGTCGAGTTCTCCCCCTACGGGGTCAGCAACTCGATGATGGTCGGGCTCGGGACCGACGACACCAGCGCCGCCTACGAGGACATCGACTTCGCCCTCTACCTCGCGGGAAGCGCGCTCTACGTCTACGAGTCGGGCGCGAACCGCGGCCAGGTCGGGACCGTCGCCCAAGGCGACCGGCTCAGGGTCGAGGTCACGGGCGGCCAGGTCACCTACCTGCGCAACGGGACCGTCCTCTACGTGAGCGGCGTCGCGCCCAGCGGCCCGCTCGAGGTCGACACGTCGTTCTACGACCAGGGCGCCGCGATCCAGAACGTCGCGCTCGTCGCCATCGACCTCGGCGCCTGCGGGGACGGGGTCATCGACCCCTGGGAGACCTGCGACGACGGGGGGACCGCCAGCGGGGACGGCTGCTCGTCGAGCTGTCAGATCGAGGCGGGCTACCTGTGCGACGGCGCGCCCTCGAGCTGCGTCAGCGCCCCGGTGACGACGAGCTGCGCCCAGTTCCTCGCCTACGGCACCGGCCGGAGCGGGGTCTACACCATCGACCCCGGCGCCGGCGCCAAGACCGTCTACTGCGACATGGAGGCCGATGGCGGCGGGTGGACGTTGGCGCTGTCGACCAACCAGGTCGACACGCCCCACAATCTGGCGACGACCCTGTCGGACCCCGACGTCAACGGCTGGATCGCGCTCGCCGGCATGCGGGCGGACCGGGTGCGCCTCGACGTCGACGGCACGGCCGGGCCGGCGTCGTACGTGTTCCCGTTCCAGCTCCTGGCCAAGTTCTTCGAGGACCGCACGGTGAGCACCGGCTTCTACGGGCAGTACATCCCGTTCGGCCGCGGCGAGCGCGACACCTGCGGGGCCTTCCCCCAGCGCCAGTACCTCAACATCTACGGTGACCTGGCCACCTACGCCCACATGTGGCTCATCAACCACACCAGCGGCACCGCGAACGGCATCCTGCTGTACGGCGACTCGTACAACATGGTGTGCGATGGGGCGCTCGGGTCGGTCCAGCGCATCCGGGTGTGGCTGAAGGCCCCGCTCTGCGGGGACGGCCAGGTCGAGGGCACCGAGACCTGCGACGACGGGAACACGAGCGCGGGGGATGGCTGCTCGGCCACCTGCCAGCTCGAGTACGGCTGGAGCTGCGGCGGCGAGCCCAGCATGTGCGCCTTCACCGGCACCATGCGGACCTGCAAGGAGCTCTACGCCGCGGGCCAGACGACGAGCGGCGTCTATCAGATCGACCCCGACGGGATCGGCGGAATCGACGCGTTCCAGGTCTGGTGCGACCAGGACACCGACGGCGGTGGCTGGACGGTCTTCCAGAAGCGCTTCGACGGCTCGGTGGACTTCTACCAGCCGTGGGCGAGCTACGTCGCCGGGTTCGGGAGCGTCTTCGGCGAGTACTGGCTGGGCCTCGAGCGCATCGGCCGGTTCACCGAGCTCTTCGGCAGCGAGCTCCGGATCGACATGACCCACAACGGCAGCCCCTACTTCGCGAAGTACGGCTCGTTCTCCGAGGGCACCGCCGCGAACAACTACACGCTGTCGCTCTCGGGCTACGTGGGCACCGCCGGCGACTCGCTGCTCGCCCACAGCGGCTACCGCTTCTCGACCTACGACAGCGGCGCGACGAGCTGCGCGCAGAGCTACCACGGGGCCTGGTGGTACACGAGCTGCCACTCCAGCAACCTGAACGGCGCGTGGGGCTCGACGAGCTACGGCTACGGCCTCAACTGGTACTCGCTCACGGGCTACTATGCGTCGGTGACGGTCAGCGAGATGAAGATGCGCGAGACCGCGCCGGTGGTCTTCGCGACGAGCTGCAAGCAGCTCCTCGACCTCGGCTACACGTCGAGCGGGGTCTACACCATCGACCCCGACGGCGCGGGGGGCATGGCGCCGCTCCAGACCTACTGCGACCAGGTCACCGACGGCGGCGGCTGGACGCGCGTCGTCAACGCGGTGCCGGTGTCCCTCCTCGACGTCCGCTCGACCATGGACGTCATCAAGGCAGGTCAAGGCAGCACGGGCAACGACGCCGAGAACGCCTGGATCGGCGTCGACTACTGGAACGCCATCGGCGCGACCTACGGCGAGGCCGAGATGCGCTGCTGGGGCGGCGTGACCGGCACCCGGACGTTCCGCTCGGCGTTCGCGATCAGCGAGGACGCCAACCAGACGCTGACGTGGGCCCCCGCGGGCGGGAGCTGCTACGGAAGCTACAACTCCGGCTGGCCGCTCAGCAGCACCGACTACGACCGCGACAACTGGAGCAGCGACTGCGTCGACTACGCCGGAGACGCCTGGGCGTGGGAGTCCCACGGCTGGGGCTGGCACCAGAGCTGCCACTGCGGTGGCTTCTGGGACGGCGGCAACGCCGCGGATGGCCCCGGTGGTCCGCTCTGCTTCGGCATGAACGAGACCTGCTGGACCACCGCCGGCTGCCGCTCCGATCGGGTCGAGTTCTACGTGAGATAGGCCCGGCTCTCGCAGGGCCGGGCCGCCGCCCGGCCTCGCGCCCGGCCTCGCGCTCGCCTACGCGCTCGCCTACGCGCCCGGCCTCGTGCTCGCCGAATAAACGAAGGCCCCGGGACGGCGCGCCGCCCCGGGGCCTTCGATGGGCCGTTCAGCCTGCTCGCTACTGCGTGATCACGATGCAGCCCGAGCCGTTCGGCGTGGCACTGACACCCCAGGTCGTGCTGGTCTGACGCACCAGCGAGCTGCCGGGAGCGGCGGCCGCGGTGTGCGGCGCCGGGGCCGCGCCGGACCCGTCCTTGAGGTTGTTGGTGTTGGCGTCGCCGTAGATGACCGCGTCGATCGGCACGGTCGACCCGGTGATGGCGCTCGCCTGCACGTTGAAGAGCGCCACGCCGTCTGCCGTCGCGCCCGAGTTCTGGATGTTCGGGTCGAACTTCGTGGTCTGGTCGAAGGTCGGCGCGCCGTTCGACGCGTTCGAGGTCGGCCCACCGACGAGGAAGCACGCGCCCGCGGCGACGGTGCCGCTGAGCTGCATCGTGCCGTAGGTGTAGTCGTTGCCGCCCCAGCCGAGGCTGTAGCCCGAGAGGTCCACCGCGGCGCCGGTGCCGTTGTAGAGGCGGACCCACTCGAGCCCGTCGTCGGCGTCGGCCGGGTTGTAGAAGACCTCGTCGAGGAGGAGGCCGACGAGGACGGCGTCGATGACCTCGACGTCGCCGTCGAGGGTCCCGGCGGTCGTCGTCGCGGTGACGGTGATGACGCCCGTCGCGTCGCTCTTGGCGACCACGTCGAAGGTCTGCTCCATCTCACCGGCGGCGAAGGACACCGTGGCCGGAACGGTCTCGAACGGGCCCGTGGCCGACAGCGTGACGTCGAGGCCGGCCGGCGGCGCCGGCGTGTCCAGCGTCAGGGTGAAGGTCGCCGTCTCGCCGGTCGTCACGACGTCGCCGCCGGGGACCAGGGAGGCGGGCGCCGGGACGTGGTCGGCCGCGAGGACCGTCACGTGGGCCGTCAACGTCACGTCGTCGAGGGTCGCCGTGACCGTGACGTCGGCGTTCGCGGTCGTCGCGTCGACCGTCACCACCGCCTCCAGGTCACCGGTGCCGAGGGTCACGCCGCCGCCGACGATGGCGAGGTCGCTGCTGGCGCCGCTCGTGACCGTCACGGTGGTGGCCTCGATCGCGCTGTTCGTGAGGCCGACGGTGAGCGCCGGCGAGGTCGTGACCCCGGTCTGGCCCGCGTAGACCCAGGACTGCTGCGGCTCGAGGCTGTAGAGCAGCGGCGCGCCCTCGACGTAGTCGTCCGCGCTCCGCGGCAGGAGCTTGTTGCGCTCCCAGGTGAAGCGCAGGACGCCCGTGATGGACGTGTAGACCTGCCCGACGACCGGGAACGGGTCCACGCGGAAGATCTGGTCGTCCACCGACAGGTTGCCGGTCACCGTGAACTCGCCCGCGACCGTCTCGCCGGTCTGGCCGGTCGGGGCGATGTCGAGGACCGACACGCCCTGCACCGTGACGAGCAGCGCCTCGTAAGCGTCGGCGTTGGCGCCGCCGACGGCGACCTCCGCGGGCGTCACGATGAGCGGCGCGGGGGCGGACCCGCCGGCGGTGACCAGGGTCCACGTGGAGTTGGCGAGCTCGATCTGACCGAAGTAGTCCTCGACGACGCCGCTGACGTCGACGACGTCGCCGATGGCCGGCTTGGGGTCGCTCCCGTTGAAGACGTAGAGGGCGCTGTAGGCGGCGCCGTCGTAGCCGGTGGCGTCCGAGGGCAGCTGCACCGTGTACGCGTTCGAGGCGACCGCGGTCACCACGACGCCGTTGACGGCGACGGCCTCACCGAAGCCGACGACCTTCTTCTTCACGTCGTAGATGCTCACCGGGCACGGCGCGCCGCCGGGGTTCGAGTCCTCGGGGCACTTGTCGCAGAGGTCACCGATGCCGTCCTGGTCGCCGTCGGCCTGGTCCGTGTTGGGGATCGAGGGGCAGTTGTCGTTCGGGTTCAGGAAGCCGTCGCCGTCGACGTCGTCCGGGTCGACGGAGCTGCAGCTCGTCGTGTTGGCGTCGAACGGGCACGGGTCGCAGACGTCGCCGAGGCCGTCGCTGTCGACGTCGGGCTGCACGCCGCCGTCCATCGGGCGCGGCGGGTTGAAGTAGTCGGGGCAGTTGTCCACGCCGTCGGCGTAGCCGTCACCGTCCATGTCCCCGGCGACCATCTCGCCCGTGAACTCGTTCGGACGGAAGGGCGTGCAGCTCGGCTCGTTGGTCGGGGTGTCGCAGAAGAAGAGGCCGTAGGCGATGGGCTCGAGGGTCGAGCGGAAGTCGGCCAGCGAGATCGTCGTCAGCGCCGACGAGCCATCGACCGTGTCCTCGAGCTGCTCGGCGACGCAGAGCTTCTTCGTCGTGCCGCAGACGTCGAGCTCCTCGCACGGGGCCGGCAGCGAGCCCTCCGAGGGCCACAGGGTGTGGTCGTACTTCGACCAGTCGAGCGGGCGGTCGCTCAGCGCGTCGACGAGCGCCGGCTCGCCGTAGAGCGGCGTGCCGCGGCGGAAGTAGGTGTTGGAGCCGTAGGTCAGCGGCGTGCCGCCACGCAGGACGAGCTGCACGTCATCGACCTGGCCGTCCAGGATCGCGCGGTAGCCCGTGTTGGTGCGGCCGTCCCAGATGGTGATGTCCGCGGCCTTGCCGGGGGTGAGGCTGCCCAGGATGTCGCCGAAGCCCACCGCCTCGGCGGCGCCGTAGGTCGCCATGTCGACGAGCTGCTTGTCGCTGAAGTAGTTGTTCCAGTAGACGTTCCACTCCTCGGCGCAGCGGAGCTCGCGGAGCATGTTGACCGAGCCGCTGATCGTCCAGTCGGTGCCGAGACCGATGCGCGCGCCGAGCCGATCGTAGGTGGGGGCGTCGGCGGTGAAGCCGTAGAGATCGGTGTTGGTGCGCGGCGACCAGATCAGGGAGCCGCCCTCGCCGGCCATCAGGGCGATGTCCGCCGAGTTGACGCCGACGCCGTGGATGTAGGCGGTGTTGACGCCCATCACGTCGACGCCGGTCGGGTCCTCACCGCTGAGGCAGACGTACTCGTTGCGGGCGCCGACGAGGACACCCTCGGCGACGTGCGGGACGTAGGCCGCCGTGTTCTCGACCACGTTCTCGTCCGGCAGGTCGTAGCCAGAGCAGCCCGAGTCCTTGATGGAGCCGCTCCCGAGCGGGAAGACGTCCGGGGTCGCGTCGAGGTGGGTGATGCGCTCGAGCCCGTAGGGCTTGTCGAGGTTGCGGAGGAAGCCCCGCTCGGCGCCCGAGCCGAAGAGGCTCGTCGTGCCCGCCATGACCTGACGGGCCTCGCCCCACGCGTCCCCGAGGGAGTGCGAGTTGCTCGAGTAGTCGATCTCCGGCTTGTTGTTCTCGCCCGTGCGCCACTCGTTGCGGTGGTCGTAGCGCGTCGTGCCGTGGGGGACCGGCGCCCACTGGTCATAGGTGATGTGGTCGTGCGCGTTGACGAAGCCCGGGGCGATGACGCCGTGGGCGCACGCGATGACCGTCGCGCCCTGGGCCGCCGCCTCGCTGGCGCAGTCGCAACCGCTGCAGGTCACGAAGCCGTTGACGACCAGCACCGAGCCGCGCTCGAGGATGCCCTCGGGGAGCACGATGTCGCCGCGAAGGAGGAGCGCGCTCTCGCTGCCCGCGGTGACCGAGCAGACGCCGCTGGTCGGCTCGGGGATCGGGTCCTCGCAGCCGACGGGCGGCTGGGTCGTGTCGACCTGGGTCGTGTCCTCCGTGATGGAGGTGTCCCCGGTGACCGTGTCTGCCACCGAGGTGTCGTCGACGACGTCCCCTTCGGTGTCGCCCACCATGGAATCCTGTGCCGTGGTGTCCGAGCCCCCCCCGGAGTCGTCACCACACGCGCTGAGCCCGAACAGAGCCCCCGCAGCCACCAAAACGACGATTCGTGTCACGTTCACGTGCACCTCCTCAGTAGGCGCGGTGTACCAGAAAACCCCCCTTCAGAGACAGCATCTCCGTAACGATCTCATGACGAAACGGCCTCGCCGTGCTGCAGCGCGCAAGATCGTGCCTCGCCGCGCGCGGGTGCGTCAGGCGGTCGCGCTTTGTTGCGCTGCGTGATCGCGGCGGCCGGGCGCGCCTCAGGTGAAGAGGCCGGCGACCGCGCCGGTCATCATCGCGGCGAGGGTCCCGCCGATCATGGCCCGCACGCCGAGGCGCGCGAGGTCGCCGCGGCGCTCCGGGGCGATGCCGCCGATGCCGCCGATCTGGATGCCGATGCTCGCGAAGTTCGCGAAGCCGCACAGGGCGTAGGACATGATGATGGCCGAGCGCTCGCTGAGGGCGTTCGCGCTGGCCTGGAGCTGCCCGAAGTCGATGTAGGCGAAGAGCTCGGTGAGCGTGATCTTCTTGCCGAGCAGCATCCCCGCCGTGAGGGCCTCGTCCCAGGGGATGCCCATCAGGAGCGCGAAGGGCGCGAAGAGGTAGCCGAGGATGATCTCGAGCGACAGCTCGACGCCGACGAGGTCGCCGATCCCGCCGAGGATGGCGTTGATCATCATCACCATCGCGTAGAAGACGAGCAACATCGCGACGATGTTGAGGAAGAGGCGGAGCCCCTCGAGGGTGCCGCGGGACAGGGCGTCGATGCCGTTGACGTCGATGCGCTCGATGTCGATGTGGACACGCCCGAGGGTCGCCGGCTGGCCGGTCTCGGGGTACATCAGCTTCGCGACGGCCAGCGCGGCGGGCGCGCTGAGGATGCTGGCGGTGACGAGGTGCCCGGCGATGCCGGGGATGGGGACGATGGCCACGTAGATCGCCATCACGCCGCCGGCGACGGTGGCGAAGCCGCCCACCATCACGGCGTGCAGCTCGCTCATCGTCATCTTGTCGACGAAGGGGCGGACGATGAGCGGGGCCTCGGTCTGGCCGACGAAGATGTTGGCCGCGGCCGACAGGCTCTCGGCGCCGCTGGTGCCGAGGCTCTTCTGCATGATGACGGCGAAGACGCGGACGATGCGCTGCATCACGCCGTAGTGGTAGAGCACCGCCATCAGCGCGGAGAAGAACATCACGGTCGGGAGCACCCAGAACGCCAGCGTCTTGAGCGGCGGCGAGATGTGCCCCTCGACCGTGAGGAGCGTCGGCTGACCGGCCTGCGTATAGACCGTGATGTCGTGCTTCTGGACGCTCTGGAAGACGAAGTCGCTGCCCATCTCCGAGAAGGAGACGAGGCGCTTCACCGCGACGTCGACGGCGTCGAAGACGTCACGACCGATGTCGGGCAGGAGCACCGCGGCGGCGAAGGCGAGCTGGAGGCCGACGCCCCAGAGGACGGGCCGCCAGCGGACGGACTTGCGGTCGACCGAGATGGCCCATGCGAAGAGCACGAGCCCGGCGAGGCCAAACAACGATGCGAGCTTCTCCATCGACCCCGGGGGTAACACGAGTCCCGGGCTTGTGAAAGGCGTGCTCGGCCCGTTCCCGGGCCCACCCGCGGCGGACGCCTCGCCCGTCGCCGGCGGTGGATGTCTCGCCTGGCGGCCGATCGGACGCGTGCCACGGTGGCGATGAGACGCTTCGAGGCACCTCGGGACACCGGCGGGACACCTCGCGCGGACGTGATGCGCGTCATTTCCAATGGTTGCGCGGCGGCACGCCCTTTGCTCTGGCGTCGAACAGCTCGACCCGAGAGGACGCGATGCCCGACCGAACCTCCCCACCCTGGCTCCTGGTGACCGCGCTCACCCTCGCCTCGTGCGTGCCTCCCCCCGCGCGCTCGGTGCGGCTCGATCCGGCGTGGGACGACGCGCGCGCCTGCGTCTCCAGCGCGACCTGGATCGATCGGGTCGAGGGCGACCTCGCCGTCGCGATCGGGGCCGACGGTCACGCCGCGACGATCCCGCTCGGACACCTCCCTCGGGACGTCCGCGCGGGCTCCGTGCTCGTCGACGGCGTCCCGTCGCCGCGCTGTGCGGCCCGCATCCGCGCGTACGGCCGCGCGCTACGGGGGCTGAATGTGAACGCGGGCGACACGTCCAATGCGCTTCGTCTACAGTAGCGGCCGAGACCGGGCGACGGGGTCGTCCGGAGGGCCCAACGCAAGGGAGACTCACGATGATTCGACGGAAGTCCTTTGTCGCCGCGCTCGCGGCGTTGATCGCGATCGCGCTCTCCAGCGCGGCGCTCGCCGCTGCGCCGGCCCCCGCGAAGAACGTCAACACCGCCACCGCCGCCGAGCTCCAGACCGTGAAGGGCGTCGGCGAGAAGACGGCGGCCAAGATCATCGCCGAGCGCGAGAAGAGCGGGCCGTTCGCCAGCCTCGAGGACATGCAGTCGCGCGTCCGCGGCGTCGGCGAGAAGACCGTCGAGAACTTCAAGGCGGCCGGCTGGGTCGCGACCTCCCCGGGCGCGCCGGCGGCGCCCGCGCCCGCGAAGAAAGGCAAGTAGCCGGGCCTGATGAGGCCCAGCCCACGTCAGCTCGGGGCGTCGTCCCCGGCCCCGCGGCGCCGCTCCCCTGGAGCGGCGCTGCTCGCTGCGCTCGCCCTCACGGGGCTCGCGGCGTGCGGGACGACGGCCCCCCTCTCCGGCCCCGGACCCGAGGGGCCCGCCCCCACGCCCCCGCCGGAGGCTGGGCCGCCGTTGACGATTCGCGTCGTCGACGTCGGCCAGGGCGACGGGATGATCATCCTGTCCCCGACCGGCAAGGCGATCGTCGTCGACGCCGGCGACCGCGGTCGCGACGCGCCGATGGCCGCCCAGCTCACCGAGGACGGCGTGACCTCGGTGGACCTCGCGGTCATGACGCACCCCCACGCCGACCACATCGGGGGCATGCAGAAGACCCTCGAGCGGTTCCCCGCCAAGATCTTCCTCGACCCCGGCTTCGACTACGGCTCCGGGATCTACACCCGCCTCCTCGAGCACCTCGAAGCCGCGGGGACCAAGATCGTCATCGCGCGCCGCGGCCGCACGATCGACATCGGAGGCGGCGCGAAGCTGAGGATCCTCGCGCCGGACGAGCCCCTCCTCGGCGGGACACGGTCGGACGCGAACTCCAACTCCGTCATCCTGCGCCTGGAGTACGGGACGACGAGCATGCTCCTCACGGGGGACGCGGAGGCGCCGACCGAACGTCGGCTCCTGGCCGATCCCGACACCATCGCCGCCGACATCCTCAAGGTCGCCCACCACGGGAGCGAGCACTCGACGCTGGACGCCTTCCTCACGGCCGTCCACCCGTCCCTGGCCGTCATCTCCTGTGGCCTCCACAACAAGTTCGGGCACCCCGCGCCGCCGACCCTCGACAGGCTCGAGCGCGCCGGGATCGACGTGCTCCGGACCGATCTGAACGGCACCATCACCCTGGTCAGCGACGGAACGCGGTGGTCGGTCCAGGTGGCCGAGGGAGACACCTCCGCCCTCCGGATCGCCTCGGGCGAGCCGCTGCGGCCGCGGCCCCCTCCGGGCCGGTCACGCCCCCGGCCCGAGGACCTCGCGGACGACGCTCGTGGGGACACCGCTTCGGAGGGCTCGCCCACCGCCACGGGGGGCACCGCCCCGCCGGTGGACGCCGGAACCGAGGGCAAGCGCGACATCAACACGGCGACCGCCGCGGAGCTCCGCGAGGTCGAGGGCGTCGGCCCGGCCAAGGCGACCGCCATCGTCGTCTACCGGGAGGAGCACGGGCCCTTCCAGACGATCCACGAGCTGACCCGCGTGCAGGGCATCGGCGCCAAGACCGCGGCGCGCATCGCCGAGCGCTTCGCCGTGTTCCCCGCGCCCGACGAGGCCCCCTACGAAGAGATGCGGTGATCGCCGCCCACCCGATCCTGAGAGGTCCAGCCCATGTCCCACTCCGTCTTCGTCGACCGAATCGAGGGGCCCATCGCCGTGCTGAGCACCGACGGTGGCGCGCGCATCGAGCTGCCCGTGGCGCTGCTCCCCGCGGGCGTCGGTGAGGGGCGCTGGCTCTCGCTGAGCCTGACCCCCGACGCCGGCAAGGACGCGGCCTCGGTCGCCGAGGCCCGGGCGCGTCGCGCGAAGCTCGCGGCGGACGACGACGGCGGCGACTTCTCGCTCTGACGGCGGGCCGCTCACCGGGTGGTCGACTTCACGGCCGAGCGGTGTAGACTCCCGCCCGCCATGAGGACCACCGAGACCATCACCATCGGAAACGCCGAGCTCTCCTTCGAGACCGGCGAGCTGGCGCGACAGGCCCACGGGGCCGTCGTCGTGCGCCACCTGAGCAGCATGCTCCTCGCCACCGTCGTCGTCGGGCCCGACAGCGGCGCGACGCGCGACTTCCTCCCGCTCACGGTCGAGTACCGCGAGCGCATGAGCGCCGGCGGGCGCGTCCCCGGCGGCTACCTGCGCCGCGAGGGACGCATCGGCGACCACGAGGTCCTGACGAGCCGCCTCATCGACCGCACGCTGCGGCCGCTGTTCCCGAAGGGGTTCCGGCGCGAGGTCCAGGTCCTGGTGACCTGCTTCGGCGCCGACGCGACGAGCGACCTGGAGTCGCTGGCGATTCTGGCCGCCTCGTGCGCGCTCCACATCTCGAGCGTGCCCTTCGACGGCCCCGTGGCGGGGCTCCGGATCAGCGCCGCCGGCGACGGCGCGCTGCAGACCCTCGCGAAGTGGAAGAGCCGGAGCCGCGCGACGATGGACTGGGTCATCGCGCTCGACCGCCGGGGGCTCGTGATGCTCGAGGGGGGCGCCGCCGAGGCCTCCTCCGAGGAGATCCTCGCCGCGATGGACGAGGCGGCCGCGGTCCTCGCGCCCGTGCTCGACGCCTTCGACCGGCTCCGCGACGCCGCGGGGCGCGAGAAGCTCCCGTTCGAGCCGGCCGCCGACCCGGGGCTCGACGCGCTCGCCGACGCCCTGGCCCGCGAGGCCGGCCCTGACCTCGACGGCGCGTGGAACCTTCCAGGGAAGGTCGCCCGCCGAGACGCGCTCGCCGCGACGCTGGCCCCGGCCTGGGCCGCGGTCGCCACGCGCGAGGGCGTGGACGAGGCGCTCTTCTCCCAGGTCCTCAAGCGCCTGGTGCGCGTCCGGACCGCCGCCGGCGCGCGCCTCGGCGGTCGTGGCCTCGACGAGGTGCGTCCGCTCTCCGCGCAGGTCGGCTACCTCCCGGCCGCGCACGGCTCCGCGCTGTTCTCGCGGGGCGGGACCCAGGCCCTCGTGACCGCGACCCTCGGCACGGCCGACGACGCGCGCGAGTACGAGACGGTCCTCGGCAAGCGCAGCGAGCGCTTCATGCTCCACTACAACTTCCCGCCCTTCGCGGTCGGGGAGCTGCAGCCCCAGCGCGGCCCCGGCCGGCGCGAGATCGGCCACGGCGCCCTCGCCCGCCGCGCGATCCTGGCCGCGCTGCCGAAGCGCGACGACCTCCCCTGGGTCCTGCGCGTGGTCTCCGACATCCTCGAGTCCGACGGCTCCTCGTCGATGGCCACGGTGTGCGGCGCCAGCCTGGCGCTGTTCGACGCCGGGGTGGCCCTCTCCGCGCCCGTCGCGGGGATCGCCATGGGCCTCGTCCACGAGGGCGACACCCACGTCGTCCTGACGGACATCACCGGGCAGGAGGACGCCCTCGGCGACATGGACTTCAAGGTCGCCGGGACGCCGACGGGCGTGACCGCGCTGCAGCTCGACAACAAGCTCGGCGCCATCCCGCGCGACGTGCTCGAGGAGGCCTTCGGCCAGGCGCGCCGGGCCCTCGACCACATCCTCGCCACGATGGGCGCGACGCTCGCGGCGCCTCGCGAGACGATCGCCGACCACGCCCCCCAGGTCTCGCAGCTCACGATCCCCAAGCGGACGATCGGGCGCCTCATCGGCCCGGGTGGGCGTCGGATCCAGGAGATCCAGAGCCAGACCCGCACGCGCATCGACGTGCGCGACGATGGCCGCGTGCGCATCTTCGCGAAGACCCCGCAGGACCTCGCGACCGGCATCGAGCGGGTCCGCAGCGAGACCCTCGTGCTCGAGGTCGGCTCCGACTACGACGCCGAGGTCGTCTCCATCAAGGAGTACGGCGCCTTCGTCCGCATCGGCGCCCACGAGGGGCTGGTGCACATCTCCGAGCTCGCCGACGTTCGCGTCGATCGGGTGGAGGACGTCGTGCGCGTCGGTGACGCGGTCCGGGTGCGGGTGCAGGGCGCCGACGACCGCGGCCGGCTCGAGCTCAGCCGACGCGCCGCGCTCGCCGCCGCCGAGTGAGCGCGCTCAGGCGCTGAACGCGCGGATCCACGCCGGGTCGAGGCCCAGGATCCGGACGGCGATCTCGCGCGAGACGAACCACGCCTCCCCCGCCGGCGACTCGACCAGAGCCAGGTCGCCGCGGGAGAGCTTCTCCGCGACGTCGTTGCCGAGCTCGACGTAGGGGACGAGGCCGTCGCGGGACACGTAGTACCAGCGCCGCCCGCCGCGCTGCGTCTTGATGTCGACGCGGCTGTCCTCCGCGAGCTTCGCCGCGTCGGCCTCCCCCTCCGGGGTGACGTCCGAGGGATCCCGGCGCTCGATGCGGCGCGTGTCGTGACCGCGCCCCCGGCTGTTCCGGCGATGACGCCCGGTGCGGGGACCGCCCTCCTCGGTGCGAGTCGCCTGGGCCTCGGTGATGAGGCCGGCCTTGAGGAGCTGTTCACGGAGGTCGGTCATGGGGCGTCTCTCGAGGGGCCGGCCCGGGCGCGGGCCGAGTGAGGGGTTAGACGGCGGTCGCGTGCGCGAGGAAGAGCGGAGCGTAGAGGAAGCGCCGGCCGTGTCGATAGCGCGCGGCGAGGGCCGCGGTGTCGACGAGCTCGTCGAGGCGGAAGCCGTGGCGCGCCAACAGGCTACCGGCCTCGTGCTGCGGGACCTGAAAGCGGAGCGGCTCGCCGATCACGCCGAAGAGGCGCGCGCCGACGGTCTGCGCGAGCACCCAGGGGCGGGGCCCGCGCGGCTCGTGCCAGAAGTCCGCGACGATACGCGATCCGGCGCCGCCGAGCTCGCGGAGCGCGTCGAGCGTGCGCGCGACCGTGTCGCGGTCGAGGTACATCGACACCCCCTCCCAGATGAAGAGGGTTCGCCGCCCGACCGGGAAGCCATGGTCGACGAGGCCGTCCACGAAGTCCTCGCGGGTGAAGTCCACCGGCACGAAGCGCACGCGGTCTGAGCGGAGCTCGGGATCATCCGCCAGGACCGCGCGCTTTCGGGCCTGGGTCGCCGGGAAGTCGACCTCCCACACGACGCGCTCGCCGAGGGCGTCGGCCAGGCGCCACGCGCGCGTGTCGTAGCCCGCGCCGAGCAGGACCACCTGGGTGATCCCGTCGCCGACGGCGGCCCGGAGCGCGTCATCCATGTAGCGGTGGCGCGCCGCCACGAAGTCGGCGAACGGCAGGAGGCTCCAATCGAGCGGCGCCGCGCGCAGCGGCATCGGCCGCGTCGCCGCCCGCAGCAGCGCGCGCTGGGATGGGCGCAGGAAGCGCTCGGCGAAGGGGTCGTCGAGGATGCGCCGAGGCTCGGGCCGCGCCCGCTCGAGGGCGCGCAGCAGGCACACCCACTCGGCCGTCAGGCTCGCCCCGCGCGGCATCCCCGGGCCCCTCTACACCGTCGCCGCGAGGCGCTCGCGGCCGTCGGGTCGCGCCGGCGTCACTGCGGCAGGTCGGTCAGGTTCAGGCCGGCCGGGTAGCCGTAGGAGACATCCCGGTCGTAGCCGTAGACGATGACGCCGACCGGCGCCGTGGCGGTGATGTGGTGCACGCCGTCGCTCACCTTGAGGCGCGCGATGCGCCAGCTCGCGCCGCTGATGGCGGTGAAGCTGCCCGAGGCGATGGGCGCGTTGTCGAGGGTCACGGTCGCGTCCGCCGGCGCGATCACCGTGATGTAGTCGTCCTGGTACTTGTTCGGCGTCAGGAAGACGTACTCGTCGCGGTACTGATCGACCGGCGGCGTCAGGATGAGCGCCGGATCACCGACCGCGCGGCACTCGCACCCGCCCACGAAGCACGTGCAGGCGTGCCCCGCGGGACAGCTCGTGCTCCCCTGCGTGCACATCGGCGGCAGGCAGAGGTAGGTGAAGCCGTCCGGCGTCCCGCACTGGTAGCCGGGGGCGCACTGCGCCGCCGACAGGCAATCGGAGAACGCCGGCGGGTTCACGACCTCCGAGGCGCTCGCGAGGACCTGCGAGACCAGGACGGGCTTGTCCGAGTTGATGACGAAGTCGGCGTCGGTCGAGAACTCGTAGGACTCCCCGCGGTTCATCGTGCGCGGCAGCTGCACCGCCGGGTTGAAGCTGACCGCGGTGCCGTCCTCGCTCGCGAGGACGCGCCAGTAGTCCTTCTCCACCTGGCGCTTGTACGACTTCGCCGCGACGTAGCTCTTGCCCCAGGTCTCGACCGGGAAGAGCTGCTGCTCGAGGTGGTCCGCGCAGCAGACCGTGCTCGAGACGGCGGCCTCGTGACCGCCGAAGACGGCGATGTCCTTGTCCGCGGTGATCACGGTCCCGGTCAGATCCCCTTCGTTCTGGTCGCTCTTGATGTTGAGCACCTGGAAGGGCTGGAGCGTGTAGGTGTAGGTCTGGCCGGCCTGCATCGTCGCCATCGACGCCCCCGCCTGGGTGCGCAGGCTCGGCGTGACCTGCACCGTGGTGTCGGCGTTCGCGGCCACGACGCTGATCGAGCCGCGGTAGGGGAGCTCCGTGCCGTTCGGACCGCCGCCGATGAGCTCGAAGCGGCTCACCGCGATGTACTCACGCCCGTAGGTGTTGGTCGGCAGGAGCAGCGAGGCGTCGTTCGAGAACACGTCGACGTTGTCGAGGGGGTTGAACTGGTAGGCGATGATGGGCGCCGACGCCTGGATGCGGTAGGCCGACCAGTAGATCCCGGGGCTCCCCATGTTGTGCTGCGGGAGGTTGAAGATCTCGAGCTGGCCCGGCTGGACGTCCTTCTGGGCGACCTGGGTGGCCTCGCCGGCGGCCGTCGTCTTGGCGGTGATGGTGATGGTCGCCACCCGCGCGCTGAGGTTCGAGATGATGACCGCGAAGGGGCCGTTCTGGGCGTCGTAGTGGTTGTCGAGGTCGACGGCCCAGTAGTCGCAGCCGCTGTTCGACTTCGTCTTGATGTCGGTGATGCACGGCGAGAGGCACGCGCCCTGGAGGCAGTTGAGCCCCTGGGTCGGGCAGTCGTCGCTCACCCCCCAGACGCCCTGGGCGCTGCAGACCTCGGCCTGACCGCTCTCGTTGCAGCGCTTGGCCCCGGGGTAGCAGGTCACGCACTGGCCGTTGACGCACTGCTCGTCGTCCTGGCAGACCTGGTTGGGGTCGAAGCCGGTGCCGCCCGCGTTGCACTGCAGCACGGTGTTGCCGTTGCAGACGCGCTCGTTCGGCGTGCACCCGACGCAGCTCCCGTCCGCGCACCCGCCGCTGCACACCAGCGCGTCCCAGTCGGTCCCCTGGGCGTTGCAGGTGAGGAGCGTGTTGCCGTTGCAGGTCGCCTGGCCGGGCGTGCACGAGTCGGACACGCAGAGCCCGGCCGCCGTGCAGTGACCCGCGCTGCACTGCTCGTCCTGGAGGCACTGCACGCAGATCCCCGTCGGCGAGCAGTACGGCGTCGGCGCCGCGCAGCCGTCGTTCCCCTGGCACAGGCTCGTCGTCGTGGTGTCCTGCGGGCCCACGACGCTGTCGCCGCCAAAGCTGACGTCCCCACCGGCGGTGTCTCCGGGGAGCGTCCCGCCGCCGGGGCTCGAGCACGCCGCGAGGAGGGCGAAGGAGGCGGCGAGCGCGGTGACGGCGAGTGCCTTCGGCGTGGTGTTCACGGGTGTTGCCTGGGTTCGGGCCAGCTCGGGGGGCTCTTGTGTAGCACCCCGCGCCCGCCCGTCTCAAGCCCGGGATACGCCCCTCCGGCACACCGGAGGGGCGCCCCCTTGCTGCAACGCAGCAGCGCGCTCACCGCGAGCGGATGATCTCGTAGAGGCGCTCGGCGCCACGCTGCTCGTCCCGGAGCCAGTCGCGCAGATCGGTCAGGACCTCGCGGAAGTCGCCGGCGCTGTAGAGCGTCCCCGCCCCCGGCGCCGGGCGCTGCGCCTCCTTGATGGCCTGCTTGAGCGTCTTGTACGGGAAGACGCCCAGCGTCTGCTCGCGGAAGAGGTTCTGCGCCAGCGCCGTCATGACGTTGTCGGGATCCTGGACGCGGATCTTCTGGAGCGTCTCGAGGGCGTTGAAGACGTAGCGCTTGTCCGGGTCGAGCAGCCCGCCGACGAATCGCAGGAGCTGGGTCGTCGCGTCCATCGGCACGCGCACCTGGGACAGCAGGCTCAGCATCTGCAGGTTGGCGCCGAAGAGGTCGGTGTCGGCGCTCGGCGGCTCCTCCGCGAACATCGCCGCGAGCAGCTCGTCGACGAGGGCGTGGAACTCCGGCGTGTCGCGGATCCGCCCCATCGCGTCGGTGGCCGCCGCGAAGCCGCGGCTCCCCATGAGGTCCGCCATATCCTCGTCGAAGCTCTCGATGCCCTCCTGCCAGTCGGGGCGGGCGATGGACTCCGTGAGCTGGTCGGCGATGGTCGGGACGAGGGCGACGGTGATGTCGAGCGCGTGCTTGTTCTCGAGCTGGCCGTCGACGTCGAGGTCGAGGAAGAGCCCGAGGAGGTCCACGCGGTCCCAGGCGGCGCGCGCGGTGGGTGAGGCGTCGAGGGCCGCGTCCACGCGGTCGAAGGCGTCGACGAGGAGCTGCATCCGGCTCGGGTTCGCGATGGTCCCGCCGTGCTTCGAGGCGATGCTGGTCGAGCCGTCGCGGAGCGCCACGTGGGCGTCGGTGTCGAGCATCCACTTCAGGAAGCTGTCGAGCTCGTCGGCGACGTTCAGGGTCTGGCCGTCGAGCACGAAGCTCGCCTGGTCCGCCCACGCCGAGAACTGGATGAAGTGGGTCGGGAACTGGGTCTCCTCGAACAGCTTCACGAGGTAGGGCTCGAGCTTCCGGAAGCCGGTGCCGACCGAGGTGAAGCCGTCCTCGGTGAAGGTGCGGGGGCTGTAGTGGACGGCCAGGGTCGCGAAGAGCGAGACGAAGTCGGAGGTCCGCCCGGCGGCGACGATCTCCTTCACCCAGGGGCGGAGCGCGCGCAGCGAGCCGCTCGCCTGGAGCGCGAGCAGCGCCGGCCCGTAGTGCTGGCGGACCTGATGACCGCGGCGGCACACCGGGTTCCCGGTCGTGCTCTGGTCGTGGTTCATGTAGAGGTTCAGCTGCTCCGCGGTCGGCGTGAGGTCGTCGAACTCGCTCACGAGCATCACGGCCAGGTCGTTGAGGAGCTCGTTGCCGAGATCGATCACGGTCGCGTCGGCGATGGCGTCGACGTACATGTTCGCCATGTCGTCGGTGATGACGACGTCGTAGGCGGTGACGCGGTCGAAGAGCTTGAGGTACGCGCCGGTTCCCTGGGTGTCCCACATCAGGTAGCTGGACTTCTGGAGCCACGAGCGGTCGGCGTCGCTCAGGTCCTCGCGGTCCCACGGCGTCGCGCCGAAGAAGTTGAGGTTCGACACCTGGGCCGGCGTCTCGAGCAGGTCCATGTCCGACGGGAGGCTCAGCTGGGTGAAGCTCATCTGCTTCGCCAGACTCTCGAACATCCCCTGGTTCTCGGGCGTCTTGGCGGCGGCGACGAGCGCGCGGAGCAGCCCGTGGCGAGCCATCGAGGCGAGCGTCGGGTGCAGGTCCTCGAAGAGGGTGTTGCCCGGGGTGAGCGACGGCGCGGGCTCGAAGATGGCGCGCGCCTTGGCGATGTCGAGGACGAGCGAGCGGAAGAGCTGCTCGCGCTCGACGACGCCGCGCTCGAGCGCGCGGGTCAGCTGCACCAGGCGCGGGTAGCGCCGGAGCTCGTTGACGACGTGGAGGAGGTCGAGGAGCGGCGCCGCCTCGACGTAGAAGCCCGTGTACTGGCCGTCGGCGTCGTCCCGGCTGACGCGGCCGCCGAGGAGCGCCTCGAAGGCCGTGAAGAGGTCGAAGTGCACGCCCTGCGCGAGCAGCGTGCGCCCGTCGCGGAGGAGGAAGGCCAGCGCGGTCGAGCGCAGCTCGAAGTAGTCGTACACGAAGCTGCCGTCGACGAGGGCCCGGCCGAGCTGATCGCGCTGCTCGTTGGCGGTCGTCCGGCCGCTGAAGGTCGGCATGTTCACGACCACGCCGAGGTCGTCGATCGGCCGCCCGGCCTCGTCGACGTCCACCTGTCCGTCCCCGTCGCCGTCGACGAAGGGGCTCGGCGGCGCGCCGCCCGAGGCGTTGACCACCGGGGCCCCGCGTCCGTCGATGCGCGCCGAGAACACGGGCGGGCCGGTGACCTCGGTGGCGTTCTCGACCTTCACCTCGAGCAGCCGCTGGAGGATCCCCTTCTCCGTCGTGGTCCGCAGGTGGCCGTCCTCGAGGGTCGGCAGCTCGCGGTGGAGGTAGCGGAAGAGCTCGGTGAGCTCCGGCTCGAGGGCGAGGGTCATGTCGGTGACGCGGTCGAGCAGCGCGATCGGGTGGCGCGCGAGCGTGCCGAGCAGGCGCTCGACGGCGTCGGGGTTGGCCCCGAACGCGTTGTCGAGGGCGGCCACCGCCTCCACCGTCCGCTCGTCGGAGAGCAGCACGTCGAGGATGTCCGCGACGTCGCGCGTCATCTGCGGGAACGGCCCCGCCGAGCCGTCGGGCCGGTTGTCGTAGAGCGGCACGAGGCGCTCGAGGACCGGCAGCATGCCGTTCTCGACCGGCCCTTCGATGAGGGCGTTGAGCGCGGTGACGAGGTCGTCCCGGCGCGACGCGATGACCCCGGCGCGCACGGCGCCCACCTCCGGCGTCGAGGACCAGAGGTACTCGTCGTGGAGGATCCCGTAGGCCTCGGTGCCGAAGTCGGCGTACGTGCGGGTGCGCTCGGTGTTCAGGGGCTCGTCGCAGGCCGTGGGCGCGACGAGGAGGGCGAGCGCGAGAGCGGTGACGGTGCGCTTCATTGCGAAACTCGGGTGGCGCGGAGCGATCAGAAGGAGGCGTTGAAGGTCGCGGCGAGCATCAGGTACGAGCCCCCGTAGGTCCCGTTGCCGACGATGTGCGGCCCGGTGCCTCCGTAGGATGACGGGTCCTGATCATAGATCGGGTTCACCTGATACTTCACGGAGTCGGTCACCGTGCGGTCGGCCTGTTGGATGTACGCGGCCGCGACGTCGAGATCGTAGGTGCCGAGGTGGAAGGTCGCGCCGATCATGCCGCCGAACTTGTCGTTGTCGATCTTGAGGACGTCGATGGTCTGGTCGGGCAGCGAGCTCGACTCGTAGAGCGCGCCCGCACGGATCGTCGCGATCCCGCGGTCGGGGCGGTAGGACCCGCCGAGGCGCACGCTGAAGACGTCCTTGCTGCGGGTGTCGATGGAGAACGGCTTGACGGTGTAGGTCCCGATCCCGGGGACGTTGGTGAAGACGATGCCGCCCTCACCGGGCGCGACGTCGATCTTGTCGAGGACGCTCCAGAGCTCCACCACGCCGGCGAGCTCGACCGACCACAGGTCCTCCTCGTAGAGGCGGAGGCCCAGCCGGACGATGGCGGGGAAGTCGAGGCCGAGCCCGATCTTGTCGCCGCTCACCGCGGTGTCGCTGAAGTAGTAGTGCGACGGCAGGCGGACCGCGAGGTCTCCGTCGAGCTCGGCGTGGACCGGGAGCTGCAGCGAGGCGCCGATGTCGAAGCCTGGGACCGGCGTGTAGAGGACGCCGAGGTTGGCGCTCGGGGTGAAGACGTCGCTCACCGAGACCTCGGCCATGTTGTCGAGGTCGGGCTCCTCGGCCCAGCCGAAGACGCCCGGGTAGCCGGAGATGGCGAGGCGCTGCGTCACCTCGGTGATGACCCACTGGAGCCCGATGCCGACCGACAGCTCGTCGCTGATCTGCCAGGCGACCGAGGCCTGCACGAAGAGCTCGAGCGCGCTCAGGTTGACCAGCGAGTAGCGCTGCGGCCCGTCCTCGGCCCACTTGTTGGTGCCCGCGTAGGGCCCGTACATCCCGAGCGCGAAGACGAAGTCCTCGGTCCCGAAGCGCGTGGCGACCCCGAGCGACGGGTCGGGGAACGGCGGGCCCTGGTTCTCCACCTCGGGGAAGCCCCCGGCGTAGCGCTCGTCCTTGCGCATGACCTCGGCGTCGTTCTGCCGCTGGAAGCTCTGGTTGGTGAAGATGAGCCCCAGGTCGACATAGAGCGAGAGGTCGCCCGACAAGCGCGTCAGCGCCGCCGGGTTGAGCCACTGCGCGTTCATGTCGTCCGAACCCGCGATGTGCGCGCCCCCCATGGCGAGCGAGCGGGCGCCGCGCTCGGGGATGTAGAAGCTGCCGGCGCGCGCGGGGGAGGACGCGTAGAGGGTGAGCGCCGTGACGGCGGCGTTCACGAGAACGAAGGCGAGCTGTTTCATGGCGGGCACACCATGCACGAGCGCCGCCCCGGGCGCAACGCGCGAAAGCGCCCGTCTTCGTTGACGTCCTACGCAGCCGTCCAGACGCGCTTCAGCGCGCCCGGGCTCGTATTCCGGCGCACGCCGCGGAGCCGCTAGCGGAGCGCCTCGACGATCACCTCGCTGCCGAGGCGCCGCTGCAGGAAGTCCTTCAGGCGCCGCTTGATGCGCACCTCGAGCTGCCGCACGCGCTCCTTCGAGACGCCGAACTGGTCGCCGAGGTCCTCGAGCCGCACCGGGTCCTCGGACTGGAGCCGCTGATCCCAGATGGCGCGGTCGCGCTCGTCGAGGGTCTCGCGGAACTCGCCGAAGGCCTGCTGCAGGATGTCCTGGATCTCGCCGCCGCTGACGTCCTCCTCCGGGCTCGCCATCTCGTCGGCCATCACGTCGCCGCGGGTGCGGCCGTCCTCGTCGCCGTGGACCGGCACGTCGAGGCTGACCGGGCGCTGGTCGAGGATGGGCGCCAGCTCCTTCACGTCGGCCTCGCTCACCCCGACGCGCTCGGCGATGCGCTTGGCCTCGGGCTCGAGGCCGTCGGCGATGAGGGCGCGGCGCTCGCGCTCGAGCCGCCAGAAGAGCTTCCGCGCGGCCCGCGAGCCGGCGTGGATGAGGTGCTTGTTCTCCTGGATGAAGGCCAGGATGCGCGCGCGGATCCAGAAGCGAGCGTAGCTCGGGAACGGGATCCCGCGGTCGGCGTCGAACTTCCGGATCGCCTCGGCGAGGCCGAGGTTGCCCTCGGCGATGAGGTCCATCACGTCCGCCCACTGGCGGCGGAACTGGAAGGCGATCTTGACGACCAGGCGCAGGTTGGAGGCGACGAGCAGCGCGGCCGCCTGCTTGTCCCCGGTCGCCTGGTAGCGCGCCGCGAGCTCGGACTGCTCCTCGATCGGGAGGATCTCGACGTCCTTGAGCCGCGCCAGATAGATGTTGAGCGCGGTGACCGACTCCGGGACGCGATCCTCCCGGATGGTGGGGAGGCGCGCGCGCTGCCCCTTCCGCGACGACTTGCTGTCGGCGTCCTCGCTCTCGCCGTCGCCGTCGTCGTCGTCGTCGACCTCCTCGACCTCGGCGTCGAGCTCGGCGTACGGGTCGTCATCGACGTCATCGAGCTCGATGTCCGGGACCTTCGCCCCGACCTCGACCTCGACCTCAATCGCGCCGTCGTCGTCATCCGTGGCGGGCGTCTGGGCCCCGCCGCGCTTGTCTTGGTCCCTGACTGCCATGCCTTGCCCGGCCAGAACGTGGTGCTTCCACTCGGTAACGTAAAAGAAACGGAGCGTGCGGCCTCGCGCCGCGGTGATGCCACCCGGGGTCTGAGATACCCCAGCGCATCCCCGGCGGCAACCACGAGTGTCACACGGCGCGGCGGCGCGCGTGCGCTCCGCGGGAGGACAACGCGCATGGACATCAACAAGTTCACCGAGAAGAGCCGAGAGGCGCTCAGCGAGGCGCAGGCGCTCGCCGTCCGCAACAGCCACCAGGCCGCGGACGAGCCCCACCTCCTCATCGCGCTGCTCGCCCAGGACGGCGGCCTCGCCGGCCGCATCGTCGAGCGCATGAGCATCGATCGGCGGACGCTCCAGGCGGCCACCGAGAAGCTGCTCGAGGCCATCCCGAAGGTCAGCGGGCCCGGCGTCCGCCCCGGCATGGTCAACCTGACCCACGAGCTGAGCCAGGTCCTCGTCGCCGCGAGCGACGAGGCCCAGCGCATGAGCGACGAGTACACGAGCGTCGAGCACGTGCTCCTCGGGTTCCTGAGCCGGATGGGCAAGCACACGCCGATCCAGCGGCTGCTCGAGACCTTCAACTTCACGCGCGAGCGGCTGCTCGCCGCCATCACGGAGATCCGCGGCAACCAGCGCGTGACCTCCGCGAACCCCGAGGCCGCCTACGAGGCGCTCGCCAAGTACGGGCGGGATCTCGTGTCCGAGGCGCGCGACGGAAAGCTCAACCCGGTGATCGGGCGCGACGAGGAGATACGCCGCGTGGTGCGTATCCTGTCGCGGCGGACGAAGAACAACCCGGTGCTCATCGGCGAGCCCGGCGTCGGCAAGACCGCCATCGTCGAGGGGCTCGCGCACCGCATCGTGCGCGGCGACGTCCCCGAGACCCTCAAGGACAAGACGGTGTTCGCGCTCGATATGGGCGCGCTCATCGCCGGCGCGAAGTACCGCGGCGAGTTCGAGGAGCGCCTGAAGGCGGTGCTGAAGGAGGTCCAGGCCTCCGACGGCGCGGTGATCCTCTTCATCGACGAGCTGCACACCATCGTCGGCGCCGGCAAGTCCGAGGGGGCGATGGACGCCGGCAACCTCCTCAAGCCGATGCTCGCGCGGGGCGAGCTGCACTGCATCGGGGCGACGACCCTCGACGAGTACCGGAAGTACATCGAGGCCGACAAGGCGCTCGAGCGGCGCTTCCAGCCGGTGACCGTCGCGGCCTCCACGGTCGAGGACACGATCTCCATCCTGCGCGGGGTCAAGGAGCTCTTCGAGGTGCACCACGGGGTCGAGATCCGCGACCGCGCCCTCGTCGCGGCGGCCGTGCTGTCCGACCGCTACATCACCGACCGCTTCCTGCCCGACAAGGCGATCGACCTCATCGACGAGGCGGGCGCCACGATCCACACCGAGATCACCTCGATGCCGGCCGAGCTCGAGCTCGCGACGCGGCGCATCCTGCAGCTCGAGATCGAGGAGCAGTCGCTCCTCAAGGAGTCCGACTCCGCCTCGCTCGTCCGTCTCGAGCACCTGCGCGAGGAGCTCGCCAACACCCGCGAGCAGGCGGCGGCGCTCAAGGCGCAGTACGAGTTCGAGAAGGGCGCCATCGAGCACGTCCGCGCGCTCAAGGAGGAGCTCGTCGACGTCGGCCACAAGATCGAGGAGGCCGAGCGGACCTACAACCTCAACGAGGCCGCGCGCCTCAAGTTCGGCCGCGTGCCGGAGCTCGAGCGCGAGATCGCGGCGGCCGAGCAGAAGGCGCGCGCCAGCCAGAGCGGCAAGCCGCTCCTCCGCCAGGCGGTCGACGAGGAGGACGTGGCCGCCGTCGTGAGCCGCTGGACCGGGGTGCCGGTGTCCAAGCTCCTCGAGGGCGAGCGCGAGAAGCTCCTGCGCCTCGCCGACCAGCTCCACGAGCGCGTGGTGGGTCAGGACGACGCCGTCGACGCGGTCGCCGACGCGGTGCTGCGCGCCCGCAGCGGGCTCAAGGACCCGAACCGCCCCATCGGCTCGTTCCTCTTCCTCGGGCCGACCGGCGTCGGGAAGACCGAGCTGGCGCGGGCGCTGGCCGAGACGCTCTTCGACAGCGAGGACGCGATCGTCCGCATCGACATGTCGGAGTACATGGACAAGCACACGGTCAGCCGCCTCATCGGCGCGCCGCCGGGCTACGTCGGCTACGACGAGGGCGGCCAGCTGACCGAGGCGGTGCGGCGCCGCCCGTACAGCGTCATCCTCTTCGACGAGCTCGAGAAGGCGCACCACGACGTCTTCAACGTGCTGCTCCAGCTCCTCGACGACGGGCGCCTCACCGACGGCCACGGCCGCACGGTCTCGTTCCGGAACACGGTCGTCATCATGACCTCGAACGTCGGCTCGCCGCTCCTGCTCGACGCGGTCAGGTCCGACGGTAGCCTCGCCGAGGGCGCGCGGGACGCCGTGATGGGGGAGCTCCGCCGGAGCTTCCGGCCGGAGTTCCTCAACCGCGTGGACGAGATCGCCGTCTTCACGCCGCTGACCCGCGGCGAGATCAAGCAGATCGTCGGTATCCAGCTCCGCCGTCTGGCCGGCCGCCTCGACGATCGGCAGATCCGCTTCGAGCCGACGGACGACGCGCTGACGTTCATCGCCAACGCCGGCTACGACCCGGTCTACGGCGCGCGACCGCTCAAGCGCTACATCCAGCGCCACATCGAGACGTCGCTCGGCCGCCGGATCATCGCCGGCAGCATCGTGGACGGCAGCAGCGTGGTCCTCGACGTGGTGGACGGGGCGCTCGACTTCCGGGTCACCCCGCCCGAGGAGAGCTGATCGCGGAGGGCGAGGTCCGGGCGACGCGCGTTCGGACCTCGCCTTCCGAGTCGTGCAGGGCTGTCGACGCAGACGAAATCAAGGCGAACGAGTCGCCCGCGCGCCACCCCTACGGGGCGCAGTCCGCGGGCGGCTGGGCCGGACGCCACTCGACCGCCCCGCCCCGGGCGCAGCGCGACTGGCACTTCGCGCCGGCGGCGTCACAGGCCGCGGC
>SBGO01000562.1 GCA_006226565.1 Deltaproteobacteria bacterium | reverse complement strand
CCCGGGAGCGTGCTGTGGGCGGGGGACGCCAGCGCGCGCCACGGCGGCGACCTCTCCAACCACGCGAGCCACAACAGCGGGCGCGACGTGGACCTCGCCTTCTACCGTCGCACGGTGGACGGCGCGCTCGGCGACCTCCCGACCATGACGGTCGTCGCCGAGGACCTGCGGGCGGCGGCCGGGATGCGCTTCGACACGGCGCGCAACTGGGCGCTCGTCGCCGCGCTCCTCGAGGACCCCGAGGTCCAGATCCAGTGGATCTTCGTGGTGTCCTATCTCCGCGAGGCGCTGCTCGCCGAGGCGCGCGCGGTCGGGGCCGCGCCCGAGCTCCTCGCCCGCGCCGCCGCGGTCCTGGCGCAGCCGGGCGACTCCAGCCCCCACGCCGAGCACTTCCACGTCCGCGTCTACTGCGGCGTCGACGAGCGGCTCGCCGGCTGCCTCGACGCCGCCCCCTTCCACCCCGGGGTGGACCGCGGCGACGCCGAGGTGGGCCGCTTCGTGGACGGGCTGCTGCCGTTCCTCGACCGCGGCTGGACCGACGAGCTCCGCTGGGCCGTGACGCGGCTCGTGCGCATGAACGCGACCAGCGCCCTCGACCGCCTGCGGCGCCTGACGCACGACCCGGATCCCCGGGTCGCCGCCCTCGCGACCGACGCCGTCGACTTCCTGAGCGGCCGCCGCACGCCCGAAGCGTGGGCCCGCTGGCGCGCTCCCGACGGGGTCCTCGAGGACTGACGGGGCGCGCCCTCGGCGACGCGCGGTCCGTGGCGGCCCGCCGACTCCGACGTCCCGCGGCCCTCCCCGGCGCCGGCTGCCCTCCCCGTGACGGCCGGGCCTCCCCCCGCGGCGCCCGCGTCATCGACGAAACGCGCCCCGGCGCTACGCCCCAAGAAACGAAAACGCCCGCGCAAGGCGGGCGTCTTCGGGGTCTCGGAGAGGAGCCGGAGCTACTCGGGCTGCGGCGCTTCCTCGGGAGCCGGCGCGGCGATCTCGGCGCACACGTTGCGCTCCTCGTCCTCGCAGTCCTTGCGCTTGAGCTCCATGATGGTCTTCTCCTTGGCCTGCCACCACGGGGTGAAGTCGCCGCGGGTCAGGACCTCGTGGGCCTTCTTGAAGACCTCCTCGTCCTTGAAGCCGTTACGCTGCAGGATACGCTCGAGGGTGTCGGGCGGGATGTCCTTGTAGGGGATCTCCTTCATGACCTGGTAGCAGAAGAGCGCGCACTCGGCCTGCGCGTAGTTCTTCATCTGCGTCTCGGGCTTCGGGATGAGATCCGCGCCCGGCCAGTCCATCGTGTAGTTCGGCGAGCCGCGGCGCCAGTCGCTCTTGCGCCACACGAACTCACGCGGCTCGTAGCCCTCGCGGGACAGCACGATGCGGTACTCGTAGGTGTAGGCGTTGATGACCGCGCCGAGCTTGTAGAAGCCGTCGCCGCCCTTGCAGTTCTGGCTCTCGGCGTTCCAGGTCTCCCACTGGTCGGTGCACTTGTCGGTCTCGAAGATCGGCAGGTTCTTCAGCGGGAGGTCGTTGAGGAACTCGTTCTCCTTGAGCTCCGCCGTCTTGTTCTTGAGCTGCCGCTCGCAGCGCTTCTGCGACTTGAGCGCCGTCGTCATCATCGCGTCGGGCGCCGTCTCGACGAACAGGCCGTCGCACACGATGTCGCCCGGGCCGGCCTCGTTGCGCGTCCAGGCCTTGCCCTCCTGCACGAACTTCGCCTCGAAGACGTCGACGCGCGCGTCGTTCGGGAAGTAGGTCAGGGTGACGTCGCCGTAGATGTGACGCGAGCGGAAGTCCTCGGCCTTCCAGCGCGCCTCGGCGGCGCGGCGGGCCTGCTCGACGTAGATCTGCAGGCAGTTCAGGTTGCCCGGCGGCTCCGGCGGGACCGGCAGCACCGGCTCCATCGTCTTCTGGTCCATCGCGCAGTTCGTGCCCGCGAGGAACCACTTCACGCGCGTGCTCGCGTCCTCGTCGGTCATCAGGTAGACGATGCCGCCGATGATCAGCAGGACCGCGATGATGAGCGCGATGATGGCCGGGCGGTTGCGACGCTCGGTCAGGTAGGGGCGATCGGGCGTGTAGCGATCGCCGGCCTCCTTGTCGATCACGTCGGTGCCGAAGAGGCCCTCGCTGTTCGGCTTGATCTCGAGCATGCTGGCGGGGTCCGCCGGCTGCACGCGGGTCGCGCTCGCCGACGGGGCGACCGCGGGCTTGTCCTCGCGCGCCTCGACGCCGAGGTCGGGGGGCTCGGGCTCCTGGGACGGCGCCTTGGCCTCGGCGGCCAGCTTCGCCAGCTCCTCCGCCTTCGCGGTCGCAGCTACGTCTTCGGCCGTGGCGGCGGCTCCGGTCTCGGCCGTCTCGCTGGGGGTCTCGGCCGTCGGATCCTGCTTGTCGCCGTCGTTCGCCATGCTCACCTCGCGGGGGGGCCATGAGGCCCGCTCCGATGTGGAACTCACGCCGAGGCGCCCGCGAGCGTGCGCACACACGGGGGCCCGGCGAGGGGCGGATGATAGACACGCGCGCCAGAGGGCGTCAAGCCTGGGTTTGAGCCCTCTCACGGGCCTCCGCGGCGGCTCTTCTACCGCGGTGCGGGAGCGCCTCCCTGCCCCGCCCCCTCGCAAGCGCGGGACCGGGATCGCCGACGCCGCGCGCGCCGCTAGAAGCTCCGCTCGGTGTCGAGGAGCAGGGTCACGGGCCCGTCGTTGACCAGGCTCACCGCCATGTGCGCCTGGAAGCGCCCGGTCGCGACGTGGGCGACGTGCTGTCGCGCGCGCGCCACGAAGACCTCGACGAGGCGCGCGGCCTCCACCGGCTCGAGGGCCCGGACGAAGGACGGCCGGCGGCCCTTCCGGCAGTCGCCGTAGAGCGTGAACTGGCTCACGACGAGCAAGGCGCCGCCGACGTCCGTGAGCCCGAGGTTCATCTTGCCCTCGGCGTCCTCGAAGACCCGCAGGCCGCAGATCTTGTCGGCGAGGGACTCCGCCTCGGCGTCGCCGTCCCCGTCGCCCGCGCCGAGCAGCACGAGCAGCCCGGGCGTGCCCTCGGGCAGCGCGCCCACGAGCTCGCCGTCCACCGTCACTCGCGCCTCGCTGACTCGCTGAACGACCGCCCTCACGTCCCCTCCTCGTCGCCGAGCGCGATCCCGACGACCGCGCCGCCCCGGTTGACAGGCGCCCGGGGCCCGTCTCTCCTATCAGGGTTGCCGGCGCCGCGCCACGCAGCGCGCGCCGACCACGGCGATGCGGCGCGCCACCCGGCGCGGCCCGCGAGCGCCCACCCGGGGCGCCGGCCACCACCAGGAGATCCGTCGGATGCCGATTCACCCGATCCAGGCCGCCGTCGACATGCTCGGCCGCGACTCGCGGCTCCGCCACGGCGCCAACGACGCCGTCGCCTTCCTCATGGACCTCCTCTACTACGGCGAGTTCTCGATCTTCGAGCAGGTCTCGAGCGGCGGCTCGGTCGAGCGCGTCAACCTCATCGGCAGCAAGCGCGGCGGCGACGTCGACGGGCCCCCGCTCTGGCTCATCAGCTACATCAACTCCAGCGTCGGCCCCATCCCGGCGCGCTGGGCGTCCACCGGCGGCGACCCCTTCGCCGCCCGCGCCATCCCCGGGAGCGGGATGCTCCACGGCCTCGGCGCCACCAGCGGCAAGGTCGACGCGGTCCTCAAGATCCTGGCCGCCTCCCGCTTCCGCCTCGAGGAGCTGCGGCGACCCATCCACGTGGTCACCCTGGCCGGCGAGGAGAGCACCGGCTCGGGGATCCGCTCGCTGCTCGCGACCGGGCCGACCCCGAACGGCGTGGCGGTCATCGGCGCCCCGACCAACCTCGAGGTCTGGACCGATCACCCCGGCTGCATCGGGCTCAAGCTCGAGCTCAGCCGCCGCCTGCGGCACCGCCGGATGCCCCCCTCACGGGGCTTCTTCGAGCTCGAGGTCACCGGCCGCTCGGCCCACGCCCAGATGCCAGCCCTCGGGATCGACGCGATCGACGCGGGGATCGCGACCCTCGCCCGCCTGCGCGAGCAGGCCGAGATCCGCGTCCTCGGCTTCGAAGCCGGCGAGGCGGCCAACCGGGTCCCCGGCCGCTGCGTCCTGCGCATCGCGACGAGCGGCGAGGAGCCGCCCGACCTCGGGCCCGACGTCGTCGTCCGGCCGATCGCCGACGGCACGGCCCTCCCCTTCCCCCTCGACGCGCTCTTCGAGGCCTGGCTGAAGGCCCGCGACGCCGGCGTCGCGGCGGTGACCGAGCGCCTCGGCGCCCAGCGCAACGTCCCCATCGCGCGGCCGCCGGTCACGAGCAGCACCGGCTGGCTCCAGACCGACCGCAACTCGGTCGCCGGCACGGTGATGCTGTGGACCGGCCCCGGCGTCTCGACCGAGGAGGTCTGCGAGCAGTTCGCGCACGCCGTCGGCCAGGCCCTCGCGGGCGAGGACGAGGTCGAGGTCGGCATCGAGGTCTTCCAGGACCGCCCGGCCTTCACCGCGCCGGACGCCTCTCCGGAGCTGCGCGCGGCCACCCGCTACGCCGCGAACGCCGCGGGGCTGGTCCCGACGACGACCGGCGGCGTCCTGACGACGGACGCGGCGCTGCTCCGGCAGGCCGGTGTCGAGACCCTCGTCTTCGGACCGGGCCGGGGACCGGGCGACCTCTACCGCGACGACGAGGCCGTGCCGCTGGCCCACCTCGAGGCCGCGTTCAAGTTCTACGTCGCGCTCATTCAGCGCTGGTGCGTAGACGTCTGAGACGAAACGCGCGGGGCGAGGTGCCGTGAAGCCCCTCGCCCCGTCGAGTCTCGCGAGCTACGCCTCGGCGGCGAGCTCTTCCTCGGGCGGATGAGCGTCCGCGAAGATCCCTTCCAGCTCCTGCTCGATCTCGAGCTCACCCGTCTCACGGGCGATCGAGAGCTCCTTGACGAGCAGGTTCTGGGCGGTGTCCAACATCTTCTTCTCACCGAACGACAGGGTCTTGTCGTACTTGAGAAGATACAGATCCCGCAGGACCTCGGCGACGTCGTACACCGACCCCGTCTTGATCTTCTCCCAGTACCGACGCTGCCGACGGTTCCAGGTCTGCTGGTCGAACTTCTCCGGCCGCTCGCGGAGGATCTCGTAGACCTCCTCGACCTCTTCGACCGTGATGACGGAGCGCAGGCCCACCGAGTTGACCTTGTTGATCGGGATGCGGATCTTCCGCTCCGTGTCCAGGACACGCAGAACATAGAAGTTCTGCTGCATCCCGGAGATCTCCATGGTCTCGATGCCCATGATCTCCGTCACGCCCTGCGCCGGGTAGACGGCCTTATCGCCGATCTTGAACGTGGGCTGCATTCACACTCCTTGATACCGACGCGCTTGAGCCGTTTCCGTGCTCCTGCCCGGACGACCGGTGCGGCACCGGCAGTGTGGTTGGCGGGGATAGCCTGCTGACCACCGTATGCAGCAGACGGAGGTCGTAGGGTCGATTTGACCAGACCTCCCAACCCCTGTCAACGCGACACGTGACGCTGCGCGCTGCGTCCTGACGCAGCGCACAACGAGGTGGAGCGTCCGTCAGCCCGCCTTCGCGGCGCCCTTGAGCTGGCGATGGTCGTCGAGCAGACGCTTGACCGTCCGGCCCTCCATCTTCTCGCGCCAGCCCGCGTTCGGGGCGCCCTTCGGGAACTGGAGACGGGCGATCGCGTCGATCAGGCCGCTCTTGCCGCCAAAGGTGTCCTGCACCTTCTTGGCCGTCTCGTAGATGCGCAGAAGCTTGGCGTTGGTGGTCCCCATCAGCCGGCTCCGGGTCCCGTCGTCACCACCGACGAGGGGCATGATCGCGGCCACCAGGTCCGACCGGGTGCCAAAACGCTTCTCCACCATCTGCTTGGGCGTAACAGCCATTTCTCACGTCCTCCCATGATCGTCGACGCCATTGCGGATCTTCTCCATCCGCTCTTTGGCCTCGTGCTTGTGCTCCCCCTCGGGGAAGCTCTTGAGATAGAGCCCGTAGGCTTTGGCCGCCTGGGCCTGATCGCCGCTCTTGGCGTAGGCATCCGCCATCCGCCAGACGAGAGACTCCTCGAGTCCGAGCTCGGGGTAGTTGTCGATGGCCCGGTCGAGCCGCCAGGCCACCGCACGGTAGCGCCCCTTCGCGGCGTAGAAGTCCGCCGCGAAGAGCTCGGAATCGAACAGCATCTGCCGCACCTCGGCCAGCATCTTGCGCGCGTCGGGCGCGAAGCGGCTGGTCGGGAAGGTGTCGAGGAAGCCCTTCAGCTCCGCCTCCGCCTGGAAGGTGAGCGTCTGGTCCATCTCGTGGGCCGGGGGCGAGGCGAACCACTCGCTGGGCACCCGGTTGTAGTAGCAGGCCGCGACCTGGAACCGCGCGTAGGGCAGGTTCGGGTCGCTCTTGTACTGGCTCGTGAACGAGCGGTAGATCTCGGTCGCCTCTTGATAGCGATCCTGCAGGTACAGCGCGTCCCCGATGCGGAGCCGGGCGAGCGCCGCGTAGCGGACGTAGCGCGGGCTGCGGGCGACGTTCTGGAAGAGCTGGGTCGCGGCGATGTAGTTGCCGTCGACGAGCTCCTGCATCCCCTCGTAGTAGGCCCGGCGCGCGGTGTCGCTGATCCCCTCGCTGGCGACCCGGTCACCGCTGGCGCACGCCGACACACCGACCCCGAGCCACGCGAACAGCGCGACGAGCGCCACCCGCAGCAGCTGCGGGCGGAGGGGCGTGGAGGTGGGGGCGTTGCGGTTCATCAATGCACACAGGCCATAAAGAGGCGCGAGTTTTTAGCCCTCTGGCGGTCGCGTGTCAACGACTTGCAGCGCGCGGCCACACGGCCGCTCGCGCCGGCGCGCGGGGTCCGCGTCGGCTCAGCCGGTCGCAGAGAGCTCGTCGCCGTGGCTCCGGAGGACGGTGGACAGGCGGTGGGCGACGACGCGCACCAGGGGGATGGCCCGACGGTAGTCGAGGCGCTTCGGGCCGACCACGGCGACGAGGCCCACGCCGCCGTCGCTGTCGTAGCGACCGGCCACGAGGGCGCACGGCTCGAGGGCCGGGCGCCGGTTCTCGTGCCCGATGTAGACCTCGATGTCGTCGGCGTCGGCGACGCGATCGAGGAGCTCGAGCCAGGCGGCGCGCTGCTCGAGGGCGCGCAGGAGCTCGGCGGCCTTGTCCGGCGCCTCCGCGAACTCCTTCGTCTCGAGGAGGCGCGCGGCGCCGTCCACGACCAGCGGCGCGTCGTCCACGTGGCCCAGCGCGCGGCGGCCGATCTCCAGCGCCTGCTGCTCGAGGGCGCTGTGGGCGGCCCGGTCGCGGCGCTGCTCGGCGTCGATCAGCGCCCGCACCTCGTCGAGCGTGCGCCCGGGGAGGAGCTGGTTGAGGTAGTTGGAGAGGCCCTCGAGGTCCTCGCGGACGAGCTCCGGCTCCACCCGCAGGAGCCGCTCGTGGACGACGCCCCCCTGGGTGACGGCGATGGCGAGCACCCGCCGCGGCCCGAGCCACACGAGCTGGATGCTCTGCAGCACCGCGGACTCCATCGGCGGCGCGAAGATGAGGCTGATCGCCCCGAGGTGGAGCGACAGGGCGTGGGCGGCGTTGCGCAGGACCTCCTGGGCGGAGAAGCCGTCGTCCCAGCCGGGGTCGCCGAGGGGCGACGCCAGGTCGAGATCCCGCGGGCGCAGCGGCGCCGGCCGCCGCAGCGCGTCGAGGTAGGCGCGGTAGCCGCGATCGGTCGGGACGCGGCCGGCGGAGGTGTGCGGCTTGGCGAGCAGCCCCGACTCGCCGAGGCTGTGCATGGTGCTGCGGATGGACGCCGGCGAGAGGCTGTTCCGGAGCCGCTGCGCGACCACCTTGGAGCCCACCGCCTCGCCGGAGGCGATGTACGCCTCGACGACCTCCCTGAGGATCAGCATCTCCCGCTCGCTCTGCACCCGTCGCGCCTCGCTTCGTCGTCCGACTTCAATAGGTGGGCGCCGCTCCGCCGATGTCAATCACAGGCTCGCGGCGCGGGCACGCGGACGAGGACCGGCGCGTGGTCCGGGCGCAGCTCCGCGGTGAAGCGGAAGGCGAGCGCGCTCACGTCGAGCGCGCCGGCGCCGGCGTCGACGACGCCGGGCCAGGCGAAGCCGCCGTCGGCGAGCACCGTGTCGATCGCCCAGCAGCCTTCGGCGCCGCGTCGCGCGACGCGGATGTCGCCGCGGGTCGCCTCGCCGTAGGCGAGGATCGGGGCGCCCTCGGCGTCGAAGCGCAGATCCGGCCACGCCCCGAGGTCGAGGACGCCGTTCGGATCGGCGTCGACGACGCTGCGGGTCCACGGGCCCGCGACGTTCGCCGCCTCGGCGACGCGCAACGCGCCGGCCGTCTCGTCGCGGTAGACGACGGTGAGGCGCCCGTCCGGGGCGACGGCGACGCGGGCGTGGCGTCCGAGATCGGCCCCGTCGGCGGCGTCGACGACGGTGGCGGCGCCGGAGAAGGGCCAGCGGCCGGCCATGAGCGCGCGCGCGTCGTGGTCGTACCAGGCCGCGACCACCTCGCCATCGCGCCCGCGGGCGCAGCTGACGAAG